>DATKTV010000038.1:0-7579 GCA_035530915.1 Acidiferrobacter sp. | reverse complement strand
ATAGCCCAGATAGTGATAGCGCTCGATATACTCATTCCACAGCCGCGAATCACGCGGGGTGTTCGTACTGACGGGGAGAAACTCCAGCCTGCCGAGACGATCGACGCGCTGGGTGATCTCGCCCTCTGGATCGGTGGCCGCTCCATTAACCCCACCCTCCCATACCTCGCTTCACGCTGATATCGTGTGGGCCATGGAGGGGTCGATCGGCAGGACGGGCCAACCGGAGTGGCAACAGTTCTTTAACAATCAGGATAGGTATGGTCTCACCCCGGCGCCGGGGTGAGGTGATGATGTCAGCGCCGCGGCGTAAAGCGGGGCAGCGTGGGATCGGCGGCCAAGGCGTGGGGTAATAGGGCCTCGAGGTCTTCCACGGTCTGCGCTGTGGGGAGATCGGTGAAGAGCCGGCGCAGATAATGATAGGGTTCAAGCCCTGCCGCCTTACAGGTCTCGATGAGACTATAAAGGTTAGCCGAGGCGTTGACACCGGCGACCGAGTCACTAAAGAGCCAATTGCGTCCGACACAGAACGGTCGCAAGGCGTTCTCGGTCTTGTAATGCCGACTCCCGGATTATGCCGCGTCCCTGGGGCGAATAAGGCAATATCAGGGGAATCCCGGTTTCTGGTCAGGGGAGTTGTCGGCATTATCAAAGGCCCTCGAGGAAGGCAAGCAAGGGGTCTGGGGCCTTATATCGAGCGGGCACAAGGCCGCTCACCTGGGCATGCGCGAGCGCGCGTTCCTTGAGCATGCCTATCGGCATGCCAGTATATGTGGGTCATCTCCGACGATCGTGTCTGTCATCTTCATGTGA
Organism: Acidiferrobacter sp.; assembly: GCA_035530915.1. Lineage (GTDB taxonomy): Bacteria > Pseudomonadota > Gammaproteobacteria > Acidiferrobacterales > Acidiferrobacteraceae > Acidiferrobacter. The sequence continues at coordinate 6,766 of DATKTV010000038.1, read as the reverse complement.
TTTCGCCATGGCCAGCGTGATTACCAGCCTGAAGAAATCGTATGGATTATGCCGACTCACCTATCATAAAATGGCATGGAGAGAGTCCTTCTGGAGAGGGACGCGGCATAATCCGGGAGTCGGCATTATGCCGCTAGCGGCATAGCAAAGGTTGTTGTCGATTTCGATCCGCCCATCCGTGAGATAGACGACAAGCTTATCCCATTCGTTATGGAGATAGCTGAGGGCCTTGCCCACAGCCGTTTGCGGGGGGACGCCGGGGCGACAGGTGGCAAGCCAGGCCTGGAGCGTATCCCAGAGCGGGCGCGCGTGCTCTTGCCGATAGCGATGGCGGTCTGCGGGCGGGAAGTCGCGTGCGGCCTTCTCCACGGCATAGAGCCTTTGGGTCTGTTTCAGACCCGCTTCGGCGAGGCCCGGTTTACGGTGCTTGCCTTGCGCTTTAATGATCTCATCAAACTTCCGCCGGGCATGCGCGAGACACCCAGCATGGATCAACCCCTGGGGCGCACCGCGGCGCAATAGCCCACATAGCCGTCGGTTTGGAGGATGCCCTTAAAGCTCGCCAATAAGCGTACGGGGACGGTTGCCCCGCGACTCGGGTCATAGTCAAACAAGGATTATCGGATGACCGGGCGGCCCGCCCCGTTGGACCCACAGATACGATCGCTGCGCGCCAGGGAGAGCGAAGCGAGGGCGCGTAGTCCGCGGGAGGCGTAGGTCCGGGCGGGTGGCCGTAGGCCACCTGCAAGGACATCGACACGCCGTCCAGTTATTGTGGGCGAGCCTCTTGTGCGCCAGAAAAGCGCACGGCTCGCCCGCAGGACGGCCGCGGCATCTCGTAGCGGAGCGGAGAGATCATGAGTTGCGCTGAGACCGAAGGCGCGAGGGCGACTTGGATGTCCCGTCGCGCATACTGAGGGCCAGCGCACGCTTGTTCGACTCGGCCGTTTTGCCGGTCTCTTTTAAGACCTGCACCGGGGTCTCGTCCATCTGAATGATGTCATAGGCCAGGAGCTGATCCCGCATCAAGTTGATCAGGGGTTGGATCAACACGCCGGCCTTGATCATCCACGAAGCTAAGGTCGCGCGGGGGAGATCCACCCCGATCCGTTGCAAGATGGTCTCCTGGCGATACAAGGGCAAGGCATCTTGGTATTTGGAGACGACGATATGGGCCAAGAGTCCGGGGCTCGCCATGGTCTTTGGGAGGGGTTGGGGTGGTAAGGGGACCGTGTGTACGCCCCCTCGCCCACAGGCACAGGCATATTTCTTCCGAATGTGCCGCAAGACCTGGATGGTCGCTGGGATGATATCCAGCTGTTCTGTGATCTCTTCCCCGATCTCGTTCATCACCTGCCCGTCATGGGGGCAGATGCGCAAGGCCGCGGGGACCTCGTGGAGGATCTCAACCCGCGGGAGGGCCGCAGGCAAGGGCCTGCGGCCGGGCTTCGGGCGGGTGTGGCCGGGACGACCGTCGTGTCTGCGGCCTCGTCACCGGCCACTGCGGTCATCCCGTCTGGGATCTCTGGGAAACAAGCCGCACACTCGGCCTCATCAAAGAGTTGCCCTTGACCGGGATGACTCTTCTCGCTGCGCGCGGCATACCGTCGGGCGATGGCCAGGTTCAGTTGCTCTTGCAGGAGTTCGGCGCGGCGCGTCAAGCGTTCGATCGTGGCATCGCGCACAGTAATCGTCTCGTCACGCACGATGAGTTCACCGGCTTGCGCAATGAGTTCACCGGCCTGAGTGAGGATCACTCTATCGCGCTAAGCGACTAATCCTTTGAGGATTTCGACGTTATCTGGTAGCGTGTTAATGCGCTCTTTCATATCAATAATTATACCGCATTCGAAACAAGGAATCACTAATAAACCCGATGATAATGCAAAGATTGATGGGGTTTCATGAGGGTGATATCGTACCCATTCAGCACCCACTGAAGCTGCTCTTCGGTGAGCGTCCACACCGTCTCCGAAATCCGCTTGGGCCACACAAAGCGGGCCTCCTCCAAGCGTTTCATCCAGAGCGCAAAGCTGGTCTGGTCCCAATACAAAATCTTGATCTTGTCGCGTCCCTGGAGGGTTGACAAACATCTTCATAGTGCAATCCTTGCTAACGCCTGCACCAGGGCCGCCACCCAATCGGGTGCCACCGCAGACGACACCGCGATCTCGGTGCGGCCCACGGTCAAACGGATCTCAGCGGGCGTGTGTCGGGGGACGTGCACCGACATGAAGGCCGAGGTCACGGCCGGGGCCGCAGACCGAGGCGCACCGCCCAGCCTGCTTGCCGACTGCCCGCGGAGCTCTTGGCTGCGGCGGTAAAAGTAGGTCAAGCGCACACCATGGCGCGCGCAGAAATCCCGCGCGCTCTCATCACTGGCGTCATATTCGGCAAACAGCTGTTGCCATGCTTCGGTGGATCGAACAACCGCCATACCTTCGCTCCTCAAGAGATGTGAGGGCCTAAGCGTAAGGGTTTATGAGGTTAGGGGGAGTACGGGGTTAATTGAGCGGATACGCCAGAATAGTGGATTGTCGCAAGGATACTGGAGGATCACGTCATGATTACGCTCATGCCCGGTCTGCCGTCGCATGTGATTGGCCTTGTGGCGAGTGGGCAGGTGACTGCGCAAGACTACGAGTCGGTAGTCATACCGGCAGTCGAGGCCACGCTGAAGCGCCACGAGAGGGTACGGCTTTTCTACCACATCGGCCCCGAGTGCACCGGCTTTTCCACTACCGCGATGTGGGATGATCTCAAGGTTGGATTCTCCCATATGATGGTCTGGGAACGGGTCGCGGTAGTCACCGACATCGCCTGGATTCGTACCAGCATCAAGCTTCTTGGGTTCACCATAGGGGGGCTCGTGCGGATCTTCAGCAATGACGAAATGGCGGCCGCGCGGGAGTGGATCCTGGGCGCCTGATCCCAGGGCACCGTGCATCCGGTCGCGCCATCTCACGCGGTCTTGCTTGCCGGGTCCTCGCTGATCTTGTCGAAAAGGTTCAAGACGTGGTCTGTCCAGCGACGGATGTCGAAGCGCTGGACCTGTTCACACATATACTGCATGCGCCGCTGACGTTCGGCGCGCGGCATGTCGATAGCCTCGTCAATCGCCTTGTCCATGGAGTTGCGGCTGTAGGGGTTGGTGAGCACCGCGCCCTGCAGTTCGACGGCAACGCCCGCAAATTCCGACAGGACCAGCACGCCATCACCGTCCTCGTTGGCCGCTACGAATTCCTTGGCAACCAGATTCAGGCCGTCACGCAGCGGGGTGACCCAGCAGATATCGGCTGCGCGATAACAGGAGAGAACCTCCTCGAAGGGCATCGACTGCGTGGAGAGAACGATGGGCAGCCAGGTCAGTGTGCCGTAATAGCCGTTGATGCGCCCGACAGTCTGTTCAATCTGCTGCTGGGCGCTGCGATAGATGCGTATCCCGTCGGCTGGCGCCACGGCGGTCAGTATGAGTTTGATGCGCCCATGCAGTTCCGGCCGGCGTGTGAGTAGCCGGTCGAAGGCCTCCAGCATCTGGTGCACACCCTTGGTATAGTCGACCCGGTTTATGGAGACGATGATGATGTCTTCCTTCAGGTCCTCGCGGATCGCCTGCACCCGGGCCTGGCCCTCTTCGCTGCTTACGATCTGGCGAATGAGCTCGGGATGTGTGCCGATCGGCGTCGCATCGATGAGTGTGACATGTCCGCCTACGGTCACAGACACGGGCGTGATGTCTTCCGAGAGGGCAATGCCCTCGTGGCGCAAATGCATCGGCACGGGTGCGCTCTCTACCTGTGCCTGTTGCCGCAAGGCCTCTACGAGCGCGGAAAAATTCCGCGCATAACGTGCAACATGAAAGCCGACCAGATCGCATGCAAGCAGGCTTTCGAGGATCTCATTGCGCCAGGGGAGGATGCAGAAAATATCCGGTGACGGGAACGGCGTGTGATGAAAGAACGCGATCTTCACATCCGGACGCATCGCGCGCAGGTATTTTGGAACAAGCCACAAGTTGTAATCATGTACCCATACGACCGAGTCGGCAGCGGCTTCCTCGGCCGCCGCCTCGGCGAAGCGCCTGTTCACTTCCTGGAAGGTGGCCCAGTCCGTATGCTCGGTGCTGAACGCGTACGGCAGGCTGTGAATGACCGGCCAGAGCGCCTCTTTCGAGGTGATATGGTAGAACTGCCGAATCTGGTTGGCATCAAGCGGAAGACGTGCGACCTGATAGGTGCCGTAGCTGTCCTCTACGGTGATCCGTCGCGGGAAGGAGGGGCGCTTTCCAGCGGGGGATTTTTTCCATGCCACCCAGGTCGCGCGCTCGACGTTGCCAAAAAACCCCTTCAGCGCCGGGACGATCCCGTTAGGACTCTGGTTTTCCTTGAGGACTACCTGTCCGTCGACGACGTGTTCCTCATACGGCTCGCGATGATAGACGATGACAAGTGGTTTACCCATAAGGTGTTCTCCCTTCATGAAAGGCCAGCAGTGCATCAAGGACGCCGGCCGCCCCAGGGTAGGGGCTGCAATGTACGTTGGGCATATCCCGTACTGCGGTCAGCAGCGCTGGTTCGCCGTTGCCCACGGCCACGCCTGCAAATCCCGTGTCGAACATGGACAGGTCATTGAGCGTATCGCCGGCAACCAGCGTTCGTTCCGCTGGCAGGCCAAGCGCCGCGAGGGTCCGCAGAAGCGTTGCCCCTTTGTGGACGCCGCGCGGGAGCACGTCAAAAAACCGGTTATCCGAGCAGAGCGCATCAAAGCCCAGTGTGCGTACCGCTGCCGCAGCCGTTTCTGCCTGCGCCGCGTCGTTGTAATAACGGGAAACGCGCCGACCCTCGACCGCTGGCTGCGGGGTGAGGTCGGTGAATGTGTCGAGAACCGCGTCGACCTGGGTGCAGGCTCCGCTCGGCCAGCAGGCATCGAGCCACGCTTCCAGTTCCGGGTGGGGCTTGAGGTCCGGCCCGCAGGCCACCGTCGTGCCGACATTGCCGATGACATGATCCGGCCGTATGGGAAGACTGTTACAGAGTGACTGCACGAAGGGCAGATCACGTCCGCTCACAAAGATCAGGGTGATGTCGTCCCGGTGTGTCGCGATCCACCTGTAGAGGCTGTCGCGCTCTCCCTGTGAGCCGCCGAGAAACGTGCCATCTAGGTCGGTCGCCAGAATGGTGGATGCTGCCTTGTTCTTCGTGGTCATGGGCAAATTAGGCTCCGCAAAGCATGCGGTCGAGGGCCTGCCTGGGCGAGATCTGATGCGCCCACAGGGCACGGATAAGGGGGGGAAGGCGTAGGCTTACACTATGTGTTTTCTCGATAACCCGCACAGCATCTGCGGTCCCAATGCCTTCGATGACATCGGGTGCTGGCGTCGTGCCGCGGGCGAGGGCGGCGCCCAGGCGATAGTTGCGCGACTGCGCGCTGCTACACGTAAGGAAGAGATCGCCTACCCCGCAACTCTGCAGAAGCGTCTCCGCGCGGCCGCCCAAGGCCGCAGTCAGTCGGCGCATGTCTTCGAGGCCGGCCGTGACCAGCGCGGCCACGGCGTTTTCACCGTATCCCATCGTTGTCGCCATGCCGCAGGCGATGGCGACAACGTTCTTTAGTGCACCACCCACTTGTGCACCCATGACATCATCAGTCTGGGTCACGGTGATACGGGACCCCGCAAGATGCGTGGTGACGTCATCGGCGAAAACGACGGCTGCGCGGTGCAGGGGGGCATCGGAGGCCAGCGCGTTCATGGCAAGCGTAAGCATCGTCGGCTCGCCGCGGGTGACTGCCGCGGCAAATCCCGGCCCTGTGAGCACGCCGATGAGCCTTTTGCCGAACGCCACTTCGGCGATCTCGGTCGCCAGCGCGCCGGTCCCTTTCTCCAGACCCTTGCAGGCAAGAAGAATCGGTGCCGTAGGCGGAAGCATTCCGTTCAGCCGCATCGCCGCCGTACGCAGCGCCTGGGTTGGCACAGCAAGGATGATGGCAGTGGCATCGGCGACGGCATCACCCATGTCGGTTGTCGCGGATATCCCTTCCGGGAGCCGAATGTCGGGAAGATAGGTCGGATTGGCCCGCTCGTCGCTGATGGCCTGCGCGACCTTTTCCTTGCGCGCCCACAGCATCACGTTATAGCCGCCCCGCTGGAAGGCGGAGCCAAGCGCCGTACCCCAGGCTCCAGCCCCGATCACGGCCACACGGTCTGTTGTTATGTCATGCATCCATGCCGGTTGCGGGAATTGTCGGATTTCTGCCTTCATGCGACCCCTCTTGCGCCAGGCGTCGGAAATGTGACGCAGCAAAGCTGCTCGCCACACCGCAGTGTACGGATCAGGCGCCATCGGCGTACCGGATTGTTTGTCGTGGCGGGAAAACGAAAGCCATCACGGCTCCGATGTCCCTTGTAAAAAATCAGGATCTCCGATCGCCGCCTATCGGCAGGATAAACGAATAACCCCATGCAGTAAGATGATATTACCACAAATCAGGCGCCACGTTAACCCTCTGTCAAAATTACATAACACGCCATTATGTTCATGTGTATGGAAACGTATGTTGCATGCGAACAATGTCAATAGTATTCGCCGACATGCGAGGTCGCTTGCGACGAATATAGCTGATATTTGTGGCTCTATCCGACTTTCCCCACGGTATCGGCTTGATCATCAGGCGGGGCTTGTGGGTGTGGCGGTGTAAACGAGCCAGGGTGGGATAGGCGTTAGGTGGGGTGATGTCTGTCGGGGTGTACAAGGGCTTGCAATGGAGG
>DATKTV010000037.1:0-88958 GCA_035530915.1 Acidiferrobacter sp. | reverse complement strand
TCGCAGCGCCTCTCCCAGGACGGCGTTATACAACTGGCGTCCCGCCTCGAAACGCACGGCAAGTACCCGGCTTTCTTGCGGGCTGACCCGCAACGGCAGTTCTAAGATAAAGGAGGGACCGGACTTTTTGGGCATCATGTTGAGTATTATACGATCCCTGCATAATGACGCCAAACGCCGCTGACCCCAGGGATAAATCCCGGGGCTTGCGCGGCGGGCTTGGTCAATTTGCCAAGCGATGACACGCTTAACGGCTACCGCTGTTGCTTCGTCCAGTATTGCTTCTTCCGATGTTTTTCTTGCTCATGCGCGTATCCAGCCTGACCCGCACTCCCACACGTCACCATCCAGATGTGCAACTAGTGGCATACCCAGAGGCCAGCCAAACTGCACCGTCTTGATATCTTCACCGATCGTTTTGCGGTCGATAGCCGGTAATTTGCGTAACCAATCTCGCGCTGGCCCAGTGCCGCCATCTGTCTTGAAGAATCTGACTTCGGGTGTAGGTTTGTTCACATTTAAACTGTATCAATAATGGTACGTTTAAAATGGCGTTGCCAGCTTTATGATCCCGCCACATCAAAATATCGGCGATCGTGTGGCCTTATTCCACTGTTACCGACTTGGCGAGATTACGGGGCTGATCAATATCGGCGCCCCTGGAGACCGCGACGTGATAGGCCAACAACTGCAGTAAAACCGTGTATACGATAGGCGCGAGCAGGTCGTCTGAGGGGGGCACCGAAATGACATGCATTTGGGCATCCTCCAAAATCCCATTACTCACATCAGCAAACACGAAAAGCTCCCCGCCCCGGGCCCTCACTTCCTGAAGGTTGGACTGAAGCTTCTCCAAAAGTTCGTTGTTCGGGGCCACCGCCACGACTGGCATATCGGCATCGACCAAGGCGAGCGGGCCGTGCTTTAGCTCCCCCGCAGGATAGGCCTCGGCATGGATGTAGGAGATCTCTTTTAATTTCAGCGCCCCTTCCATTGCGACCGGATATTGCGTGCCGCGCCCAAGAAAGAGCGCATGCTGCTTGTGGGTGAAAAAGGGAACCCAGGCCTGGACTGCGGAATCGAGCGCCAGGACCTGTTCAACCAATCCCGGCAGGCTGCGCAGCAGGCCCACGACGCGGGTCTCGGTAGCGGTATCAACACCGTGGCGGCGGCCAAGGGCTACCACCAGCAGGAGCAGGGCGACTAGCTGGGTCGTAAACGCCTTGGTCGAGGCCACGCCGATTTCCGGGCCCGCATGCGTCATGAGGGTCAGCTCCGAGCCGCGCACAAGCGAGCTCTCCGGTACATTACAAATACTCAAGGTGTGAGCGAATCCGAGCGTGCGGGCATGGGCGAGCGCCGCCAAGGTGTCGGCTGTCTCGCCGGACTGGGACAGCGTGACGAACAGGGCGTTGCGAGCCACTTGCGGCTTGCGGTAACGAAATTCGCTCGCCACCTCGACCGTGCATGGGATACCGGCTAGATCCTCCAGCCAGTAGCGGCCTATGAGGCCGGCATGATAGCTCGTCCCACAGGCGACAATTTGCACCGCCTCCGTCGATTCGAAAATAGCGGGCGCGGCGTGGCCGAAGGCCTCCGCATAGACGGAGTGGAGACCGATGCGGTTCTCCAGCGTATCGGCTATCGCCCGCGGCTGTTCGTAGATCTCTTTTAGCATGTAGTGGCGGTACTCGCCGCGCGCAACGGCATCGGCCGACAGCTCGCTGTGCTTGACTGGCCGCTCCACGCGGTCACCCTCTGCGTTATAGATGGTAACGGCATCGGGCGTGAGGTCGGCTACGTCGCCGTCTTCTAGGAAGATGAAGCGCTGAGTGACCGGTAAAAGGGCTGCGGCATCGGAGGCGACAAAGTGCTCGCCAATGCCCACGCCGATGACCAAGGGGCTCCCGCGGCGGGCCGCGACGAGGCGGTGGGGTTCGCGGTTCGTGATAACACCAAGGGCGTAGGTGCCACGCAAGGCGGGCAGGGCCGCCTGGACTGCCGTTAAGAGGTCGCCCGTCTCTTCGAGTCGGCGGTGGATCTCGTGGACTATGACCTCGGTATCGGTCTCCGATGTGAATTCGTAACCCAGCTCCACCTGTGCCTTGCGCAGGGCGGCGTGGTTTTCAATGATGCCATTGTGGACCAAGGCGACGGCGTGGCGACAGATGTGGGGGTGGGCGTTCTCGGTCGTGGGGCGCCCGTGGGTAGCCCAACGAGTGTGGGCGATGCCCGTGGTGCCCGCCATATTGGCATCGAGGCACGCCTCAAGATCGCGGACCTTGCCCACCGAGCGGGCGCGCACGAGGCGCTGATCGCGATCGATGAGGGCGATACCCGCCGAATCATAGCCGCGGTATTCGAGACGGCGCAGGCCCTCCATCAGAATCGGAACAACATTGCGTTCCGCCACCGCTCCGACAATCCCGCACATGAACCACTCCTCGCCGCTTAAGTGCCTACTTCTTCTCTGGACGGCGCCAGCCGCTGACCGTCGTTTGGGTGGCGCGACTGAGCGTAAGCTCGCCCGCTGGCGCATCCCGGATCACGGTCGAGCCAGCCCCAATCGTGGCGCCCGCCCCGATCTCCACAGGCGCCACCAACTGCACATCCGAGCCGATAAAGGCGTTGTCGCCTATGATCGTGCGATGCTTGTAGGCGCCATCGTAATTGCAAGTAATGACGCCGGCGCCGATGTTGACGTGCGCGCCGACGGTCGTATCTCCCACATAGCTCAGGTGGTTGATTTTGGAATGCTGCCCGACGGTTGAACCCTTGATCTCCACGAAATTGCCGACCCGCACATGGGCCTCCAGGCAAGTGCCTGGGCGCAACCGCGCAAAGGGCCCAACCACGGCGTTCGCCCCGATCTCGGCGCCGTCGACGACGCTTTGCGCCTCAATACGCGCACCGGGCCCGACCCGGCTATTGCGAATCAGGCAATTGGGGCCGACGATAGCCCCGTCGGCCAAGGTCACCTCGCCCTCAAACACGCAATTCACATCAATCAACACGTCGCGCCCGGCTGTGAGGGCGCCACGGACGTCGAACCTGTGGGGATCCATAAGCTGCACCCCAGCGGCCATCAAGGTCTTGGCCTCGCGCTCTTGAAAGACGCGCTCCAGCGCGGCGAGGTCGTTTCGGCTATTGACGCCTTGGACCTCGCACAGGGCCTCGGGGGTGACCGCATCGACGGCCACGCCATCGGCACGAGCGAGCGCTACGATATCCGTCAAATAGAATTCTGCTTGGGCGTTGGCGGCGCTTAGGCGCGGAACCCAACGCCGCAGGTGTTCGGCTGAGGTCGCCAGAATACCCGCGTTGACCTCGGTTAGGGCACGCTCAGCTGTGGTGGCGTCCCGCCACTCGACGATGCGTTCAACGCCGCCCAAATCGTTGCGAACGATACGCCCATAATGATTGGGGGTTTCGGCATGAAAGGTGAGCAAGGCAAGCCCGGCGCGGGCGCGGTCGGAGAGCGCGGCCAGGGTGGCCTGGGTAATCAGCGGGACGTCGCCCAACAGCACGAGGACTTGGGCGTCGGCGCCCACGTGCGGCAGCGCGCAGCGCACGGCATCTCCCGTTCCGCGCGGCTCGTCCTGCAAGACCCAATGCACGGGGGCTTGATCGAAGGCCTTGCGGACCGCGTCCCCGCCGTGGCCATAAACGACATGGATGGCATGCGGCTCTAGACGCGCCGCAACCTGAAGAACATGGCCCAGCAAGGGTCGCCCGGCCAGCGTGTGCAAGACCTTAGGCAGGGCCGAGGCCATACGCCGACCTTGGCCGGCCGCCAAAACGATAACCTCAAGAGGAGAAAGCGAGCCCTGCATAGCGTGTTATTAGAGTCGTCTTGTGGAATAAAGGCAATGCCCGAGGGGCGAGGCCCTAGTGCATCGCCTGCGCGGGCCTGCCCATGCGTCGCTCTTCTGGGGTGGCATCGCGAATCGCCTCGACTGTGACATCAAACCGCACCGTCTGGCCCGCGAGCGGGTGGTTGGCGTCGATAGTTAACTTGCCGTTAGCGATGTTCGTGACGACGAAGTGAACGGTCTCGCCTTTGGCGTTCTCGGCCTCGACCTCGGCACCCAAGCGCTGGAACTCGGGTGGCACGTTTTCGATGTCGTCGGTAAACGTAAGATCGGGGTCATGCTCGCCGAAACCCTCGGCAGGCATAAGCTCTACCTCCACGGAGTCCCCCACCGAGCGGCCCTCCAGCGCCTTCTCGATCTTATCGAAGAGCTCCTGGCCGGAACCATGCAGGTAGGATATCGGCATATCCGTGTGCTCAAAAATCTCACCACGCTCGTCGCGGAGGGTGTAGGTGAGCGACACAATCTTGTCCTTTTTAACCATTTATTCCTCCTCGGGCGACAGGTTGGTGGCGGGTCTTTAAAGGGCGCGTCCAATAGGTGCGCGCCGCTTGCGGCCTCACCATGCGATCGGCGACCTAACTGTCCGCGCGCAATCGGCTCAACCGGCCTCTCCGGCGAGGCCCCTGCCATTTGTCGGGCGACACAATAACATGATCAGGCCGAGCCTCCACAGGCCGCGGGCAGAAAAAGGATGGTGGCAAGATCAGCTGAATGTTGCGGGCACACCGACTAGCGGCTCATCCACCACCGAGAATTTGCCTCGGCCAGGAATCGCCCTGGTCTCTTGCGGCCTTTTGTGACGCCGCCAAACCACCTGCCACCGCGCGTGGCCTCGCAACGGTCTTCGCTGATGCCCTAAGAAGGCCTGGCACCAGGCGACCGAGCAATGATCGCCCTGGGGCGTGGGCGCTCACGGACCCAACGAGAGCCCGGCGGCTAAAAACGCCAACTGGCCCAGCCCGAACGCCACCAAAAAAGGCAGGGGCGACAGGCCCAGGAGGCCCAGGCCCAGGCCGATCAGGACAATCACCAAAAGGAAGCGGGTCACGGCCCCACCGTACAACCAAAGCCGTGCCGAGACCGAACCGCCCTGGGCGTCTGTGCGGCCAACGCTATGAACCAGCAAAACGGTGCTCAACATCGCGATCGAGCCGCCCGCCAGGGCCGCCAAAAAGCGGCCAATGGCGCCATGCGGGCCACCTAACAGGGCGGTCACGATACCCGCGAGCGTGGTAAGCCCCGCTTGCCACCACAGCACGCGCCGGGCGCCCCGGTACAAGGTTTTGGCGGCGTAAGTCATGGTGATCCGCGCTCAGAGGCAGTCAAGCATCCGTCCCGATAAGGTCCTCGGCGGCTAAGCAGCCCATGCGGATCCTTTGGCCGGGGCCGCGAAGACACAACCGCGCGAAGTTAACGGGGTCCGAGCTGCGGCTTGGCCCAGGCGGCCGCCTGTTGGCGCTGCTCTGGCGTAAGCTGGGCCGCGATACGTCGGGCCAGAACCGCAGCCCTTGGGATCTTCGGTGCGGCACGCTCATACCATGAAAGCGCGCGGACCAAGTGGTTGGGCTGACCAGTCCCATACTGATAAAGCTCCCCGAGCTCGAATTGCGCCCGCGGAACACCTTTTTGGGCGTCGCGGCGCAACGTCTGTAAATTGGCGTCGGCGCATGGCAACGCCCCCAGCGTGCACGCCAAAAGGGCAACGGCGACTATGATCCACGGCTTCATCAAATCCCCCCTCAGGAAAATCGGCCCAACAGGCCTTCGAGCTCGTCCATACTATGATAGTCGATTGTGATGCGGCCCGCGCCTGTGCGCTTGGCCTGGATGCGTACGCGCGCGCCGAGTTGATCGCTCAAGCGCTGCTCCAAGGCCGCGACGTCGGGGTCGGGCGCCGGCGCCGCCACTGGCGGCTCGCCATGTTGCTGGACCCGCCGCTCAGTCCCTCGAACAGTCAGACTACCCGCCACCACCTCGCGCGCCAACGCGACCTGGGCCTCGGCGGGCAAAGCCAGTAGGGCACGCGCGTGCCCCATCTCAATCTGGCTGTCTTCGAGCAGCACGCGCACCTCGGGCGCTAGCCCCAAGAGTCGCAAGAGATTGGTAACCGCAGTCCGGGACCGGCCGATACGAGATGCGATCTCCTGGTGTGTGAGATTAAACTCCTCTTGCAGGCGCCGCAGGCCGGCGGCCTCCTCTATGGGGTTTAAGTCCTCGCGCTGGATGTTCTCGATCAGGGCGACGGCCATGGCCGCCTGATCTGGGATGTCGCGAACGATCACCGGAACCTCGGTCAAGCCCGCGAGTTGCGCCGCTCGCCACCGCCGCTCGCCGGCAATAATCTCGAAACCGTTCTTCAGCGGGCGCACCAAGATCGGTTGCACGACCCCCTGGGCACGGATCGACTCGGCAAGCTCGTTTAGTGCCTCGGGGGCCATGTGTGTGCGCGGCTGGTAACGACCGCGCTGCAGGCGCTCTACGGGTAGGACCCTAAAGACCTCTGCCGCTGGGCTAGCGGGTGGGCTGTCCCCGAAAAGCGCGTCTAGCCCGCGCCCCAAGCGGGGCTTTTTTTCCTTCATATCGAACCCTCTCCTACCGAATCTAGTGTCTCGCGCGCCAAAATCTCCTCGGCCAGCGCCAGATAGGCCTGCGCACCCTTGGAGAGCCGATCATATTGGATCACGGGCTTCCCGTGGCTCGGCGCCTCAGCTAGACGCACGTTACGGGGAATAACGGTCTGAAAGAGCTGGTTGCCAAAATGGCGCGCCAGCTGGTCTGAGACCTCGACTGCCAGACTATTGCGCGGATCGAACATCGTCCGCAAAAGACCGTCGATCGTCAACGATGGGTTGAGCGCGGCGCGCACCCGGCGAATGGTCGACAGCAAGGCCGTCAGGCCCTCGAGCGCATAATACTCGCACTGCATGGGGATCAGGACGGCATCGGCGGCCACCATGGCGTTGACCGTGAGCAGGTTGAGCGCGGGCGGGCAATCGATATAAATGTAATCGTAGACCCCTTGGAGCGGGGTGATAGCATCCAGCAAGCGCCGTTCTCTATGCGCCACCGAGGCGAGCTCCAGTTCGGCACCCGATAAATCGGCATGGGCTGCCAACAAATCGTAGCCGCAGGACAGGTGTTCGGCCGCACTCGCCGCGTCCGCGTCCGCCAGCAGGACGTCATACACCCCGCTTGCGCCGTCCGTGGCCCCGCTCCCCATGGTGGCGTTGCCCTGGGGGTCGAGATCGATCAAGAGCACACGCCGGCCACGCTCGCCGAGCGCGGCTGCCAAATTGACGCTGGTGGTGGTTTTGCCAACCCCGCCCTTTTGGTTGGCCACCGCGATCACGCGCGTCATGGGGCGCGCGCCAACACCAAAAGATGGCGCTTTGCCGCAAGACCGGGGACCCGCATGGCGTGAACGGCCCGGACTACGAAGGGTGGCCCGATGGCGGCCAACTCCTCTGTGGGTAGCGCGCCCTTCATAGCGATCAGAACGCCGTGTTCGGCCAAGAGGTGGTCGGTTGCTGTGACGATGTCGTGCAGGCTTGCAAAGGCACGCGCGATCACCACATCGAAGGGGCGCGCAGGCCGATAGTCCTCGACACGCTGACAGACGAGCGTGACGTTGGGAAGGACGAGCTGGGCCGCGACCTCCGTCAAGAAATCCACGCGCTTGTGAGACTTGTCGAGCAAGGTCACGGACCGGATGGGATTGATCAGCGCCAAGGGGATGCCGGGAAGGCCAGCACCACTACCGACGTCTAAGAGCGTGCCCGCGGGAATGTGCGGCAGTACGGCCAGGCTGTCTAGAATGTGGCGCGTGACCATCTCCTCGGGATCGCGAATCGCGGTGAGATTAAAGGTCCGGTTCCAGCGGCTCATGATCTCGAGATATGCCAGGAGCCGCTCTGTGGTCGCATGGCTTGCGGCAAGGCCCAGCTCGCGTGCGCCCTCCTCTAGGCGCTGGGCCGCCAAGCGCCACGAGGTTTCGTCTTTATGGGTGCTCGCCACGTCAGGCCCGGAGACGCTTCAAGTGTATTAACAGGATGGAAACGGCTGCTGGCGTCATGCCCGGTAACCGCGCGGCCTGTCCAAGGGTGGCCGGACGATGGCGGGCAAGCTTTTGCCGCGCCTCGGTCGACAAGCCATGTACGGCCTGATAGTCAAGATCGTGGGGTAGCATGAGCTCCTCGTGATGGGCGCGCCTTTTGATGTCATCGTCTTGTCTCGCAATATAGCCTTCGTACTTAACGGCAATCTCTAGCTGCTCTTGGGCCTTGGGCTCGACAAGCCCCGCTGCGGTCGCCCCCGCTAAGGTTGCCACATCCCGGTACGTCACACCCGGGCGCTTCAGGAGATCCAAAACATTATGCTCGCGGGCCAGATCTTGGCCCAGAAGCGCCATGACCCGGTCGTCTCCGGGGTGCACGATAACGGCGCTAAGGCGCGCGCGCTCGCGCTCTACTGCGGCGTTGCGCTCGAGTATTTGCTCATAGCGCGTGGCGTCGATGAGCCCCAGGTCATAGGCCACGGCACCCAGCCGCTGATCGGCGTTGTCCTCCCGCAAAAGCAGGCGGTGCTCGGCGCGCGACGTAAACATGCGGTAGGGCTCAGTGAGGCCCTGGGTGATGAGATCGTCCACCAAAACCCCGATGTAGGCCTCATTGCGCCGCGGCCACCAGGCCTTTTGGCCGCGCACCTTGAGGGCGGCATTAATACCGGCCAGCAGGCCTTGGGCCGCGGCCTCTTCATAGCCCGTGGTGCCATTAATCTGTCCGGCAAAGAATAGGCCCTCTAGGGCGCGGGTCTCTAAGGAGGGCTTCAGGTCGCGCGGATCGAAGTAATCGTATTCGATAGCATAGCCTGGACGAGTGAGAATGGCACCTTCGAGACCGGGGATCGAGCGCACGAAGTCCCATTGCGCATCAAAGGGGAGGCTAGTCGAGATGCCGTTGGGATAGACCTCGGGCGTCGTGAGACCTTCGGGCTCGAGAAAGATCTGGTGCGCGCCCTTGTCGGCGAACCGGACAACCTTATCCTCCAGCGAGGGGCAGTAGCGCGGGCCGATGCCCTCGATGGCGCCCGTATAAAGCGGTGATCGATCAAGCGCCGCGCGCACGATGGCGTGGGTCTTGGTCGTCGTATACGTGATGTGACAGGGTACTTGGCGCGGGCGGGTGGGCTGCGCAAACGAGAAATAGGGTGCGGGCGTATCGCCCGCCTGGGCCGCCAAAACGGAGAAGTCGATGGTGCGTCCATCAATGCGTGGCGGGGTGCCGGTCTTTAGGCGGCCGACACGAAACGGGAGCGCTCGCAACCGATCCGCCAAGGCGCGCGCTGGCGCCTCGCCGGCACGCCCGCCGGCGTACTGGCTAGGGCCGATGTGAATCAGGCCGGCCAGAAAGGTGCCGGTCGTCAACACCACGGTCTCGCCCCGAATCGTGAGGCCCATCTGGGTCACCACGCCCTCCACCTGGCGCCCGACAACGACCAGATCATCTACCGCTTGCTGAAAGACATGAAGGCCGGGCTGGTCCTCCAGGGCGCGCCTGATCGCGGCCTTATAAAGGGCCCGGTCGGCCTGAACGCGGGTCGCGCGTACCGCTGGCCCCTTGCGGGCGTTCAGCGTTCGACACTGGATGGCGGCGCAATCGGCGGCCTGCCCCATGGCGCCGCCCAAAGCGTCAATCTCGCGGACCAAGTGGCCCTTGCCGATCCCGCCGATCGCCGGGTTGCAGGACATCTGGCCTAGGGTCTCGATGTTATGGGTGAGGAGCAGGGTTTTACGGCCCATGCGTGCGGCCGCAAGCGCAGCCTCCGTGCCGGCATGGCCACCGCCCACCACAATCACCTCGTAGCGCTCTGCGTACTCCACTGACAGCCTCCCTGATGGCGCGATCATAGCATGAGCGCCCAGGCCGCGACCGGGCCGCGGCCTGGGCGCCGAGGTTAGATCAGCTGATGGCGCCTTGGTTGGGGGTCGGCGCGGGCGGCAGCGACCGTCATAGGCACCGACATTCCGCATCGCTATACTCTAACGAGTGGACTCTTTGATCTCACCTACGGCCTTGTTGGCGCCCGCGCAAGCGGCGCTGGAGTCGATCCTAGTCGGCAAGGCCGAGCCTGTTCGATTGGCGCTGTGCTGTCTGCTCGCGGGCGGCCATTTGTTGATCGAGGACGTTCCGGGGGTCGGGAAGACCACGCTGGCCCATGGGCTGCACGCGGTTTTGGGGCTGTCGTTTAAGCGCGTGCAGTTTACCTCCGACCTCTTGCCGGCCGACGTTCTCGGGGTATCGATATTCGATCCGGAGACGCGTAGCTTTTCTTTTCATGGGGGGCCGATATTTACCCAGCTGCTGCTGGCAGACGAGATCAATCGCGCCACACCGAAGACCCAGAGCGCGCTATTGGAGGCCCTGGCCGAGGGCCAGGTCACAGTAGACGGGGTCCTCCACGAGCTTCCGCGGCCATTCTTTGTCGTCGCGACCCAAAACCCCCACCATCAGATCGGTACCTTCCCGCTGCCAGAGTCACAGCTCGACCGGTTCTTGATGCGCCTTACGCTCGGTTACCCGGATCGCGCCGCCGAGCGCGAGATCCTGATCGGCACCGACCGGCAGGTCTTGGCGCGCGCCCAAAAGGCGATCTTAAGCCCGGCCGATCTTTTGGTGTTGCGCGCGAAAGCCGCGGCCGTGCATGTCGCTGGCCCGCTGCTCGACTACATTCAAGACCTCTTGGCCACAAGTCGTACGCTGCCGTTATGGGGCGGCGGCTTTTCGCCCCGGGCGGGCCTGGGCCTGCTCGCCGCCACCCGCGCCTTGGCCCTCCTTCGCGGCCGCGACCACGCGTTGCCGGAGGATACCCAGGCAGTGGCCGTTGCGGTGCTGGCCCACCGCCTGACGGTCGGCGACCCGGAGCGTGAGGTCCGGCAGCTCATCGAGATTGTGGCCGTGCCATGAGCCTAGCGGCTTGGACCCTGGGGCGCCGTTCCATCTATTTGTTGCCGACGGGCGAGGGCTTGTGGTTCGCCGGTACGCTTTTTGTGGTGCTGCTGGCGGCCATGAACTATGGCAACGGGCTAGCCTACGCCCTCACCTTCTTGCTCGCGGCCTCGGCGACCTTGTCGTCTGCGATGAGCCAGCGCAATCTCTTGGGCCTAGTCATACACGAAGGCCTGCCGCGCGCGGATTTTGCCAGGTCGCCCGTGGGTTTTCAGGTCATTGTGGTAAACCCCGGTCCAGTACCGCGCCTTGGGATAACGGTCACAGCCGACAAGGGCCCTTCCCTAACCGTCGATCTGGCCGCGCATGAGCGACGTATGGTCGAGATCCCCTGGAACACGACCCGTCGCGGCCTCGTCCCCGCGCCGGTCGTGCGCGTACATAGCCGTTACCCGTTTGGGCTCTTGCGCGCATTTTCGCGGCGCATTGCCCTCCAAGACCCGGCCATCGCCTACCCCGCGCCCGCCGCCCATGCCGCCTTACCAAGCGGGCAGGCGAGCGCCGATACCGATCATGAGGCCGTAGGACCGAGCCAGGACGGTGGCGGGGATTTCATGGGCCTCGCGGCGTTTAAGGAGGGCGAGAGCCCGCGGCACATCCACTGGAAGGCGGTCGCCGCCGGTCGTGGCCTGCTGGTCAAACGCTTCGCGGGACTCGCCGAGCGCGAGATCTGGCTTGTGCTCCCGCAAGAAGGGGACATCGAGCAGCGCCTGAGCTACGTCTGTCGACAGGTGCTCGAGGCCGAGCGTGGCGGATATCGCTATGGGCTGGTAATCGGCGCGACGCGCATACCGCCTGGTATCGGCCCCGCCCATCTTGAGGGCTGTCTACGAACGCTGGCGCTGTATGACGACGCCGACTAGCGCGACGCCCGCAACCTTGCCCGCGATCGTGGCGATCTTGGTGGCGTTGGCGCTCGCCCCGCTGGTGGGCGAGATCCCTTGGTGGGCCACGGGGGCCGCGGGGACGTTCTTGGCTTGGCGCGCCTTGGGCGTCCGCTATCTCGGCATGCCGTCGCGGGCGGTCAGATGGCTTTTGGCCGGGCTGGTGATCCTGCTCGTGCTGGCCCACTACCATACGATTTTCGGCGAGCGGCCAGGCTTTAGCTTTTTGGTCATGCTGCTTGGCGTCAAGTGCCTCGAGGCCCGCGATCGGCGGGATTTTGTCATGCTGGTGCTGCTCGGCTATTTAGCCTTGCTCGGTGACCTGTTGTTTCGGCCGACCCTACTTATGGGTCTCGGCGCGCTGGCGCTCATAGTGGCCTCATTTGTCGCGCTCTCGGTGATCGCGCAACCCCAAGGGCCGGCGATGCGCGCACGCTGGCGACAAGGCGCCCTATTGCTCTTGCTGGCCGTGCCGCTCGCCCTGCTGGCCTATATCGCGTTCCCGCGGATCGCCGGCGGTCTTTGGCACGGCACGCCGCAGCCGCTCGGGCAGGTGGGCCTTACCCCAGTGCTGCGGCCAGGTTCTTTGGCGGCACTCCTGTCGTCGCGCGCAGTCGCCATGCGCGTGATTTTTCAGGGCTCGCGGCCACCCCGAGAGGTGCGCTATTTTCGGGCCTATGTGCTCACCGCGACCAACGGGCGCTCATGGCGAGCGGGGGCGCCGTTGGCGCGCCCGGGCACGACTGGCGGCGTGCCGACGCAATCCTATAGTGTGCTCCTAAACCCCACCGGCAACCGCGTCGTGCCCGCCCTGGACTGGCCGTTGGCCGCCCCCCGCGGTGGCATGCTCGAAGGCGGCGCGCTCGTGCGCGCCCGCCACATCATTCGCCGCGTGGTCCGTTACGAGTTGCGCGCCGCCCCGGTCCGGCAAGCGGCCTTGACGCCGGCTGCGCGCCGACAAGACTTGGCCTTGCCGGCCGACCTCGATCCGCGTATCCGGCACCTCGCGCGGCGGTTGGCCCGCGGCGCCGGCGGCCCGCGGGCGATCGCGAACCGCGTACTTTCCTATTTCGTCAGCCACCATTTCGTCTATACCCTCACACCGCCGGCCATGGGACAGGACCCGACCGGGCGGTTCCTGTTCACGGTGCGGGCTGGGTACTGCGAGGACTACGCATCGGCGTTCGCGACGCTCATGCGGGCGGCCGGCGTGCCGACGCGCATCGTCGTAGGCTTTCTCGGTGGAGAATTCAATCCCGATGGTGGGGACGTGATTGTGCGCGACCGAGATGCCCACGCCTGGGCCGAGATCTGGGTAGCGGGCATCTGGCGGCGCGTCGACCCGACCGCCGCGGTGGCCCCGACGGCGCTTCATGAGGGCGTGGGCGCACTCCAGCTGTTATTGGCGCAGCGGGCCGGCCATTACAGCATTTACCGCGCGTGGTGGGGGGGCCTTACCCACCACCTCATGCTCTGGCATGACGCGGCGACCACGACCTGGGACAATTGGGTGCTGGACTACAACTGGCAGCGCCAGGAGGCGTTGTTGCAACGACTCGGTTGGCGAAACGCTAACCGAGTGTCATTGGCTGTGGTGACCCTGGCCTTGCTGATCCTGATCGGCTCGGCGATCAAGGCGATGGGGGGGCGTACGCGCCCGCCGAGCGACCCGGCGCACCGGATCTACGAGCGCTACTGCCGCCGGCTGGCAAGGATTGGGCTCACGCGGCGGTTAAGCGAGGGGCCCGTGGATTACGCCACGCGAGCGGCCCGAGCACGGCCAGACATTCAAGCGGAAGTGGAAAGGATTACCCGCGCCTATGTGGCCACACGCTACGCGCAGGATGACGGCGCACTGGCGGATCTGAGGCGCCAAGTGCGGCGGTTTCGGCCGCGACGGAGGGCGGGGCGCGGCAATCCAAGCCGCCGGCGACCCTAAGGTCGGCCGCGCCGGCCGTGGCACGAACTCGCGACCCGACTACGCGACCCTAGGGTGACCGCGGGGCCGTCTGCCACAACCAGACCATGCCGAGCATGGCAGCAAGGGCCGAAGCCGCGAGAACTCCGAACTGGCCTGCGGTTCGTTCGGCGCCCGGCGCAAAGGCTAGCGCGTTAATGAAAAGCGCCATGGTAAAGCCAATGCCGCTAAGCCAGGCCGCCCCGAGCAGATGGCGAAACGCCACCCCGGTCGGCAGATGGACGAGCTCAAAGCGCAAGGCGAGCCACGATATGCCGCCGACCCCGATGAACTTGCCTAGAACGAGCCCCAGTAGCACCCCAAAAAACACCGTGGGCTGAGCGGTTATGTTGTGGGTGGAAAAAACGAGGCCCGCATTGGCGAACGCAAAAAGCGGCATGACGCCAAGCCTAATATAGGGGTCCAGGCGACGCCCCAAGCGGTCTGCGGCGGTCCACGGCCGGCCCTCAGGCACAACCGGCGGCCTGCTGGCCGGAATGGTCGCAGCCACGATGGCGCCGGCCAGCGGGGCGTCGATGTTTGCGCACCACAGCGCCCACCACAAAAGTACGCCGAGAAAAAGATAGGGAAACAGACCGCGAACACGGCGGCGGTTGAGGAACACCAGCGCGGCGCAGACCGCAAACGCCCACCCCAGGGCGGGCGGATTCAGGTCGCGCGTGTAATAGAAAGCGATGACCAGAATGGCCCCCAGGTCATCGACGATGGCCAGCGCCAAAAGAAAAATCATGAGGTTGCGCGGCGCGCGCCGACCAAGCAATGCCAATGCCCCGGCCGCGAAGGCAATGTCAGTGCTCATCGGCACGCCCCAGCCCCCGGCCGCGATCCCGCGCCGGTTTAGGGCGTAGTAAAGGATGGCGGGCACGATCATGCCGCCCAGCGCTGCGACCAGCGGAAGCGCCATGGCACGTGGGTGGCGTAAGGCCCCCTGGGTTACTTCGCGCTTTAATTCCAGGCCGACAGCTAGAAAAAAGAGCGTCATGAGGCCATTGTTGACGATCGCCCGGGCGGTCATGCGGAGGCCCGGCGCAAAGACGTGCGGCAGGTGCCAAAAACGATGATAAGCGGGGCCGTAGGGCGAGTTCGCGGCGACTAGGGCCAGCACCGCCGAAAGCAGCAGTACAAGCGCACCGATGATGGCTCGCGACACCTTGAGGTCGTCTGGAGATGACACGGCTCATCCTCGCTGTGGGTGGGTGATCGCCGCATGAACGGCGGACGATAGTGGCGCGGCCTTAAACCGCGGAAATCGCCATGGGCGGCGGTTCGCCGAAAAGATACCGACCGATCACTTGCCGATGCAAAAATCCGCGAAGATCCGGCCCAAGAGGTCCTCGCTGGTAAATTGGCCAGTAATCTCACAAAGGCTTTGATGTGCGCGTTTGAGCTCCTCGGCGACAAGCTCTGCGCTCCCCTCCCGCATGCGCTGAACCGCCCCGTCAAGGGCGGCGGCGCTGGCCTCTAGGGCCACGACGTGGCGGCGGCGCGCAGTGAACGCGCCCTCCTCGCTCACAACCTTCTCGGGGCCCAGGATCTGGGTACGGATCCCCGCACGGAGCGCGGCTAGACCCGCCCCGGTCGGCGCGCAGATCGCGAAGCCGCCAGCGTGCCGACCGGGGGGCTTGCCGGTCTTGTCGATTTTCGTGT
The DNA here is from genome assembly GCA_035530915.1 of Acidiferrobacter sp. Taxonomy (GTDB): domain Bacteria; phylum Pseudomonadota; class Gammaproteobacteria; order Acidiferrobacterales; family Acidiferrobacteraceae; genus Acidiferrobacter. Next base: position 73,570 of record DATKTV010000037.1, on the reverse strand, counting down.
AGACGATGAGCGTCGGGATCGCCATGGGCGGCAGCAGGGCGTCGGGCGGCCCCAGGTCGTCGACCAGCCAGAGCACGCAGTCAGCGCGGGCCAAGGCGTCTTCCGCGCGCCGCACCCCTTCGCGCTCCACGGGGTCGGTGGTGGCCCTAAGGCCAGCGGTATCGGTTAGGCGCAACGCCAAACCATCAATAATGGCAAGCTCCCGAACGAGGTCGCGGGTAGTCCCGGGGCTGGGACTGACGATCGCCGCCTCATGGCCGACGAGGGCATTTAAGAGTGTCGATTTGCCGGCGTTCGGGGGGCCCGCGATCACCACATGCGCGCCCTCGCGCAAAAGCCTTCCCTCGCGACCCCGGCGCAGGGTCTCGGCGATCTGGGCACGTACCGCGCCAAGTGACGCGGCGAGCGCTTGATCATCGGCTATATCCAGGGCCTCGTCGGGGAAATCGAGGCTGGCCTCAACATGGGTTCGCAGGCCCACCAACTGATCCTGGAGCGCGGTAAGGGCTATGGAAAACGCCCCGTGGAGGGTCCTGAAGGCGGCTCGGGCGGCCGCCTCGTTGGCGCTGCCGATCAGGTCCGCGACCGCCTCGGCCTGAACGAGATCGATCTTGCCATGGAGAAAGGCGCGCTCAGTAAACTCACCGGGCCGGGCACAGCGAGCGCCGCGGGCCACCAGGGACGCGATCAAGCGGTCGAGGACGACGGGGCTGCCATGACCCTGGAGTTCCAGCACGTCTTCGCCGGTAAATGAGGCCGGCCCTGGGAAATAAAGCGCTATACCGTCGTCTAGGCCGCGCCCCTGTTCGTCCCGAAAGCGCGCACGCGTCGCTTGCCGCGCGACCGGCAGCAGACCGAGGACGCTGTGCGCCAAGGCCACAACCGCGGGCCCCGATACCCTGATCACGCCGATGCCACCGGTGCCCGAGGGGGTGGCAATCGCGCAGATGGTACCGGTGTCCATAATCGGCGCTAGGCCTTCTCCATCCGTGCCATGACCCACCACTGCTGGAGGATGGATAAGATGTTATTGACGACCCAGTACAAGACCAGGCCCGCCGGGAAAAACAGGAAAAATATCGTGAACACGACCGGCATGATCATCATGACCTTGCGCTGGGTCGGGTCCATCACGGCGGGATTCAAGAGCTGCTGAAAGACCATGGAGACGCCCATAAGGATGGGCAGCACAAAGTAGGGGTCCGGGGCGGCAAGGTTATGAATCCACAGCATGAACGGGGCATCGCGAAGTGCCACGCTGTCTAGCAAGACCCAATAGAGCGCGATAAAGACCGGGATCTGGACCACCATTGGGAGACAGCCCCCTAGGGGATTCATCTTCTCCTGTTTATAGAGCTCCATGGTCGCCTTTTGCAGGGCACCCTTGTCCTTGCCGTGCTGTTTTTTAAGGGCAGCCATGCGTGGCTGAAGCTTGCGCATCCTCGCCATCGACTTGAAGCTCGTCGCTGAAAGCGGGAAGAAGATGAGCTTAATCAGGACCGTGAGCAAAATAATGGCCACACCCCAATTGCCGGTCAGTCCTTGGAGGTGCGCCAGCACCGCATAGAGGGGTTGGGCGAGAACTGTGAGCCAGCCATAGTCAACCGTGAGGCGAAGGCCTGGTGCCGCGGCCTGGAGGAGCGCCGGCGTCTTCGGCCCAAGAAAGAGGCGGGTGGCAAGCGTCTCGGTGGCACCCGGGGCCACGATCACGGGATGAGCGGTTTTGTAGCCCACGAGATAACGCGGCCCCGGCAGGACCTCGCTATAAAAAAGGGCTGCGGTCTCGGGTGGCGGTAGTGCGGCGCCCAAAAAGTAGTGTTGGGAGATCGCAACCCAGCCGCCGGCGGACTGCTCGTGTAGGGGGTGTTTGGTCATATCGGCGAACGGGATTTGATGGTACTTCGTAGCGGGCGTATAGACCGCCGCCCCAATATAGACCGGCTCCGAATCGTAAAACTTCGTTTTAGGGGCCGAAACATGGACGAACTGGTTGTAGAGATAGACGCTGCGGGCCTGATGGCCCAGGTTATGAACGGTGTAGTGAACGTCGACTAAGTAGCTTCCGCGCGTAAAGATGTAAGTCTTGGTGACTTGAACGGATCCATGGACCCAATGAAAAGACAGCCGCAGGTGTTGCTTGCCTGATTGGAGCTGATAGTGGGTATGCGCGACGGTGTACAGCGTGTTTTGGTTCGGGTAACGAGAATGGCCCAAAAGACCGCTCTGGTTGACAAACCCTTGGGTTCCGTCCATCGGCCGCAGTAAAGGATAGAGGCGCTTGCCGTGGCTCTTGTCCGCGAAATAGTGGCGCATAAGAACACTGGTAAAATCGCCACCGCGGGTGGTCAAGGTCGCCACCATGGTGTCGGTTTTGACGAAGACCTTCTCGCCGGTCGCGACCGGCGCCAGGGCTGAGGGGGGGGCGACTGCTACCGAAGAGGATGGGGACGGTGTCCCGGCGTGACGCGTGCTCGGCGCGGCCGGCACACTCGTGGCCGTTACGGCCGGGCGGACTGCGGGCGCGTTGGCGCGCTGCCAATCGCTCCACAACAAAAATAGGATCAGGGCCAAAAGGGCGTAGAGGGCAGGACGTAAATTATTCATAGGATTCTTAAAATACCTTAACGAGGAACAGGGTCATGTCCGCCGTCATGCCAGGGATGGCAGCGGCCTATGCGTTTCATAGCGAACCACATGCCTTTTATCGGGCCATGAAGAGTGATGGCCTCGGCTGCATACTCAGAGCACGTAGGGTAATAACGGCAGCGGGACCCCAACCAGGGGCTCAGGAAATACTGATAGCCGCGAATGAGTTTGACTAGGATTTTGCGCATAGTTGACATATTTTTTGCGATAGTCGCGCAAGCGTCTCTGTAAGTTCGGAATGGGTGGCTCGGGCCGCGTCGGGGTAAGCTACGATGACGAAGTCCAGAGCCGCGAGGCGGCCTTGTTCCCGGCGAAAAAACTCTCGCGTTACCCGCTTTATGCGGTTGCGGATAACCGCTTTCCGCGAGACTTTGCGAGAGACTGCTAACCCTAAACGTGGGTAGTCTAGGCCGTTAGCCTTGGCCACTATGCCGAGTGTGGCGTGGCGGCTCCGACAGCCCTTCTTAAAAACCTGCTGGTAATGATTAGGGTCTGTCAGGCGCAGGTTGCGCGGAAAGGTCTGCTGCCCGGAAACCACGGGATACTTTAGGCGCTAAGGCGGGTACGGCCCTTGGCGCGGCGCGCGTTAAGGATGGCGCGACCCCCAGGCGTACTCATGCGGGCACGAAAGCCGTGTGTGCGTTTACGCTTTAAGACGCTAGGCTGAAATGTTCTTTTCATGGGAACCCTTTATAAAGACTACTAAAGCGCGGGAACACTAAGGCTTTGCGGGGTGTTTGTCAATGATGGGCCGGGACACCGTCTTTTGGGAAGTTGTTTTTAACGTCTTGTGGATAACTGGGGAGCGTCCTAAACTACCGGGTCTTCCCCTCTTCTGGTTTTTGCTGCCGTGAGTCAACCCGTCATTTGGAAAAAATGTTTGGATCGGCTCGAAGAGGAACTTTCGGCGCAGCAGTTCAATACATGGATTAGGCCGCTGCAGGCGGAATGGAATAAAAACTGTCTGCGCCTTTTGGCCCCTAATCGGTTCGTGACTGAATGGGTGAAGGACCGCTTTGTCGAGCGGATCACAGAGCTTGTCGCCCAATACCAGAGCGGGACCGATGATGTGAGTGTGATTATTGAGGTGGGTAGCCATGCACCAAAGGGGCTTGACCCTATCAAGGCCGCAACCAAGTCCGCTCCTAGCGTGACGCGGCGGGAACCGAGCCAGAGTTCACGCCTAAACCCCGACTTCTCGTTCGAAACCCATATTGAAGGAAAATCTAACCAATTGGCGCGCGCGGCCGCCCATCAGGTCGGGGAGAACCCCGGCGGGGCGTACAACCCGCTTTTTATTTATGGGGGTGTGGGGCTCGGCAAGACCCACCTTATGCAGGCCGCTGGGAACTTATTAGTAAACCACCGGCGGGAAGCGAAGGTAGCTTATGTCCATTCCGAACGCTTTGTAGCGGATATGGTTAAGGCCTTTCAACATAACGCTATTAATGATTTTAAGCGATATTACCGATCACTTGATGCCTTATTGATTGATGATATCCAATTTTTTGCGGGCAAGGAGCGGTCCCAAGAGGAGTTTTTCCATACCTTTAACGCGTTATTGGAGGGTCAGGGGCAGATTATTATTACCGCTGATCGGTTCCCGAAAGAATTTGTGGGTGTCGAGGAGCGCCTGGTCTCCCGATTTGGGTCCGGGCTTACGGTCGCGATAGAACCCCCTGAGCTCGAGACGCGGGTGGCCATCCTTATTAAGAAAGCCCAACAAGAAAGTATCACGCTAAGTGAAGATGTCGCGTTCTTCGTTGCGAAACGGGTGCGGTCAAATGTTCGCGAGCTAGAAGGCGCGTTACGTCGGGTTATCGCGAGCGCGAACTTTACCGGGCGCCCTATTGATATTGCGTTGGCAGCAGAGAGCCTAAAGGATCTGCTTGCGTTCCAAGAGCGACTTGTGACCATTCAGAATATCCAGAAAATGGTGGCTGAATACTTCAAGATTCGGGTTTGTGATCTCAGTGCCAAGAGTCGGTCGAGGCATGTCACGCGACCACGACAGATGGCTATGGCGTTAGCGAAAGAGTTGACTCACCACAGTCTGCCGGAAATTGGCAAAGAGTTTGGGGGACGGGATCACTCAACAGTAATCCACGCTTGCCGGAAGGTAAGTGAGTTAGTTGAGGCTGATCGTCGATTTAAAGAGGACTACCTTAACCTCACCAGGATACTGACGACATGATCTGTGGATAAATAAGAATAAAAATAGGGTTTTTGGAAATGGGTGTTTTTATACACATTCATCCACACACTTACGCACAGGGTTCACAGGTCTTTATACATGCTTTATTAGTGAGCTTTTGTAGGGTAATTAAAGGGATTTAATGTGCTTATACACAGAAAAGAGCTGCCTTTATTATAACTATAACTAGAAATATATATAAAAACCTTTAATAGCTAGACGTTGGATAATGAGGCCACCATGCATTTATCAATCTCACGGGAAGAGTTTTTAAAGGCGCTTAGTATCGTCGCGGGGGTAGTTGAGAAGCGGCAAGCGAAACCATTGCTTTCTCATATTTTAATCCAGACGCAAAAAGACGGCGGGGTGACCTTAACTGGTACCGATCTCGAAATTGAGATGGTTATGATGGTAGCGGCCGACATAGGAGAAGAAGGGTCGATTACCGTGCCAGGGCGCAAACTCCTGGATATCGTAAGAGCGTTGCCAGCGGAAAGTATGGTGCGGCTCCAAACAGATGGTGATCGTGTCAAGATTAGCGCAGGCCGCAGCCGTTTTCAGTTAAGTACGTTGCCCGTTGAGGACTTCCCGAGCCTAAAAGAGGAGGCTTGGGAAATGAGTTTTACAATGAATCGGTCACTGCTTCACCGGGTGATTGAAAAGACGCAGTTTTGCATGGCGCAGCAGGATGTTAGGTATTATCTGAACGGGTTGATGTTCGAGACCTTACCGGGAAGCTTAAAGGCGGTGGGGGCGGATGGACATCGGTTGGCTATGTGCACGGTAGCGCTATCCGGCGACAACGTGATAGAAAAACAGGTCATCGTGCCACGGAAGGGTGTCGCGGAAATGGCGCGATTTTTAGGTAGCGAAGAAGGGGATGTGGAGGTAAGGCTTTCGGGCAACCATATTCAAGTGCGTCAAGATAAGCTGATTTTTACCTCGAAACTGATTGATGGGCGGTTCCCCGATTATAACCGCGTGGTGCCGGCTAGCGTGAAAGAAGTGGTGCTACTGCCTCGGGAGGCGCTACGCGAAATGTTGACGCGAGTCGGAATTGTGTCGACGGAAAAGTTTCGGGGGATTCGATTGGAATTTAATAAGACGCAATTAATTGCTAGTGCCAGCAACCCTGAACGTGACGAGGCAGTAGAGGAACTCGAGCTTGAGGTAAGCGCGCCTGAGTTTGAGGTTGGGTTTAACGTGGGATATTTAATAGAGGCGATCAGCGCCATGAGCAGCGCCCAAGTGGAGTTGGGTTGGAACGATAGTAATAGTGGTTGCCGGTTAAAGCCCGCAGCGGCGGAGGAAGGTGTAGTTTACGTTGTTATGCCGATGCGTTTGTAGAGATGGCGATCAGGGCCTTGGAGATAGAAGATCTCCGTTGCCTAGAGAAGTGTGTATGGGAGCCATCGGAAAGGGTTAATGTGGTTGTCGGCGAAAATGGGGCCGGCAAGACCAGCTTGTTAGAGGCAGTCGTGTTGGCTGCGACGGGGCGAGCACTACGCTCTGGGAGCAGCCGCGCGGCGATCGCGTATAACGCGAAGCGGTTAAGGGTGAGAGTCGGGTTTGGGAAGGCGCTTAGCGCCGGAACCCTGGTTTATGAACGAAGTCCGCAGGCCCGGGTCTGGTTATTAAATGACGAGGCCGTGCGATCAACAATCCGGGTATATGAACAGCTCCCGATTTTAGTATTTAGTCCGGAATCCCACTACGCCGCGCTGCAAGATGCTCAGGTTCGCAGAACCACTATGCACTGGCTATTGTTCCACGTGGAACCTTTGTTTTTGGATACCTGGCGCCGGTATCAGCGCGTGTTAAAGCAACGAAACATGGCGTTGAGGAATAAAGATGCCACTTATCGGATGTTTGATCCGGGATTGTGCCAAACAGGTGAGGTATTAGCGGGATTCTGGTCTGTGAACCAAAAGGCCCTCCAGGAGCCGTTTCAGCGTTTAGCGGCGAGACTCCGTTTAACCATACCGGTGGAGATGGTTCTTTATCCAGGGTGGCAAGGCAAATCCTTTATGGAGGCGTTAAGTCAGGCTCATCTCGGAGATGAGCGGTTAGGCTACACCCAGCTAGGACCGCACCGGTCCGATATTCGCTTCCTTTTAGGCGGCAGGCCCATTCAACAAGTGGCCTCTCACGGCCAACAAAAGGTCATTATTAATGCGTGGCGGCTGGCACTGGCCCAAGCGGTGCAGGCAGCAGGCAAGGAACCATTGGTCTTGGTGGACGATCTGGCCGCGGAGTTAGACAGCGAGCGCCGCCACGCCTTCTATGAGGAACTATCAACGAGCGAGGTCCAGGCCCTAGTGACCGCTATCGAGCGTGACGACCTCCCCTCCTCAGCAACCATGTTCCACGTGGAACATGGTTGCCTCCACCAGTCTTAAGACCGCTATTGTGGTAGACTCACGCGATCGAGCAGGAGAGCGCCAATGACTATCCGACCAGCGTATGACGAAGACAGCATTCAGGTTTTAAAGGGCCTTGATGCCGTCCGAAAGCGGCCTGGTATGTATATTGGGGACACGGAGGACGGTACCGGTCTACACCATATGATCTTCGAGGCCGTGGATAACGCCATCGACGAGGTCTTGGCCGGGTACTGTTCTGAGGTCCGAGTTATTATTCACCTGGACGACTCTGTTGATGTTCATGATAACGGTCGCGGTATTCCGACCGGCGTCATCGTCTCCGAAGGCCGCTCTGCCGCCGAGGTGATTATGACCGTCCTTCACGCGGGCGGTAAGTTCGACCAAAACTCCTACAAAGTCTCAGGCGGACTGCATGGCGTGGGCATCTCTGTTGTAAATGCCCTATCCGAGTTTTTGGAACTCACGATCCATCGTGACGGGCACGAGTATTATCAGCGCTATCAACTAGGAGAACCCATAGCCCCGCTCGCTATGGTCGGGCCCTCCGAGAAGACCGGCACGTTAATCCACTTCAAACCCAGCGCCGAGATCTTCACGGATTGCCTCATCCATTATGATCTCCTTACAAAACGGTTGCGCGAACTCTCTTTCTTGAATTCGGGGGCACGGATCATCCTTACCGACGAGCGCACCGGCAAGGAGGACTGTTTTGAATACCAGGGGGGCATCGCCGCCTTTGTTACCGACTTAAATCGCAACAAGGACCCCCTCCACCCCCAGGTCATCGCCTTGCAGGCCGAGCGCGACCAGATTCTGGTCGACTTAGCCCTCCAATGGAACGACTCCTACCAGGAGAACGTGTTCTGTTATACGAACAACATCCCCCAGCGCGACGGCGGCACACACCTGGCGGGTTTTCGGGCGGGACTGACCCGCACAATGAATAACTATATCGAGGAAACCGGGCTCGCGAAGCGCGCCAAGGTGACGCTCATAGGCGATGACGCTCGCGAGGGCCTCACCGCCGTCCTTTCAGTCAAAGTAGCTGATCCCAAGTTCTCTTCTCAGACCAAAGACAAATTAGTGTCGTCCGAGGTCAAGGCCGCAGTCGAGTCGGTCATCAACGAACAGTTGAGCTGGTACCTCCAAGAAAACCCCCAGGTGGCCAAGGCCATCGCCGAGAAGGTCGTGGAGGCCGCGCGGGCCCGGGAAGCCGCCCGGCGTGCCCGCGAGATGACGCGCCGCAAGGGCGCGCTCGATATCGCAGGTCTCCCGGGAAAGCTCGCGGATTGCCAGGAGCGGGACCCGGCCCAGTGCGAGATCTATTTGGTCGAGGGCGATTCCGCAGGTGGTTCCGCCAAGCAGGCCCGGGATCGCCGATTCCAAGCCATCCTCCCGCTCAAGGGAAAAATATTAAACGTGGAGCGGGCGCGCTTTGATAAAATGCTCTCCTCTGCCGAGGTCGGCACGCTCATTACCGCGCTTGGCACCGGCATTGGTAAGGATGATTTTAACGCCGACAAACTCCGCTATCACCGCATCATCATCATGACGGATGCCGACGTCGACGGCTCCCATATCCGTACGCTGCTGCTGACCTTCTTTTATCGGCAAATGCCAGAGCTTTTAGCGCGCGGCCATATCTATATCGCCCAACCACCACTTTATAAGGTTAAGCAAGGGAAAAGTGAGCGCTACGTCAAAGACGATGCTGAACTCACCATTTATTTGGCCCAAAACGCCCTGGATGGCGCCCAACTTTTGTGTGGTACGGGGGAGGTGCCGCTCGCCGGCGAGGCGCTGGCCGCGCTTTTCCATGAATACGTGAAGGGCGACATGTATTTGCGGCGTTTAGCGCGCCGCCATGATCGCGTGATGTTAAAAGAGCTCATGTATCTGCCGGCCCTTACGGCCGAGAGCTTAAAGCAGGAAACTGATGCCAGGGCCTTCGCGGCCACGCTCGCGGCCCGTCTAGAGGCCCCGCATAGCACGACGGTCCGCTACGAGATCAGTGCCGTTTATAGCCCCCAGACTGAGACCCACGAGATCCTGGTGGTGCGCACGGAGCACGGGGGCGTGCGCAGCTCCCGCATCGACGGCGCCTTTGTTCAGTCGGCCGAGTACCGGGGCCTACGGACACTCGGGTCGCGGCTCTCGGGCCTTATTAAGGAAGGCGGCCTCGCTGAGCGCCAGGGCCGGCAACTCTCGGTGCGGACCTTCGAGGAGGCCTATGATTGGCTTCTTGAAGAGGCCCGTCGTGGCCACTCGATTCAGCGCTACAAGGGCCTTGGCGAAATGAATCCCGACCAGCTTTGGGAGACCACTATGGATCCCACCGTTCGCCGCCTCCTGAAGGTCAATGTCGAAGACGGCGTCGCAGCCGACCTCGTCTTTACCACCCTCATGGGCGATCAGGTGGAGCCGCGCCGCGAATTTATCGAAAAGAACGCCCTCCAGGTGCTGAATCTAGACGTGTAGTCGGACCCGTTCCCATGGACGCTTATCAACCGATCGCTTGTGCCTTATATGATCAGCTGGAGCGCGCCATCATCACCGGCGCCAAGCTTAAACTCCGGTGGCACGAAGACTCGATCTTGCGGGAAGAACGGGTCACGGCGCTCACCCTGGAGACCATCGGCGGTGAGGAGTTTTTGCGATTCGAGGGTGGTGCAGGCCGGCGTCATCGCGCCCGCTTGGACTTGGTGCGGTTTGCGGATTAACGCACCTTGGTAAACCGCAGATCATAGGACGCGTGGCCAAGGCGATGCCCGCGACGCTCAAACTTCGTCATCGGCCGCGCTCCCCGGCCTTCCCCATCTATGTGCACAAAGTCCGGATGCGCGCCTATGATCAACGCGACCTCATCTGCGTAGTTTTCCCAATCCGTGGCCATATGAAAGAGCCCGCCACCGCGCAGGACCCGCGCGATCTCACCTAGGAACGCCGCGCTCACCAACCGGCGCTTATGGTGGCGGGCCTTAGGCCAAGGGTCGGGGAAAAAAATCAGCACGGCGTCTAGGCACCCATCGCCGATACTCGCCAGCACATTCTTGGCGTCGGCCTGGATCAGCCGCACATTCGTCAAGCCGCCCGCCTCGATGGCACGCAGGACCTTCACAATCCCGGTGCGGTACATCTCAATACCCACATAGTCGCGCGCGGGGTCGGCCTCGGCCATGGCAAGTAAGGACTCACCATCGCCAAACCCAATATCTATAACTAATCCACGACCGTTCCTCGGAAGCTTTGGCCACCATTGCGCAGCAACCCCAAAACGCGGCCACAGCGCCTCGTAGCTCGCCACAGCCGCCGCCTTTAGCGGCCGCTCGCGGCGGACATAACTGCGTATCCGGCGAGGTTCCGGGGCTGTAGTGCTCACACAATAAGGCCGGCGAGCGGCGAAGACGGGTCGCCGCTCAACCGTCGGGGCATGCGCCCGGCCAGATATGCCTCTCTGCCGGCCTCGACGGCCTTGCGCATGGCCTGAGCCATCAGTATGGGGTTCCGGGCCGCCGCGATCGCGGTATTCATAAGGACGCCGTCGCAGCCGAGCTCCATGGCAACAGCTGCGTCCGAGGCCGTCCCCACGCCTGCGTCCACGAGTATCGGAACCGAGGCCTGTTCAATAATGAGGCGAATATTAAAGGGATTGCGGATACCAAGCCCAGAGCCTATGGGTGCGGCGAGCGGCATGATCGCCGCACAGCCCAGCGCCTGCAGGTGGCGCGCCGCAACCGGGTCATCGGTGGTGTAGACCATGACATCAAAGCCATCCGTTATAAGGGTCTCCGCGGCCTTAATGGTCTCGGCCATATCCGGGAACAGGTTCTGCTTGTCGCCTAGCACCTCGAGCTTTACCAGGTTATGCCCATCTAGCAGCTCGCGCGCGAGCCGACACGTTCGCACGGCCTCCTCGGCCGTGTAACAGCCGGCGGTATTGGGGAGGATGGTGTAGCGATCAGGCGGCAGAATATCCAGCAGGTTCGGCTCCCCCGGGTTTTGGCCGATATTCGTGCGGCGTACCGCGACGGTCACGATCTCGGCACCGCTCGCTGCGATCGCCAACCGCGTTTCCTCGAGGTCCTTGTATTTGCCGGTGCCGACCAAAAGTCGCGACTTGAACGCGCGACCTGCGACCTGCCATAGGTCCTTTGTATCTTCCACCATTATCCGCCCCCGATAGCCTGAACAACCTCAACGTGGTCGCCGTCTTGCACAAAATGCAGGGCGTGCCGGGTGCGGGGAACGATTTCCCGGTTGACCTCGACCGCTACCCGCTTTCCGGCGAGACCCATTTCCTCTAGTAGCGTTGCGAGCGCCTTGGGTTCCGCTAGCACCTGCTCGCTCCCGTTCACATATATCCGCATACGCAATGGTGCAATTCCTGTGATGGTTGTATATTGTATGGCGTCTTTGGCCCAGGTGCTACGCGGGTGTAGTTCAATGGTAGAACTTCAGCTTCCCAAGCTGATAGTGAGGGTTCGATTCCCTTCACCCGCTCCACTTAACCCAAAAATCCGCCGCTGCAAATCGTAGCCCACGCGTCTTGTGCGGGCGGGATAACCGAAGGCTAGTCCGTGAAAAAGCTGACCCGCACTCTAGTTGTTGTCGCGAGCCTCTCCATCCTTCTCGTGATTGCAGGCGTTGCCGTTCTTCCCGGCATCGTTGCCTTAAATAGGGTCAAGGCCGACATCGCGGCCACCTTAAGTCACGCCACCGGCCGATCCATTACCATCCGGAAACTGACTCTTACCCTTTATCCCTGGTTGGGGATCCACTTGCGCGGGGCCACCATCGGTAACGCCCCAGGTTTTGGGCAGGCCCCGCTCGCCCATGTAAAGGATGCAGTCATTGAGGTCCGGTTCCTGCCGCTCTTTCGGCGCCGCATCGTATTGCGCCGCATCGTATTGACCGGGCTCGCCCTCCATTTGCGCGTGAATAAGGCCGGGCGCGAGAACTGGGCGGGCCTTGCCGGCCAACGCCCCGCAGCCGCACCCGACCACGCTGCCGCCCGGCCAGCGGCCAAGGCCCCGGCGTTTACGTTGCTGCGTGTCGCCGGGATTACTATAAAAAACGCCAGCATCGATTACCGCGATGCACGCACCGCCACCGACGCTGCCCTGACCCACCTTACCGTTCGGTCTGGGGCGATCCGGCCCCACCAGCCGATTGTGGTCACCGTGGCGGGCCGGCTGCGGGCCGGCGGCCGCGTGCCGATCGCGTTTCATATCAAGACACGCGTCCGTCGCACAGACAATGGCGCGGCTCTAGACCCCTTTCGCCTCTCGATCGCTACTCTCCATGCGGTGGGCGTCATCCATGTAGAGCGAGGTCCGAACGCGTTCGTGGTCCGCGGCCACCTGCGGGTTCCTTCCTTCGCCCCCCGCCCGCTTTTGGCGGCCCTCGGTCTCCATTACCGTCCGCGTGATTCCCGCGCCCTTCACGCCGCCGCCGGCGACATCACGTTTCGTTTGACTCCGCAGCGCCTCCAACTGGCCCCGCTGCGCTTGAAGATCGATGACACGACGATCACCGGCAGCATCCTGCGCACCGGCCACCCGCCCCTCTTTCAGATCAACCTAGCGCTAGGCGATTTGGTGCCCGCCGACTATTTCCCGGCGCCTGCGCCCGCGCCCACCCAAGCCCCGCCAGCGGTTGTGGGTCGCGGCTCGGCCCCCGCCCCGTTCCACTTGTCGCTTCGCGGCACTATCACGATCGCAAGCCTCACCGTCCACGGCCTCATGCTGACCCATGTGGCGGCAACCCTCGACTCGCGGGATGGGCGCGTACGCCTGCGACCGCTGACCGCCAACCTTTACGGCGGCACGCTTACCGGGGCACTGACCGCCGATACTGGGTCATCACCGCTGGTTTGGCGCTCACAGGCCCGGCTCCACCAAGTGCGCGCCGGCGCCCTTTTGCGGGCCCTCGGCTTGTTCCCCGAACTCTCTGGGCGCCTCGACGCCACAGCCGCGCTGCACGGGTCTGGCGTGGCGCTTCCCGCAGTCGAGCGCAGCCTTACCGGGCGGTTAAGCGGCTCCTTACGGCACGGCGTGTTGCGCGGCCTAGATCTCGATGCGATTGCCCGCAACCCCACGGCGGCGATGGGCTCACGGCGCGCCAACCGGGTCCAGGGAACGGCCTTCTCCGATCTCCATGCAAGCGCCACCATCGACCACGGCGCTATGGCCATGCAAAGGCTCACCGTCCACGCCGCACGCCTGGTGGCGTCTGGCCATGGGACGGTGATACTGCCGACCAGGACCATCGATTATCTTATCAATGTGACGCTGCCCAGCGGGCTCATCATCCCGGTGCGCGCACAAGGTCCCGTGGGCCATGTCCAGGTGAGCGTGTCGCTGAATCGGCTCCTCAAGAACTCCGGACATAATGGTCTGCGCCCGGCCCTCAAACACCTGCGCGGCCACCTAGAGCAGCTGCTCGGTATCCACTGAGCTCCATGACAGACTTTAGCGCACCTTTGTTGGCCTGGCACGAGCGCCACGGGCGTCACGATCTGCCCTGGCAGGTCTGTGACCCCTACCTCCGCTGGCTTGCCGAGATCATGCTCCAGCAAACCACTGTGGCCACCGTAGTCCCCTATTTCGAACGGTTTCGGGCCCGCTTCCCCTCGGTCGCCGCATTGGCCGAAGCCCCCTTAGATGACGTGTTGGCGCTGTGGGCAGGCCTTGGCTATTACGCGCGCGCCCGCAACCTTCACGCGAGCGCGCGGTTGGTGATGGCCCGGCATGGCGGCGTCTTTCCGCGAACGCTCGCGGCATGGACCGCGCTCCCCGGGGTTGGGCCCTCGACTGCTGGCGCGATTCTCGCCTTCGCGTTCGGGATATCGGCACCCATCCTGGATGCCAATGCGCGCCGCGTGCTCGGGCGCTTTCATGGCTTACGTGGCCGGGATGCGACCACGACCCGACAGCTGTGGGATTACGCCCAGGCCCACACGCCGCTTAAGGGCGCCGGCGTGTATACACAGGCCATCATGGACCTGGGGGCGCTTGTTTGCCGGCGGACGCCCGATTGTGGGGCTTGCCCCGTGGCGCGCAGCTGCGCCTACGATGGCAGTGAGCCCCCGCCACTAAAACGCGTGCGGCCAGAACGCACCGTAGTCATGGCGATCGTCCATGACCGAGCCCAGAAGGTCTTGCTTGTGCGCCGGCCCCCACACGGCATCTGGGGTGGTCTCTGGAGCCTCCCGGAATGCCCTACGCTCGCCGAGCTACCGCAGCGCTTGGCGTCTCTCGGTATCGGTGGCCACCCGGCGGCCCCGTGTCCGCCACGACGACACGTGTTTACGCACTTTGCGCTATCTATTGTCCCGGTACCGGTAGCGCTTGGCTCGGTGACCTGCCGCGTATCCGAGAACAGCGATATGATGTGGTATAAAAGACACGGGGCGCGGCCCGGTATGCCGGCCCCGATCTGGCGCCTGCTCAATCACTTTATGGAGATCATATGAGTCGAACCGTGGTGTGTGTGAAGCTCAAAAAAGAGGCCGCTGGGCTCGATTACCCAACCTACCCAGGCGACCTCGGTAAGCGGATTTATGAAAACGTGTCCAAAGAGGCCTGGGCGCAGTGGTTGGCCCACCAGACGATGCTCATTAACGAGTATCGTCTAAGCCCCCTGGATCCCAAGGCGCGACAGTTCCTGGAAAAGGAGATGGAGGGTTACTTCTTTGGGGAGGGATCGACTGCCCCCGAGGGATTTAAGCCCACAGGGAGCAAGTAGCCGAGGGCCTGCGGCTAGCCCACGACCCAATGGCCTAGCAGGGCTGCATTCGCTGCTCGAACCTACCCACCGACCGCGACGGCCGCTAGCTGTGCGGTGGTGGGTTCCGCGCAACAGTACCAGGGTTCGGAGAGGTGGGGACTTACCGATCCGGCCATATCAGGGTTTAGTTTTGGCATACGCCTACCGGCAGCCTCGTGCGCCAGGGACCAAAGGCCTGCGAACGCCTCGAACCGCGAACACCCCTCGCGATCGGCCTTCTCGATCCAGCGCTGGGCCTTGGCCTGCAGGGCGTCTACCAGGGGGTCTGCGTTTACCCAGGGATAACCGAGAAGCTCTCCTGAAAAGGGCTGTAGCCTTTCGCGAAAGCCGGGCAACCGCAAGAGATAGGAGCCCTCAGGCACCAGCAGGCGAATGACTAACTGAACGGGGGTCACGCTGTTAATCAGGCCTGCATCGCGCACCCGTGTGAGCAGCTCCAGATAGTTATCCAGTGTGGTCCAAGGCGTAAAGGGCACGAAGGTCGGTGTGAGCGCGATGCGCGATGTCCGCGTGATGGCAACTGCCCGCTCGATATCGTCGCCGGTGTGTCCCTTGTCGAGCAGGCCCAAGACCGTATTGTCAAATGATTCGGCGGCGCTCGTGATAAAGAGGCAACCATACTCGCGCAGCAGCGGAATAAGGTCTTTGTGGGCCAGGATGTGCGAGATCTTGATCGTGGCATCGAAGGTGATCTCGGGCCACCGCGTATGCATGGTCTTCAATATCCGTAGCGCATGCGTTGGCCCATTCAGAAAGTCTGGATCCCCAAACGAGAAATGGGTAGCCCCGAGCGCTACTTGTTGCTCGGCATCGGCGATCACCGCCTCCCTTGGGATCGCCCGAAAGCGGCCTTCGTATACCGGCACGATGGGGCAATGCCGGCAGAGGTATTTGCAGCCGCGCGAGGCCTCTACAAAGCCCACGGTCTTGCGCCCGCCGTCGGGAAGCACGAGGTGGGCGTAACGCCCAAGGCCCGGCAGGCCCACCCGGTCTGGAACCACAAACTCGATGCGGCGAACGGCCTCTTCGGTCCCCGCAAGCATGGCCACAAGCGCAAGCAACTCGCCTTCGAACTCCGGACCCAAAACCGTGTCGACCCCCGCTTCTTTGAGGGCCTGGGCGTTCGGCGGCCCATATACCCCATAACACACCAGGTGTGCGGCCTTGGCCCGGGCGCGTACCTGTGGCAGGAGGTTGGCGGCTATCCGGGTGGCGGTATGCATGCCAAGGGCGATGCCGATCAGGGCAAATTCGCTGAGGTCCTCCCAGGGCAGCGAGCCCAAGGTGAGGTCGGCCATTACCACGCTATGGCCGCGCGCCCGCAAAAGCGCCGCCGGGTGGGCCAAAGAAAAGGGCTGCCGTCCGATCTCGTAGGGGCTTACCAGAAGAATTCTCATGGTGCCATGATACGGCAATTTGTGCCCCCTTGTCGGCCGGCCAACAAGACGGCGGGCCCCAGCGCTTTGCTGGTCCCCGTAAATCGCCCCACGCATAGCGGTCCAGAACGAATATGATGGGGTCGTTTTTCCGCACAAATAGCCCAGGAGACGCCAACCCGGCAAGCGTGTAAGCTTGTGAGCCTTGACGCCGCGGGATTGAGCGGCTTTAATGCGCGCTTCGCCCAGGTAGCTCAGTCGGTAGAGCAGAGGACTGAAAATCCTCGTGTCGGTGGTTCGATTCCGCCCCTGGGCACCAATAAGCTCCTCAACAGCTTTCCCTGTGCGTGTCATTTAAACCATAAGTCGTCAGCAAATGAAGGCTTATGGTTTAAAGTGGCCTACTGAAGACTTATGGTTTAAAAGCTTCCCGAAGCGCACAGCGACTCTCGCTGGTTTGTGGTCAAGCGGCGCTACGCTAAGCGATTGGTGGCGGCGCGGCTTCAAATCTCGGAGAGCCTCGTCACTATGCCCTGGGGCAAATTTTCAACTGTCGCGCCCCCTTTTCGCATCCGCGTTACAAGCACCAAATAAGTTTGTTCTGGCCTATCTCGGGGCGGAATTCAGAAAACCCACATATCTGGCCGAAGCCGAGTACCGCCTCGGCAGCATGGTTGCATTCCCCGCCTATCCGGTTAACGCCCAAGCCGTGCGCGCGGACCATCTGTGGTCAACTTGCTGCCCCAGAAGGGAATCTGCGCTCCATTTTAGGCCAGAAATCCCCTGGCGTGGAATCGTTGACCGTCAACCCGATAGGCATTGGATAATCAAGGGTGGCACATTATTCAGATTTTCGCTGACCCATCATGTCGATCTCCGGCAGGGTTTCAGGTGTGGCCGTGCCTACACATGACCGCCAAGCGTCCTGAAATTCAAGTCTACGAAAACTCACTTCTGCTACCCCAAGTTCCTGTGCCACCTGCCGGCGAGTAGGTGCATGTCCGCGATTACGGAGCGCCACTACCGCATCCTGAACCTGCTTTTTCCGCATCTCCTTTTGCTGCGATTCCTGAGCCGAGCGCTCACCTGTGCTTCGTGCGTAAATTTCCCCATAAAGCAAAGGGAAATGAGCCTTCAGCGTTTCTCGGCCCACTCCGAGATCGGCCGCGATTCGTGTCATACTTTGTTCGGCGAACCTACCAGAGGCGCAGATCTCCGTAAGGCGTCGCTCTGCCAATGCCCAGTCCCGATTGGGCCGTGTCGGACGTTGCTCCCAGGGTTTGTCGTGTCTCGGCTCCCCGTAATGAAAAGACTCGTCCGTTTCCGCCAGGGAACAAAAGAGCAGCCGATCGAGATCCAAGCCCGATGCCCATGCTATTCGTAACCAATAGTCCAGCGTGGGGAGTGTTCTCCCACTAAGCCATGTGGAGCATGTAGATTTAGGGGCGTCGATCGCTTTCGCAAACCTCATCATGATATGTTGTCCCTCGCAGATAATCCGAACGAGAACGTGAAGGTTTTCGACCACATTGGCTGCGGTGCAGGCGCGCTGGTCTGACGATGCGGCTGCGACTAAATGCCCCATTTGTAACGATATCCACGAGCCCCAACGTTTCGGCTCGGCACCTTTCGCCTTTTTGGTCTCCCCAAGCCAGTTGCTACAGGAAACGCAATAGCCCGGAACCTGTGTATTACTAAGAAGCCGCATTCCCTTATTACCACAATGCGGGCACATGGCGGATAAGTATGCACCATGCTTGGGGCACACCGTCGCGTGGCGTAATGACCAAATAAGTCGCTCGTACACGCGCCCTTGTTGGCGCATCTCGTCCAGACACTGGGAACACCATGCTCTGTCATACCTCAAAACCTTGCCGTTGCGAAATATATGTTCCAAGTGGCCAAGGCTTGTTCTGTGAATAATTGGCTGCCCGGTAAGAGCATTCAATCTCGTCCCCCACTCATTTGCAGTCCGACCAACCCCGTTTAGGAGCGCGCTGCCATGTTTTTGGGAAAATAAAATCCATTCACCATTTTGCCTACGCTTTCCCCCCGAAGCCGCCGCAATTAGATCCCTAACAATTATTCCGTGACTCTTGGCGAGTCGAGCAATGTATCCTGTTGTGCTTTCCACGGCCCATGTCCCAACCCCTATCGGGGGAAGGCTGTAAAACGGCGTGCGCGGTGGCGGCTGCGTAGATTCGCCGGTTGTTTCATTGATGATTTCAATCAGCCGATTAGGCAATTGCGCTCCTTCCGATAGGGTCTCGGGTTGGCCGCCGCTGCCCAGGGCGACGCCTGGGCGTCTTTGCTGCGTCTGTTACCTGCGTCGCGTCAGCGCCGTTCTCGTTGCTGTGCGGACTCTTCTTGAGGCCCAATTCCGCCATCAGCGTGGTGTCAGAGGGTCCGGCAAACTGGTCCTCGCCTTCTCGGATTTCAGCCAGCATGGTCATCAAATCTCGATTGGGCAAAGCTTTTCTCTCAAGATCTTTTATGGTGATTTTGGTAGCTCCCAGCTGTGCGGCCGTGCTGACCACCCCATTCAGCCAGGTCTTCAAGATGCCGACGCAGCCCAGCGTTTTCGCATAAAGGAAGTCGGCGGACTCGACAAGGTCGCGGCTACATGGTAGCGGAAGGCGTGACTGGAAGGTATGAATGACGCTGATAAATTCTTCCAAGTCGGCCGCGTTGTCGCAATCGTAACGAGGGAGGTGAATGTTGCGGCGCCGACGACTTAACTGGGCGCTAAGGTCTCCCGTATTCAACAGCTCATAGGTGCCAATCAATGCGTGCTGGACGCCGGTGAGCGAAGCCCGCGACTTGATGGTGTCCATTTGGTCGCCAGCCAAACGGGCGGATGATACCTTGAGAAGCGTCTGCGCTTCGTCAATCAAAAAATACTTAACGTGCCGAAACTTTAGGGCATTGTCGAGAGCAATGCGATACTGTAGGAGGCTACGGAATCCAGGCGCACCATTGCCCTCCGCCCTCACCTTTGCGCTATCCTCTTTGGTCAGGATCTTTCGGTCTACCAAGGGTTCCTGTAAGGCGACCAGACTATCTCGGTAGAAGGTGGCCCAGTCGAAGTTGCCCCGCTCTGGCGCACGGGCCTCGACCTCCATGATCGGAATGTAGCCGCGGTCCTCGTCCATCGCCGAGATCTCGTGCGCTAGCACAGCAGTGATACAGAGCTTACGCAGGGTGGTCTTCCCGACCCCGGTGGGCCCGATGATGCAAATAATCCCCTCCTCAGCTTCGTTGAAGAGGTATGCCAAAAGACTCTCAAGGGCCTCCTCGAGTTTGCGGTGTTTGACGGTGATTCGCTGGAAGGCTCCCACTCTGGCGATGAGCGACCTATCGCCTTCGTGGTCGACCTTGCGCGGTTTTTGGCTCATCAAAACGTCTCCAGTAGCTTCGGTTTTTTCTTGCGCACCGCTGGCGAAGCATCGGGTTTGCTGGACGTAGTTCCGGTCGACACTGCCTTTAATGGCGTCTCGTAATGCTCCCGCACGTGCCGCGTTTCGGATTCCCGTTCTCGCTCCAAGGCCAATCGCTCTCCGACCTCGGCTGAGATGAGGAATGCCCCCAGCTTCCGCGCCGTTACCGTACGCTGGCGACCGTGATCAGTGTTTTGCTGCCGAAGCTCTGCAGAAGCCATTTGGATTTCCCGCTCTGTACGTCCTTGAAATTCGGTATAGCGCTCCGAGCGACAGGTGACCCAACATGAACCGACCAATGCGTAGGCGACTCCGGCGTCGTAGGCATCGTAACGAACGGGGACATTCACCTTCCCGCGAGCAAAACGCGCGTCGCGAAAGGCCGTTGACCAGTAGTAGAGGTAATTGATCTTAATGCCGCGCGCCGGATGCACGCGTGCCACGCCACGGGGTGTCGTGGGACTCGTCAAGAGGCGAAAATTGTCGTCATAGGCAATCCGCGTAAAGTCGCGTAAGCCCGTTTCCGCCAGACCCTGTTCTAGGGCATCCTTGGGGGATTGACCCAACGCCGGATGAGGGGTCACCGCATAAAACTCCGTAAGCCACGCCTCAAAAAGGGCGTTAAATTTCTCCAGTGTCCACAGGGCGTGGCGTTTTGGGTCTACTTCGGGCGCCATTTGGCGAACGTGGCGCGTGATCTTGGTGTTGCCGAGGAGGTTATCGATGAGTTGGGATTGGGTCGCGCCGAACAGCCGTTCGACGACGCTTCCAAACCGCGGCATGGAGGGCGGCCGACTTTTTTGAATAATCTCAAAACGGGCGAGCAATGTTTGAAAATACACGCCGCCGAATTCTGCGCCACGGTCGACTACGATGGTCTTGGGCAGTCGGCCGTGCCGTCGCACGCAGTCGCGAAGGACGCTCATGCAAGACCGGTAGCTTGGGGGCTCAAAGGACAAAGCAAAGGCCAACACCATGCGAGTGAAGGCATCGACCATCAGAGTCAGCCACGCGCGTCCTAACGACTTGTGCGTCCAGGAGGAAGCGATCTCCAGCTGAATTTCCGTGTGATCGATATGGGCTATTTCAAATGGCCTTGAGCCGTGTCGAGGGACATGGCTATCCAGTCGCCAGTAGAATTCCTCGTGCGGGTAGGCGCGTTTCCGTCCCTCGCGTCGACGAATCTGTTTATCGAGCGGTCGGCGCGCCACATGCTTTGTGAACGTCATATAACTAGCTGCGATGACGCCGTGTTCCTCACAGACGTTGAGGTAACGTCCATAGCCGACCCAGACCGAGGTGGCGCGGATGGTTTCGTAGTAACTATCGATAGTCTCGTCAAGATATTTCAGGGACTCCTCCGACAGTCGCGCCGTGCGGTTGCCCTTCCGTGCATGGCCGGGCAAGAGTCCAAGGTAGCCACAACCCAGGCTTTCTTCCGCAGCGCGCCACTGCTTCAGGTAGGCGTACTGTGTGCGCCTCGTCACATCGCTTTGAGCGGGCTGTCCGCCCTCGAGCAAGGGGCGGATCAATGCGTACCGGCTATTGGCGAGCGCGAGGTCCTCGGGGCGCGCTTTGGTTAAGATCTTGTCGCTGATCGGGTGCGAGGCCGAAGGGGCGCCAACCACCCCGCAAATCGCGCCTTCGGTAATGAGCTTCGCGAAGACCGCCTCCTCCAGGGCGATGTGATCTCCGGCGGTACTTCCGACAAATATCTTGCTCGCGCCGACATTGAGAATGGTCCAAAGATTACCGTCCCAGCGGAACGTCTGGCCGGGGCGCTGCACGATAGGCGTGAACGGGAGTTGAGCATCGTCTCGTCGGCTATCAGCAGCGCTCCGAAAGGCCGCGCCTGTGGTTTCGTCGAGGAAAAGCCGCACGTGGTTCGCCTCGCCCAAGTGCACGGCCCCTAGGTCGCAGTAGACCGTTCCGCGGGCGATAAGGCTAAAGATCTTGTCGGGCGTGAGCCCGCCCTCCTCTCGTCGCAAGTCGGCGAGCGTCATGCCAGGCCGGGCGCGCAGCCTAGCCCGGACCGCTTCAATAAGCGTCGAGTCCGGCTCGGGTGCTTCTCTGGCAAAGTAATCCTCCAAGAAGACCAGGTTTTGGTAGATCGTCTGGTTGAGGGATCGTTCGGTCCGGAGGGCATACTGGAGGCCGAAGGAGGCGGCGTACTCCTCCCCAGGCGGGCAGCGCCACTGACCGTCGGCATCCTGACGGTACCTACCCGGCTGCTTGGCTGCCAGCATCGCTAGCTCGCCTTCGCGCTTCCACTCAACCCACCCCACCCGGGCGTTGCTGATAACGAGGAAGTCCGGGGTATGAAACGCTCCAGTCTTGCGACCCGAGAGGGTCACGTAGCGCAACTTGATCACGGGCGGCTGATCGTAGTACTCAAGAACATCGCTGTCATATTCCATATCGTAAATGCCGGGCAGTTCGAGCGTATGGCTCTCGGCTTGAATGGTGTGCCCCATCTTGCGGCTCGGATAGCGCGCGCAGACGTTGCCGCGTCCCCCCTGGACCGTGCGAGAGGGTGGTGAATTCCGGATACGTTCAATCAGGGCACGCCCATTGGGCGGGATATTCAAGCGATCACAAAGCATATCTATTTCGGCTGTCGTTCGCATGCTGGCCTCGCTGCACTTAAAGGGCGACCTCCTTCTCACGGTTACCCTGTCTGATCTCACTATTTGCCACGCTGCCCTTGGCGCGATTGTTCAGTATCCCGCCGATGGCTCAGGAGCTCCCCACAAGCGGTGCCATCGACTGCGCAGCTCCGGCGCGCAGTTGCACTGAGCATCGGGGCCGCTCCTGAGGTGTCGCATGCTCGCCTGAGCAAAGGTTGTTATGACGGTATGTCCGTTTTGGGTAGCATCATCAACGCCTCTTTGGACAAGGCGGACTAGCTGTGCCGAAAGCAAAACGCCCGCGGTCACTGAAACAAAACCTACTGACATTTCCGGCGGCCCCTCGGCGAATCGCTGAAGATCGCTCTCGCTGAGCTGGCCGCACACGCTAGGCGCCAAAAGGCGTGCAATATCAGCGACTGGAAGACTGTGCTCGACAACCCACGCCTCGCGTTCGTCAGCTGTCATGGTGACTAATAGCCTGAGCTTTTTCTCAATAATGGCGTTGCGGTCCTCAATAGGGTTGAAGCATTTCAGGCAAGCCGCGTCATGTGCCATATAGAAGGTCGATACCCTAGCAACAAGGCCGTCCGTGCTGCCGCCAATGATTATTTCCGGAAGCAGGGACTGGATTTCATGGCGGGGGCCATTTTTGTCAACGCAAGACAGCACGGTGGGGAAGCGATAACGCTGCTCAAGCCGCCGTATGGATTCGCTCCCAGTCATCCCGCCCTGCGCCCCGACATATGTGCTCCATTTAACTGGTGCAGGGCGGCCAAGGAGCCCTTGCTTCGTCAGGTAGGCGCTGACAATGTTCGCTTTTGGTGACTGATCGTCATCCATCGGAGAGAGGACATAGCGGTTACCGTTCGTAAGATCTAACGTGTCGTGGTCAATCACGGTGGCAGAGCCTCTTAGCCGAGAGCTCCCCAACGTCAGGGCGGCGGCTTGTGCCACGGCGCCAGCGCCCGCAAAATAAAAGTGCGGCAATGCAGGAAGGGCCTCGTTCCCAGGACCATCCATCAAATCATTCCATGTGGTCCCGAGGCTCATGGTCCAGGCGGACCCAAGGCACTCGGTGATAAAGACGCCTTTATTTGGCAGCATCCCCCGCAGGTGCTTAAATGCCTCTCCGGCGGCGAAACTCGCTGCCATGTAGGGTCCGAAACTCAAGTTGCTGGTCGGTCGGTTTGTGGGGATATGGGTGCCGTTGCCGACATACCAGCGCCACCCGTCCGCATAGAGGCACCAGGCGCGCTCGGCGCTGACGAGATTTCTTGCGGCGCCCACCGCGATATGAACTTCAAAATGATCCGCGCTTCCGAGACCTGTCTGCACCTCGACATGCTCCCGCGCCACGAGCCGGACGCATTCGGCAAGGGTGTCGCGAAGAGACGTCTTGGCTCCAAAGGCCGCCGTATTCTCGATCAGTGCAGCTTCCGGTATATGGAGCGTAATTTTAGTCACCACACCGAACTGGCGCGCTAGTTGGTTAGTCAGCATCCACGCCAGATGCTGCCCGGCCGGGGTGTCCGCAAGGAATGGGGCCACAGTCAAAAGAACGCGTCCGCACCGCCCGTCGCGTTTCGGCCGAAGAACGCCTTGGGGGTCGGTTCGGAAGTGCCGGTCTCCTAGCAGATCGATATTCGTGCTCATCGTAAATCCAGCAGCTGAAGTCTAGGGATATGCGCAAGGGTCACGCGCTTTGCGGCATCTTCTGGCGACAGTAGGTGCCAATAGTCATCAACAAACTCATGGACGCCCACCCCGTTCGGCCATGCTCCCCGCTCCGCGCCGTAGTGGGCGAACACAAGCGACAGGGCGTGACGGCTCGGCACCATCTTGTCATCGTATTCCGAATGCTCCACCGAAATACCCGGATGGGAATGGACCGCCGCGACTAGGACCCACTTTTGGGGGCGCGCCAGCGTGGCGATTTCGCGCATCGCGCCCGCCGCAATAGAGAAGTTCCTAGCTCGATTCGTTTGTTTGGGGACGACAATGGCCTCGACAGACGCCTCGCCGTTTGCCGCCACTGCGCCCAACCACAGACACCCAGCCTCTTTCTGTCCCGCAGCCCGGAGCGTGCGGCGAGTCATGGTAAGTACGCGCGGGTCGATTTTTGTGACGCGGCCAGTCGCGACGTAAGGCGTCGTTGGTTGAGGACGCTGTTGGCTTTTGTCGTCGTTCATCTCGCCGACCTGCCCTTGTAGTAAGGCGGCGCTAGGCCAGCCCGGATAGCGGCGAGAGTGCTCAAGAACGTCATCTGCCCGGTGCGCCAGAGGTGCTCTTCGGCCACCGCGTGGTTCACCTTGTAGAACTCCAGCGTCGTGGATGAACAAATAAGCTGAAGGCTGTTATTGAAATTCGTATGAAAGGCGATGCTTGGGTGACCCGCGATGCACGGGACCCACATGACGTCGTTGGGAAAAACATAGGATAAGGTCAAGGGGTTGACGAATTGCGCGCTGGGTGGCCCATTCGAGTAGTGATCAAAGAAAAGTCGGAGCAGGTACGCATCGCAGTTGCCTGCGGCGTTTACAGGGAACAGTGGCACTAGCAGCGTGAGGTCGTTAGGCGCCGCCCACCCACGCTCTGTTAGGCTGGCACCTTTTAAGACCGTCGCGAGATCGCGCGCGAACGCCTCTCGGCCGCCGTGGACATCCTGTAATGGCACCAGCGCGGCCATGCCTATGCCCCCCCTGTCGGGCCCACTATCTCGATCTTATGTATTTTGATTCCCAGCTTTTCTTGAAGCTTAAGCAAGGTGAGCGCCAGATAGGGCGTGAGGTCCTGGCCATCGGCTGCCTGCAAATGGTCAACGGCCCGCCGAGCCTCCGTCATTTTCGCGCACGCCCTGTCCCATAGCGCGCCAAGGGTTTCGTCTTCCCCCGCCTTAACCTCGACCGTTCGGAGGCTGTTCACGTGGTCGAAAATCACGGTCAGACTGTCTTTTGCATCATCTCGGTGTTTGTCATTTTCGCTTCGGGTCTCGGCGTTCATCGTAAACCTCGGCTTTAAAAGGAAGAAATGCCCGGCGGCTCGCCTATCTTGACCCCCCGGGGCCTCTATGAGACAGTGGTGTCTCTTACGTGCAACATCGTCGCATACGTTTGTTGCACATGTCAATCACTGTGTCTTACGTATGAAAAAGGGGACCATGGATTCGACTCAGATTGAGCGCTTGGCGCGGCGAATACGGGAGTACCGCGCAGGGAAGGGAGTACGGGAAGCGGCTAAGGAGATCGGCGTAAGCCCGGCGACATTGTCCCGGATAGAGAACGGAAATATCCCAGACCTAGAGACGTTCGGACGGGTATGCCAGTGGCTGCGCGAGGACCCAGCCCAATATTTGGGCTTAGAGCCCGTTTCACGTGGAACGAACAGCGCGCGGGTCCACTTCAAGAAGGGGACGGCTATTAAGCCGGACAGCGCTAAAGCGTTAAGCGAAATGATCCTCTTGGCGCATAGGGCGTTTTTTGAGGACGAGCTTGAAAACTGACAGTGTTTGAGCGCGGATTCAAGACATGGTGCGAGAAGTATTCAGTCGAAATGCGTCACGAGCTCGGCTTAAGAGCAAGTGATCCGCTCGACCCATTTTTGCTGGCCAGGAAACTGGGGGTGACTGTGTGGACGCCACACGATGTGCCTGGATTGAGCGCGGGCGCGCGAAATACCCTACTCCGCGACGATGGTCAGACACCGAGTTGCTGGTCCGCTGTCACGCTCGTCATGGAAAATCAGGCATTGGTGATATTGAACTCATCACACTCGCGTCCTCGACAAGCCAGCGATCTGACTCACGAATTGGCTCATCGGATCCGGGGCCACGAGGCGCAGGAGGTCGATGTATCCGCTGAGGGTCTGATGCTTCTTAAAAGTTACGAGAAACTTCAAGAGGAGGAGGCGGACTGGCTCTCCGGCTGTTTGTTGCTGCCGCGCGAAGCCCTGATCAGCATAAAGAAACGTCGACTTGATCCGGCTTCTGCCGCAAATGAGTTCGGCGTAAGCGTGAGAATGTTCAACTATCGAATGACGATGACGGGCGTAAGCCGGCAGTTCCGTTGAGCGATCGTGGGCGCCAATGGTCGCGGCGTGCGTATTCCGGCCCAATCCTGCCACTGATTTTGATCTAAAGCTGCCACCCTTGCAGCGCTTGTGATCGGCGGTACGTTTATTGCTCGGCGGACTGTTCGGTACGGGCCCGGCGCGCCCAGTCAGGCGGGAAGCGGGACAACGCTGCTGGGTGGGCTTGTACGGGCGCCGGGCCCATGCCGAGTGGCCCCGTAAAGCGCGGACGCACCCCGGGCCAACCGGGAGAGGAGATTAGAATGGATCTTGGAACGGAGCTTGCGGAAGCTAAGCGGTACTTTGACGATAGGGCGGATGAATTGCTCGCGATGTGTGGGATGGGCAACGCTTGGGTTTTTGTATGCGCTGCGGCTATGGTCGAATATCTCGTTAAACTCGTGACAGGCGGAAAGGCGGGCCGCGGGCACTACATCGCATTCGTGGACCGATATATGGCTCAGACACGCGCGGAGTATCGCAATTTCACGTATGTAAGCGGAGCCCAGGACCTGCCCACCCAGATGTACGTTATTCTGCGATGCGGAATCGTTCACAGTTTTTCGCTTATTCCCGATGGCGCTGCGACGGACAATGGCGGTCGCCCAAGGGCCATCGTATTGGCGCACCGGGCCGAAGGGCAGCCTCACCTGTCATCATTTGCTAGCCCTAACGCGCCAGATGCCGCATGCTTCGTCGCCGAAGATTTTATCGAGGACATCAAAACGACCGCTGGGATCATATTTTACGCGGCTGCTACGGATACAGCTCTTCGGGCGAACATAGAAACGCAATGGCGTAATCACCCGCCTATTCAGGCACGTATCTGAGCGGGCGCGTTATGGGCGGCCGTACTACGAAGAAGGGCCGGCACCCATTTTGTGCGACCCGAGCTACCTATTACCGCTGTCGCATGCGGGACGGCGGGGCTCATAGTGTTGGATCAACCCAGTCACGATGTTCGCCCGACATGCCCACAGGCCCAGCAGGCCTTGATAGCAAGATATTCGAGAATCACGGTTCGCACCAGCAGGGTATCATGTTGCATGACAGCGTATCGATAACCCCCTTCAGACCCATTTCATATCGGACAAGGCCTCACCTTGCCAACACAACCAATTTCCATCAAAATTGGACTCATGTTTGAATCCGCCTATAGTGCGAACGAGCCGAGAATTGAGTTATGCAGACCTTCCCTAAATGAAGGTTGAAACAGAAAAAATGGTGAATGGCCTTCAACATCGAGCCAAAGTCGTCAAAACCTCTACGAGGGCGCTAAGAAAACGTTTGGATGCCAAGTCGGCTATTGTCGAGGTCGGGAAAAAGACTCGTGGCAACATTAAGCAGCAGAAAAAGTCGGCAACAGTCCAAAACTTGAGGCCTTCTCCGCTGAAACCGATGGCCAAAACATCCGGCGCCGAACAGAAGATGGCTCGCCCGTGGGAGATTTTCACCCCACTTGAAAAAAACACCGCAAAGGCCGACTTAACGCACGTGAGCCTGTTTTCAGGTTGTGGTGGCTTCGACCTTGGCTTCCATCAGGCAGGATTCGAGACGGTGTTCGCGAACGACATCAACCCTGATGCGTGCGAGACATATCGCCAGAATATCGGGGAAATCTCCGATCAGGACGTAAGGGTGGTCGGTGTTCCGAAACTGACCAAACGCCCTGATGTGTTGACCGCAGGATTTCCGTGCCAGCCCTTCTCGAACGCAGGCTCCAGGAAGGGTGTGGAAGACAGCACAAGTGGGACCCTATACCAGACCGCCTTGGCTTTCGTCCGCGACTTGAAGCCCAGAAGTGTATTGTTCGAAAACGTGCGCGGGTTGCTCTCCTTCGGTGATGGACAGAAGCTCCTGATTCAAGAAATATGCGAGCAGCTGGATGCGTTGGGATACAACGTGATCTTCGGCCTGATCGATGCGTCCAGGCACCACGTCCCGCAAAAAAGGCTGCGCGTATTCATCGTCGGGGTGGAGAGGGTTCATACGGCCGGAGTGTTTTCTTTCCCGCACCCTATCGACAGGGACGATTTGAGCCTCAAGCACACCATTCTGGATTTGAACAGCAAGGTGTTGAACCAGAAGGAGCTGATGCAGCTGAACCCGCAGGCCATACAGATTGGGAGCATGGTTCCCGAAGGCGGGTCGTGGAAAAGCATCCCCTACGAGAAGCTTCCCGATCGCCTCAAGAAAATAAGTGACAATATGGAACGATACCGATGGCCTAACTTCTACAGGAGATATCATCGGGACGAAATCGCTGGCACGATCACCGCGGCATTTAAACCCGAGAATGCCGGGGTTTGGCATCCCATCGAGAAGCGCATATTTTCGGTGAGGGAAATCGCCAGAATTCAAACCTTCCCCGATTGGTTTGGTTTCGCGGGACGCACCATAAAATCGAAATACCAGCAGATCGGCAATGCGGTGCCCCCTAGGCTGGCCTACGAGATGGCTATGCAGATCAAGGCGGTGTTGGATGGAGCCGACCTAAGGGGTGAATCGGAATATATGAGCTTCGAGCAGTTTGTAGACTCCGGCAAGCCGCTGCGTGCCCGCGACAGAGACGTGATCTTCTCGCACGAGAAACCGTCAGTAAAAACCAAAAGAAGAGCATGAGGCGATGGCTAAATATTTCAGTCAGGAGTTGGTTTGCAAGTCGTTCGAAAGGCTTTCCTCGCGAAACACCACGGGGAAAACGCATATGGAGCGAACGTCTGCGCTGATGTATTTTTTGTCGGTCGATGCCACGTTCGAACATTTCGGAGTGAGCAGCCTGGATCTGAACCCAGGCAGTCTGGAAGGGAAAAATAACCGCAAGCAAGTGGAGCTGGAATTTACTAAGCTTGTTCTGGTCGGAAACTCCCACGGTATGGTCAGGCAAGTAACCGAGTTAGGTAGAATCGAAGAGGCAGGAACCCACCCGGAGAAAAGGATATCGTCGAACTTCCTGACGGTGCCTCTGAAGAAAGCATCAAACCAAGCTACCCCATTTTACTATCCGAACCGTCCCAAGCACCCACTATTCAAAATGGGGCTCGCGGCTACCGGGAAGCAGTGGGGGCTCCGCTTTCATGATTGTTGGATGGCGAATTTCTTGACGATACTAACCACGATAAAGGGTTCGACGCCATTGTTGGATCTGGCTGTGTTCGTTTGTAGGGACGGCGCCATAGATGATGGAGCCACAGATATTTTTACAGCTGTTGAGGAACAGATCAAAAAACGGTTCACGAGAAACTTGGCCGGTTTTTGGATTCAAAGGATCGCGAAGGAAAAGGTTATGGCTCGGGACATTGATGCTCCTTTTGTCGACTACCATGCGCCATTCGCGAATGTTTATAAGCAGGCCCCCGCCCCAGTGAAACAATACTCGCAGATGAAAAAATCTGAACTGATAGACCGCATTCATCAGTTGGAATCGATGTTGAAAACGACAGATTAGCCCAGAGGATTAAGACAACCATGACCACTCATCCCAAGTTTATGTTGGACAAGCCCCAGCCTCAAATCAAGCAGAGGCTTTATAACGGCAGGAGGATCAACGTTTGGGAAGGAAAGGTTAAAGTTTCGTCGATCATCGGCTGGGTGGACAATCCCAGAATCGAATTGGAGAAAAAGAAATATTTATCCGAGGTGGGCGGGAGGCAACTAACCCAGGACGAGATTTTCGATCTGATGAAGAACGATCCGGAGGTAAAACTCAAGCAGCTTCGGGACGACATCATCAAAAATGGCCTGCGCGAACCTCTCGCCCTGTCGTACACGGGGAAGCTGCTCGATGGGAACCGGAGGTTTTTTGCTGTTCAATACGCGCTGGCGAGTATGTCGGTGTCTGACCCAAACCGACAAGACCTGGAAACGGTCGAAGTCCACGTTCTTTCTGAAGACGCGACGGATGCCGACGAGCAGAATGTCCTGGTGGAAGAGAACTTTTCGGCATCGTTAAAAATCGAGTGGCCTGCATACGTGAAGGCGGTCCAGGTTATCGGTGCGCATGAGGAGGGTTTAAGCCTGGAGCAGATTTCGCAAAAGTTCAGTTGGGACAGATCGCAAATCAAGAACGCGCTCAAGATCCACGAAATAATCCAGGAGTTCGTTATTTTTGCGACTGCAAATATAGACCCGGACGATGAGTCTGGTGGCGGTTTGGGGTTGCCAGAGCAGGAAGCCGAGACTATTGCTGCAAAAAATTATCAGTATTTCAACGAGGCGCAAAAGTCATTTTTCGACCCGTTAAAGACGGACATTGATTTCAAGATCCAGTTTTTTAAATGGATCAACGACTCTAAGTTTTCGAGCTTCCCCGAGGTGAGGATCGCATATAAAGCATGGCAACATCCAGAAGCCAAAGCGGCTCTATTACAGCCAGATCCGGCCGCCGCGAAATCGGCGAAAGCGATTCTCGACTACAACGCAAGAATCGTGAGGAGCGGCGATGAAGCTATCGGCAGGATCGATACGTTCGTTAAGTTCATCAAAGGAATGACCGCCTCGGATATCGAGCTGATTCCGGAAAGATCCCGAACAAATCTCCAAGAGGCGCTGGAACTGGTAATCAAACTGAGCAAAGCGGCATCGGGGTGAACCGATGAAAGCCCGGGTTGAGGAGGATGGGATATATATAGAGTGCGCCGGACTTGAACTTTTAAAGCTTAAGGCCCAGCTTGCCCAACGGGTAGGCTCGCAGCTTACCTCGGGAAAAGGTTTCATTAGGTTTCGGTTGTCTGCTCTCCCTATAGTCGCAGACCTGATAGATCATGCGGAAACGGATGGCGATGTGGGGAGCGCGTTGGAACGATTCAAGCAGCACGAAGCGGCCCGAATCAGAGCGCTGGAGATAATAGAACTCGGCGAGCAGCCCGCACTGTCTGGGAACTGGAACAACGTCCTCGAACCCGCCCAGGCATCGGCGGTCGGAGCGATGACCGTGCTTGGCCTTCTCGGGCTCTGTCTGTTCGACGAGCAGGGCAGCGGGAAAACCGTTATGACCCTCGCCGCGTTCGACGAGTTGAGGGCTAAGGGCGAGATAGATGCGATGATCGTGGTGTGCCCGAAGAGTATGGTCAGCGAGTGGCCGAAGGACATAGCCAGGTTTCTAGCCCCAGAGTGCCAGGTCGAAATAGCTGAGGGCGACCAGCGGCAGAAGTATGAGACTGCGCAACGCAAGTTCGACGTGCTGGTCACGAACTACGAAGGTGTTGAGCCCATGCTGGTCTACCTGATGGCGAGCGCGTTCACCAAGCGCTACCTTCTCGTGGTCGACGAGTCCTACTACCTTAAAAACGGCGAGTCCTACCGTTCGGAAATCGTGGATAGACTCAGGTCGAAGTGCCGGAAGTGTTTCGTGCTGTGCGGGACTCCCGCCCCCAACTCCGCCCATGACCTGGTGAATCAGTTCGATCTGGCGGATCTCGGTTACACGTTCGGAGGGTTCAAAAAATCGAACAATGTTGCGGAAGACTGGGACACAATCGCTACGTTGGTAGACACGAAAGGTGTTTTCATCAGGAGGTTGAAGCCGGATATCCTTCAGCATGTTCCGGAAAAGAACTTCCACGTGATAAGTGTGGAGCTCGCGGGCAAGCAGGCACTAATGTACGAGAAGGCACAATCAGCATTGGAGCTGGAGCTTCGGGGGCTCAATAACGAGTCGTTCAAGAAGAGTTTGCTGACTTATTTCCAGAAGAGGGCCGCGTTGTTGCAGATATGTTCCTGCCCCAGCTCGATAGACCCAACGGCTTCGGAAGTTCCCGTGAAATATACCGTGCTCGACGATCTCCTAGATAAACTGATCTCCCAGGGCCGCAAGGTCGTGCTCTGGTCTTTCTACAGGAAAAGCCTGGACGAGATCATGGCGAGATATTCGCGGTATCGTCCCGTTAGGGTCGATGGCTCGGTTACTTCTAACGTAGCGAGGCGAGACGCAGTGCGCTCCTTCCAGGAGGACCCGTCAACCATGCTGTTCGTGGGCAACCCCGCCGCCGCAGGCGCTGGAATCACCTTACACGCGGCCTACGATGCGGTCTACATATCTTATTCTAACCAGGCAGCACATTATCTCCAGTCGCTCGACAGGATACACAGGCGTGGGCAGGTCGCGGACGAGGTCAACTACTACCTGCTGATTTGCAAGAACACGATAGAAGAAACCGAGGTGGTGAGGTTGAGGGGCAAAGAAGTCCGGCAGCACGATTTGTTAGGCGACCACATAACTTGGCCGACATCGCTGGATGACGCACTTCAGGAGCTCGGAGCCCATGCCTGATCTGGTCTGGGTCCTAGATGGCGATAAGGGCCCGTCTTTTGGAAGCGCCGGTGTTTCCGGCAGTTATATTCTCCCAAAAAACGTGGTCGATTTAGAACCTGAATCCTTGGCGGGCCGAAGGCTCTGGGTCGTGTTGCGTGGGCACGAAGACCGGTTGCTCCTGCTCGTCAAGATTAAAACGGTTGAGCGGATAATCGATGATGATTACTACTCCGGCGACTACTGGATATCGCCGGAGATGACGGGTTCAATCAAGCTGGTGTCCGACTTCGCGGGTGCGGCCAGATACGCCACGATGTCCACGCGCTCTTCTATGCTTGGAGTATCCGAACTGTCGCAGGGATCATCCGATGCGCTCACGGCGCTCGTCAAAGGGTCGATACAGACGAAGCTGCTGCCGCCCGACAAACGCTCCCTGTCTAAGATCGATTTCCAGCTGCTGCCGAGCAACGGTCGCCGCCTGGCCCAAAGTGCTTTACGGGCGGTGGTGTCGCAGCTTACGCTGGAACAGGTATGGGCGAACGGGACGGGTGACAGGCTGGGCGCTTTTTCGAATTATGCCTGTGCGCTACTCACGGAAAGCATGGGCACAAGACCTTCGCCCGGTATCGTCTATGACCTGAAAGCTTTCGACCCCGTGTCGGTCATATTTGCCAAAGAAAAGCTTGGGGCTGAGCGGAGAGAGCCTGGCTATAGTTACAACGCGCCGTGCGTGGATACCGAGTTTTCAGAAATAGAGCCGCGAGAAATATGCGCCAGGGAGTTTGTGTCGACCGACTCGAAACCGAGGAACCTGGAGGAGATGCTCAAGAAGACAGGGCATGCGGAAAAAATCCACCAAGAGATGCTGAAGGATATTTCAGAATACTTAATCACGAATGGCATCAAGCCTTACGAAAGCAGTTCTATCGACTTGTTATACAGATCCAAGGAAAAGCTGAACGTCTTCGAAATCAAAAGCTCGAACGTCGATAACATCCTTTCCCAATCATCGAAGGGGGCGTTCCAGCTCGCCTGCTACCTGAACGAGCTCAGTAAGGACTACGACAACTTGAACGCCAGACTGGTGCTTCATGTGACACAGAGTCCCGAGCTTCAAAAGTATGCGGTTGATACGTTGCTAAAACTGGGCATAGAGGTGTTGTTCTACGACCCTGGCAAGTCTTGGCCCAACCGCATACCGGGCCTTCCGCTGTAACACGGCTCCATGACCCATGGTCAGAAAATATGTGCGGCTCTCGACTAAACCCCTGAAATATGTGGTGGAGATTGCGGCCGGAGCCAAGAAATCGTATCGGGATTTGGACCACTACAATCCCCAAGGACCCGTTTGACGAACCGCTGTTCATCATCTGCAGCACGAAAACCGAGGGAGCCAGATACCAAAACTCCTCCCGTGCCTTAAAGGAAGTCTTTACCACCCATCACGAAATCGCAACAGCCGATGCCGGAAGCATTGCCTGAGCCATAGTCAGGGGTAGGCTGTTCAACCTGAAGGCCAAGTCCATCCGCAACTTGCTGGATGCCATCGCGGCACGATTCGGTGAGCCTAGCCTGGAACCTCTACTCTCGATGTGCTGGATCTCGGGCGATTGCTAAGGCTTCTTCCCAGACCAGTCTCTGGTGCGATCACGCGTATGAAGCTAGCGCCACAAATGAACAACATGGCCAAACTACAAGGAAGTCGTATCGTTTTCCCCTCCCGAGACCCTAGACTTGTATTGTTGCATCCTTCTTGCCCAAACAAGTACGGCTCATTACGCCCACCATAGAGCAGGCATTTTGTGAAGACTTATGGTTTAAATTTGCGCTCTGCGAAGACTTATGGGTAAGTGCCGCTGCAACGGTGGCCCGTTTAGCATTGTTTTGTGTAATTCTGCGAAGACTTATGGGTTAATCGCAGACAGACTTATGGTCGCAATGACAGTGCGTCATTCAAACCGTAAGCCTTCAGCAACCGAATCCCTACAGTTTAAAAACTGATATCCGCGCCCACGAAGCGATCGTGACCGGGGGAAACAGAAACACACTGACCAGCAAAGACGGGCGCCATGGTGGCCGTCATCAAGCGAAACAGGTATCGCGATCAGCAAAATGCGCACCGGGACGCCGTCCAGGCGGCATCAGTAGGTAGCCATGGCGATAGCGACACAGGGTATTGTGCTCAAGCCTTGAAGCCCTCAAAAGTGATGACGTCTGAAGAAGGTGAGATGCCAGAATACTGCTTTTCCTCCCGCACAGCCTGTCTTTTGAGTGGCTGGGGGAGGTCTTGCCATTGCGCCATTTCAGGATCGCAGCCCGCAACCATGGCATAGCTTGCGGTATAGATAAACCGGCTAATGTTTGGCGTCGGTAGTTGCCGAACGTGCTTAAAGCCACATTCCAGAAAGACTCTCTTCAAGCTGTTCGTAGCGAACATAATGATATGGCGAGGCGGCTCCAGGAGTCGGCTGTTTTCCATCCAAGCGCGATTGCTCGCACCCTCCAAGTTTGGCACCTGGATCCATAGTCGCCCACCGGGCCGCAGAAGCCGAAAAGCCTCCCGTAATGCGCCCACTGGGTCATGCAGGTGCTCAAGCACGTGGCTTAAGGTGATCTCATCAAAGCTCCCTGACGCCAAGCCGGTGTCAGGGAAAGACCCCTGGTGCACGGCAAGGCCATGGTCATGGGCTTGGGCGCAGGCCTTCGGGTCGATCTCCAGGCCCTCAGCCCGGTAACCCAGCGTTTGGGCCATCCACACGAACTGACCACTCCCGCAGCCGGCATCAAGCAGCTGGTTATGGCCGGGCTTGGGCGCGGGCAGGTGGCGGATACGGTTGCCCCACTCCAGCGTTCTCGCGCGGAGTCTTTGTGTAAGCCACCGTCCGCCCGGTAGTGCAGGACGAAAACGATAACCATAGTGGCCGTTGAGGTAGTTGTTGCGCAGACAATGCCTCAGCCGCTTGATTGAGGACTCCCTGCTAGACAGTGGGCCGCTCCCAGCTTGCCAGTCGCCGTGCGTGTAATACTGGGTGTAGGCCCGGCCGATACTCTCCATAGTGGGACGCGGGTCGAGATAACCGGCTCCGCAACCCGTGCACCCCCACATCTTCCAGGCCCCAGGGGCGGAGAAGAAGATTCTATCGCGCAAATTCTCGTAAAGCAGCGACCGCTCGGCCCCTCCACAGACGGGACATCGGCCCAGCTCCTCCAGATCCTCGGTCGGCCAATCTCCGGGCGGGGGGGCGCGGTAGGCGCTTTCGTTTACATCGTTCATGGGCGTCTCCAAACTGCGTGGGTGAGTAGCCAAGCCTTGGGGGGCGCCCCAACACTTTCGCAAACCGCGTCCGCGAAAGGCCTGCGCACAAGCGTGCCCAAACGATACAGGAAAGGCCAACCTTCAGGACAGCGCCGCCTTGTTCGCTTTCGTCCCAGTAGTCCGGCCACCGTCGGGTGCGGGCATAGCGGCGAATACGCGTGCGGGCCACCCTTGTTGCGGGCCTGGGAACAGGCCCACTGACGGCCGCGATCAACACGGAACGCGAACTCGGTTGCTATCGTTCGAGGCCGCCAGCATGCATCTGGCGGCGTTAATGACAGTGCTGGCCTGCAGGTTCTGCAAGCAATCGCTGAGGCTGCGGATGTGACGGTCGCAGCCTTCCTCTCGGCAGGGCACACACTCGCCCGGCCCTTGCACCAGGAACACATTACCGACTTGCTGGCTGCCATGCATAGAGTAAGGGTTATGTTGGTCGTGATAATGCGCAGGCCACGGCCCCCACTTGACTGGATTGGATGGGCCATATAGCGCGACGGTTGGGGTGCCGAGCGCCGCGGCGATGTGAGTAAGCGCGGTGTCCGGGCCGACATAGAGCCTAGCTCTTTTGGCCAGACAGGCTACCTGGCCAAGGTTCCACTTCCCTGCAATATTCACCGTGTCTGGAGGCAGGTGAGCGGCAAGCTCTTGAACGTAGGCGAGCTCCTCGGTCTCGTTGCTGCCCGAAAGGACAATTCGCAAGCCTTGTGCGTGCAGCCAGTCCGCAAGTTCGATCCACCCCTGCCGAGTCCACATCTTGTAAGGAAATTTAGGATAGACGTGGAGCAAGACAAAGGCTTGCGTGCGGCTGTCGAAGGGCAGTTCGGTCCCAAGCGATGCCTCGTCTGCAGAGTTCCAGGAGGCCACTACCTCATGGTGGCGCGGTATCATCAGCAGGTCAGCGATTGCCAGATTCATCAACACTGTATGGGTATTCAGGCCGTCGAGCGGGGCTAAGTACGTCAGCAACCGCGTCTTCCACCGCTCTTTTTTGCGTGGCGGGCGCAGGCCAGCCCGCCGTCTTCCGGCGAGCCAGGCATACAGAACCGGCCGGTCACCAGTTTGGGTCGTTACCGCCAGATCATACCTACGGAACAGGCTGACCAGCATGCGCAAATGGCTCCAAAATTTACCCCGAGTGGGCACGGTGATTACGCGGTGGACGTCGGGGTTGCCGGCCAACACGCCCCCGGTGTTCTCGAAGACCAGCACATCAATGCGCGCCTCCGGCCAAGCACGATGCAGAGAACGGATCAGTGGCGTTGTGAGCAGTACGTCACCAATACGCTGGGTAGCGACTACCAGCACTTTCCTGGGGGCCTGTGTCATACGAGCTATAGTTTTCGCAAGCGCGACACAGCGGGCGTCTTTGATAGCGATGCCTGCTGTAACTCTAGCGCCTTGGCATATTTCAAGAAAGAACCCAAGGCGGTAGTGAGGGCGATGCCGGCGCCGTCGCTGCCATCTAGGAACCCGAGGCGCAATACATACCCTCTAAGAAAAGCCGCGAGCGCGTGCAGCATCGGTTCACGATGGCCGACAACGTGTCCGCGCGCCAACAGACCGCGCGCATTCAGATCAGAGTAGCGGTCTAGTTTGGCTAGCATGGCCTTGTAGTTTTCGAAGGAATAGTGGCCGATAGGAGCATTGAGCCGACGGACTGGCCCGTCAGTCATCCAGTGTTCATGGACGGCGTCATTAGAAAACTGACCGCGCCGCGGATTGATAAGGCGCAACACCCTGTCCTTGCCCCAGTCACCGAAGCGCACACGCTTCCCGTGAAAGAAATTGTATCGCGGTAGCAAAAAGCCGACGGGCAGATCGTCAGCGATCAGCGCCTCCTTGATCGTGGCAACGGCAGGCGCTAGCAACACCTCATCGGCGTCCAGGACTAATACCCAGTCGTGGCGTGCCTGCTCTACTGCAAATTGTTTCTGTGGCCCA
Source organism: Acidiferrobacter sp. (assembly GCA_035530915.1). Classification (GTDB taxonomy): domain Bacteria; phylum Pseudomonadota; class Gammaproteobacteria; order Acidiferrobacterales; family Acidiferrobacteraceae; genus Acidiferrobacter. Next base: position 35,540 of record DATKTV010000037.1, on the reverse strand, counting down.
AAACCAGGCCAGTCGCGTACCTGCGTGCGTGCGCCAAAACGGGCGGCGATGGCAAGCGTGTCGTCGGTGCTACCAGAATCCACGACCACGATGTCGTCGGTCAGGTCGACGACGCTCGCTAGGCTGTCGGCAAAACACCGTGCCGCGTTAAAGGTGATATAGGCGACGCTCAGGCCTGCCATGGTAGCGGTTCCGCTTTGCTATCAGAGAGAGCGATCAAGTTTAAACCAAAAGGAGGCCCGCGGCACGACTGACGGCCAAGTCCCGTTGCCTCGGGCACCCCCTGATCGAGAACCGCGACGGTCTTGTTGTGGATATAATCGTCACGCCTCCTGACCAGCAATCCCGAGCACGAACCCGACGTAGGCCCCAGGCACGAGAGAGGCGTGTCGCAACTATAGAAAATAGCCAGTTCGAAACAGTGTGCGCATGCGCGTGCGGACCGAGAATCCGGCCAACGCACCCATCAGATGACATTACGATCATGGGCTCCGCCAATTCCAGGTCTTTCTCGGCGATCTATTAGGCGGGGACACTTATTCGGCAGCCCCCACTCTTTTGGTCGCCCGAGACCATGCCAAAGAACAATGCGCCAGTAGCCGAGCGTCCGGGCGCGTTGCCGACGCCGCAGACATAAGGTGACAATGCAGATCAGGCTGTTGGAGGCCGCATTCACCAAGGCCTTGATTGGCAGAATTGCTGAAACTATGAGATAGGCCAGCGGCCCTTGGGTTTTGCGGAAAAAAGTCAACTTTGAGCGCTGAAACTCGATCCGGGCCGCGCTGCGAAAGTGATTGGCGGTTTGTCCCTGTGCGTGCACCGCGCGTGCCGCCGGTACATGATAGACTCGGTAACCGAGTCGACGCGCGCGTTGGCACCACTCGGTTTCTTCCAGGAAAAAGAAATAATCCTCGTCCAATCTCCCCAGGTGTGCGATCCCGGCCCGGCGCACCGCCAAACAGGCGCCGATAACACTCTCTACCGCGGCCGGATTGATCACCTGCGATTTGCCGCCTAGCCGCTGTGGTTTGAGCCAGTTCAGCAGGAATTTCGGGAGCAATTCACCAGCAAGGCTCGGTATCGCCGCGACCGCGTTCTGTGGACGCCCGTCCGGGTAATACAGCTGACCTCCGGCGATGAGCACCGCGGGAATCTGGTCGAAGGCTTCAGCAAAGGCGCATAGACTGTTCGCTTCCAGCTGCGCATCGTTGTTGAGCAGCAGCACAAAATCGCCGCTGGCCAAGTCCAGTCCTTGATTGACGGCGCGGGCGAATCCTGCGTTGCAGGTGTTGCCGATTAAACGTACGCCGGGTGCCGCCTGTTCTGCAAGGACTAAGGAATCATCATGGCTACCGTTGTCGACGACCACGATTTTCCCGGCAGGCACGCCTTCATTCAGAACCGAGCGCAGACAGGCCGCCAACATGCCCGCGCCATTGTAATTGACGATGATGACCGAAAAGCGACTGGCGCAGTCAGTGTTGCTCATGGCTTGTGGTGACAAGGGGGTTCAGGGTGCATGGTTGCCTCTTGGTGCGGTTACCGGGACCTTCGACAAGGAGGTGCCCCGGATGCTCCGGATACTAGCGCGGTGTCCCCTAAATAACATTAGGGTGTGACTGTCTGCTTTCCTCTCGACAACGAGGATCCCGGCTTGACCTGCTCCACCCCGATCCGGGTGCGCTCGATCCCCCTAGTGATCTCGCCAACGCTGGCCGCCCAACTAAGCAACTCGGGGCCTTGCTTCTTCTCTGATCGGTTGCCTCGCGCCAGCGGGCGTCTTTGGCCAGCTGTGCCAGCGCATAGGAGGCCACTGGTCCCATAAGGGGCCGAGGACCCCCGACTACTGTTGAGCCACATCCTGTCGCCACGCAACAGTTGCCATCAGGCCCGCCATAAAAAGGGCGTAGAACGTCCAGGCAACTTTGAGGGTCAGCATCTCAATGGTGAGCGCGGAGACAAAAAAACCGATGATCAGGCTCATCGCCTGCGATGAAGCCATGTTCGCCCTTCCCGATACATAAGATTTCCAAAAAACGTACATCGGAATAACGTAGGTTCCGGCAAGGCTCAGGAAGCCAAAAACGCCAGAACGCAACAGTTGGGCAATGATTTCGTTATGGGGGCCACAACACCGGATGCCGTTTATCGCTACTGCGTCGCCAAGCGTGTGAATATATGGGTTATTCAGATAAGGGATTACGCCACGGTCACCGTATCCCAATAAAGGATGCTTCGCAAATAAATATAACCCGATTTTCCACATGGCCAATCGGTAGCCCGTTGAGGACTGGACATCGCGACCCGTCACATACCCGTACACGCCATCAAACGCCTCATCGACTCGTTGATGGATTATCCCCGAAAACAGGTAAAGGCCGATAGCTACAGCGACACAAGCGACACCACCGATCACTAGGTGCCAGGGGTGAATGGACTTGCGGTGAAGCCATCCCCAAAACAGCAAAAGAGCAATCCCCGCGACCCATCCACCCCTGGATTGAGAGAGGATCGACATGGCTATTCCGGTGGCCAGCCCGGCGAGCAGATAAGCTTTCTTGATTACGGAGTCCGTTGACTGAATGCTGTAGAGGCACATGAACCCGAGCACCATGGATGAGTCGCCCCAAAGGATCGGATTCATGTGCAGGACAGTGAGCCGATCCCCAAATCCGCCATTATGAGTTAGCGCGTAGACAAAGGTCATTGCCAGTGCGAGCGGTAAGGCTACTGATATTGATCGAGAAAAATCAATCTTTCGAATATAGAACGCAAAAAACATTGGGAGGCACAACAACATTCTTGATGGGCCGTCAATGTCCCGAAAGTGGAAGTCGAATCTGAGAGAGGCCGCTATCAGCACTGCCGCTGTGGGGAGTGTCATCGATAGAAGAACCAGCGGTAACCTATCTATTTTTGAAATCTTCGCGCCAAGGAAATCTTCGCGCCAAAGGACTATCGAAGAGATTAGCAAAAGGAGAATCGCCAGAAGCCCAAGCAGATCGGGCTCTCGTATTGTCAGGTAGGCCGCAGGCAATAGGGCTGATAATAAAAATAAGATAGAGTCCAACGAGCCTAGCAGAGCAAGATTGTTTATGCCGCGCCACCCGAGAAGGCTAAACGGTTTTTCAGTCGGTTTGTTCATGGTTCAGAACTATAAAGGCCTAGTCAGTGGTCCAAAAAAGTAACACCTCGGCCCGGTAGCTGTGACCAGCGTCCGAAAGCTACTGGCTCAAGTCCCCTTAAGCCCCCTTTTCCTTTGCCGCATCCGGCGCGAGTCATGATGCCCCTACCGCCAATTTAACCAACTCGCTCCCGCCGAGTGCGCGGATTGTAGCATGGTGCGCTAGAAGATACTGAGCCACGCTTCTTATGTAAACTCGAAGCCAAGCAGAACCCTCGCAGGCCTTGATACCATGACGCATTGGGTGGCTCCCGTGCTCCTCAGTCACGGCCGGCCCCCGGATTTCCCGCAAAGCGGCCCCCAACAACATAGGTGCCCCGCCTGATTTCCGCATCGCAGTATCAGGCGCGACTATCCGCTCTTCGGCCCCAAACAGATCGCCTACCGCTCAACCCTGGCGCCAAAGGCGCTCTAGCACAAATTGTTTAACGAGACCCACATACCGAGCCTTTTCGCACCGCCATGTCCGCCCATTGTTGCTCGCCATTGCTTAAAATTGTTGAGGGCTCAGCCCACAACCACGGTTCGCTGCGCATCCCTCATCTTCCGGACGATAGCCCCAGGCTTCCAGAGACCTTCCTCTTATTGTGGGCGAGCCTGTTGTGCGCCAGAAAAAAGCGCATGGCTCGCCCACAGGACGGCAGCAAGCATCTCGTAGCGGAGCGAAGAGATCATGAGTTGCGCCGAGATCGAGGGCGCGTGGCGACCTGGACGTCCCATCGCGCATACCGAGGCCGGCGCACGCTTGTCGTCCGTTTATCTGTCGGATGGGCAAACCGGAACCCCTTGCTGTTTCACGGCGCCTCAAGGGGCAGCTCCACGACTCTTTCCCAGTATTTTTTTCAGAAAAAACAGAGGAACGTACACCATCGGGCATATCGAATAAAACAACATGCGCGCCCGATGCCCCGACCCCACATCGTGTGCACGCCACGCAGCAGCGATGCGCCGGCCCACACCAGTTGGCTCAAATACCGCCTGAGTAAATCGCTCGCGCGCAAGCCTCGGCGCTAGCAGGGACTGCATCCTTCCGCCGATGCCCGCTACATCAGCATCCTTCTGTAGCTGCGCCAATTCGACTAGCCCGACATAATTGCTCCGTCGTATTTGAGCCACCTTGTCGTCTACTGACCTGAACAGACGCTTCCCGGAAAGTCCTCCACGCCTATAATTCACGAGCGGACAGCTCAAACTAACAGCACCACCGGTAAGGATGGCGCGCAACGTCATAACCTGATCTTCCGCTGCCAGGTTGGCCATCATCGCCCCGAACCTATCGAAAAGGCGACGCGTCCAGGCGTGGGAAGCACCAACTACCCACGGACGATGGGCCGCCCAGTCGTCAAATTCCTTATATCCATCAAGGACGGTCGGGGCGATACGGCCGTAGATGTTGCCGACCGCGTCCATGTCCATCAGATCAGACGCAATAAGGTCGGGCGTGCGCCCATGGGCAATCCAGTGGTTGACAAGCGCCTCACATCGCTCGGCCGCCGATACATCATCCCCGGCGGCAACGACTAATAGCTCACCATGAGCCAGCTGGGCCAGGAGCGATAAATGTCCCCCAATCCCGATGTTGGTCTCGTTCCGTCGCACAATAATCCGATGTGGCCCGGAGTAGTTTCGTAAAGCATCTTCGATTGTCGCGAAGGTTCCGTCACTGGATGCGTCGTCAGAAATGATAATTTCGAGATGTTTGTAGGTTTGGCTAAGCGCGCCACGGATAGCCTCTTCCACAAACCGTTCCTGGTCGTATGCGATCAGCAGCATCGACACGAGCGGCTGCGGCATATCCTCGCCCTTGGTCGGCACCATGGAGTCGGAACCACTAATCGTGCGCACTAGGCGACCCCTCTCGGGTGAAGGCCTGGAGGCGCGAGACTCTCGGCCGCGGGCGTTGCTGGCAGCGCGGCTTCTGTATGGGTGCATCGAACGCCGCATCCAGAAGGTCAGGATATGCTATCAAGCCATTGTGGGCCGCGGCCCCATGCGCCGAAGCCGCGCATGCGACCCTCACCGAGCGGCCATATCGCGCCTTGGCCCTTAAGGGGGCGCGCAAGGAGCGTGTCGAAGTCGGGGGCGAGAGAGCGCTTCGTGACATCATCAGGAACAGAAAAGATGAGGACCTAGCCAAACACGTTGGTGCCCAACACAGTACAGCGCAGGTGTGGCGGCTAAGCAGACAGGGGACAGGTGCGGCATCCTCCCAGACAACAGTAATTGACAGATGCCGGCGGTGCGCGGGGCGTAACCGTGATTACGTAAAACGAACATTAGTCCAAGCTGTCATAAAGCCGCATCATCTCCTGCACATGAAATACCATGTCGGTATTATAAGATAATGGCGTTGAGCGAGCCGCGTCCGCAAGGCTCTCGCGACGATCAAGTGCTTGGCCAATGGCGGACGTCAGGCCATCATAGTCGAGCGTATCCATGACTACCTTGGCGGCATCGGCAACGGTTTCCGAGGCCCCCACGCGGTCGCTGACGATAATCGGTGTGCCACATACGAGGGATTCGACGCACACTAGCCCGAATGGCTCATACAGTGATGGGTGGATCGTGAAATCGGCTGCCCGGTACACGTTCCCCATATCAGCGCGGTATCCAAGATAGGTTATTTTTGAATCTGAGCCCCCTGTGGGGCGACCGGCTACCAGGAGCCGAATCGGCAGGCGCGTCTGGGAGAAAAACTTTTGGAGTAGATCGAACCCTTTTCTTTTGTGGCTAGTCGAGGCGAACAAAAATAGTATTTCGTTGTTGGGAAGCCCCAAGGCGCGTCGCGCTTCCGCTTTGTCGCCACTGCCACGGCCGAATTGTGGTGAGACTGGCGGGTAGAGCACACGAATTTTGGTTTGCGGGACCTGATAGTCCGTCTTCAGCTCATGTTCCATAAATCGGGAATGTGCAATAACAAGCCGACTATGCCCGTAAAACTCGCGCTCAAGTCTCGTTTCTAGTGTATCAAATAGGCTAGGCCGCTTAAGGGTATTTCTTAGAAAGCCGATGTGGGTGCCGCCACAAATGGCCATGTCGCTGCAAGAGTTCCGGAAACATCCGATAAGTATTCGCGCCGGGTCCCGCTGGTGTAATGGTCGTATCCGAAAAGACAGATAGCGCGCTTTCAGTTTCCCTGGGACCAGCCGAGTATCAAAGACAATCGGCTGTACCAGACGAGCCTCGGGGAGACTAGAGTCTATTTTCGCTGTATACAGCACCGGTACAATGCCAAGCGCCCCCATGGCGCTGGTGATATCGAGCACATACCGCTCCATTCCGCCACCCTTCACAAACGAGCGAGCCGCTATGGCGATTTTCTTATGCGTCATGGTGGAAATCCGGTGAATTTAGGCACAAAAGCCAATCAATCAGCAGACGTGATCCGCTCTTTGATTAGTCTAATGGACAAGGTTCGGCTTTCTCAGAAGGGACTATTGGGCAATACTCTAGCATAGCGACACCGGGCGCGAAAAGAGGCCCCATAACGCCACCTCATCGCAGGCTATTTGGCCGCCAGGGCTTTATTGGGGCGAGCCTCGAATAAAGCGCCTAGGCCCCTCTTCATTAGCTATACCACCGTCCCTGGTCGACTGGGCAGGCAAAATAGGAGATGTCGTGGCCCGAAGGAATATGAGCCCACAGGCGTCAACGCACCGACATCGGCAGACCCACCGTAGTCGTATCTGCGGGCACATTTATGTTATCAGGCGCAGGGACCGGACGGTTTTATGCGGCTGTGCTATAAGGGGGGCGCATGTAACTTGGTGCGCCTGGGCCAGGGCCTGCCGCGACTTGGGGTATGCCCCACAAAGCGGTGACGACCCGGCGGCTCGTGTAGGCGGCGGGGCTCGCTCATGGGGGGTGATTGCGAACGCCCGCTGCCCATTTGTGCGAACCCATGCGGCACTGACGTATGATGAATGCCCCGAGGCTTAATGAGTCGCTGAACAAGATTCTAAGGATAACCCATGACCTTTGGTTTAACCGTGCGCCGCCTCCCTTGCGGGACGAACCGTGACATCCGGCCCGCCCCCTGACGTGGATATCCTGATCGTCAAGACTTCGTCGCTCGGCGACGTCGTCCATAACCTGCCCATGGTCTCGGATATTCGTGCCCAACTGCCTGATGCTCGCATCGATTGGCTGGTCGAAAAGGCGTTCGCCGACATCCCCGCCCTCCACCCGGCTGTTCGCACCGTGATCCCTTTAGAGTTCAGGCGCTGGCGACGGGCGCTGGGGCGACGCGACACTTGGCGCGAGCTCCGAGAGTTTCGCGCGCGACTGCGCGAGACCTCCTACGATCTGATCCTAGACAGCCAAGGCCTCGTAAAGAGCGCGGTCGTCGCGCGCCTTGGATCGGGTCCTGTTTATGGTCCCGATCGGCACTCAGCCCGCGAACCCTTGGCGGCCGCCTTCTACCATCGCGGTCTACCGGTGCGCCGGGACCAACATGCGGTGTGGCGTAATCGCAGCCTAGCGGCCGCCGCTCTGGGCTATGCCCTGCCCACGAGCGCGCCCGACTATGGGATCTTGCCACCAAGCCCCACCGAGACATGGCCCAAACCTCACTGCGTCGCCCTGCATGCCAGTAGTCGCGCATCCAAACTCTGGCCGCGTGCGCATTGGGTAGCTTTAAGCGAGCGGCTTGCCCGCCAGGGGTCAATGGTTCTCCTCCCCTCTGGCAGCGCAGCGGAATACGAAGCCGCGCAAGACATTGCGCGCGCTGTCGGACCCTTCGCGCAGGCGCTGCCACGCATGAGCGTAAGGGATTTGGCGGCCGTTATCGGCGGCGCGCGCGCCGTTATCGGCGTCGATACGGGCCTAGTCCATCTGGCTGCGGCCCTGGCCCGCCCAACGGTCGGTATCTTCTGCGACAGCGATCCTGCACAAACCGGCGTGCTGGCCAAGTCGGGCGCGATCAGTCTCGGGGGTTTTGGTGCGGTGCCGTCGGTAGACGACGTGGTCGGGGCCCTGCGCCAGCTGGGCGCCTGGGAAGAGCCATGATTTTGTATACGCTGATTCTTTGGCTGTTGTTGCCGTTTGCGCTGCTGCGGCTTTGGCGGCGTTCCCGAAAAAACAGGCGCTACCGCGGTCGCTGGGCTGAGCGCCTGGGCTATGGCAGCCCCCTAGAGCCAGGCGCCCTTTGGGTCCATACCGTATCGGTCGGCGAGGTCCGTGCCGCCACTCCTTTGATCCGCGCCCTCCTCCAAGAGTATCCCGACGTGCGAATTCTTGTCACGACGACGACACTGACGGGTGCCGCCCAGGTCGAGATGCTCTTCGGCGACTCTGTTAGTCACCGGTTTGCGCCCTTTGATCTCCCCGGCGCTGTGGGGCGCTTTCTCGCGAGAACCCGGCCGCGGGCCGCCGTCATTCTCGAAACGGAGATCTGGCCCAATCTGTTTCAGGCCTTACACCGTGCGCATATCCCCCTGCTTTTGGCCAACGTCCGGCTCTCGGAGCGCTCTTATCGCGGTTACCAACGGTTTGGCGGGCTGGTTGCGGCGACTCTGGCGATACCGAGCGCGATCGCCGCTCAAACGCCAGCAGACCGCGACCGACTGCGGGCCTTAGGCGCCCCGGAGAAACGGCTGCATATCACCGGCAACATGAAGTTTGAGGTCGTTCCCACCGCGGGCCTGCGGGAGGCGGCGCAGTCCTTGCGCTATGAGTGGGGCGACCGTCCGGTCTGGGTTGCGGCGAGCACGCATCAGGGCGAAGAAGGCCCCGTGCTCGATGCCTACACCGAGCTTAAAGCCACGTTCCCCACGCTGTTGCTCATTTTAGTGCCTCGTCACCCGGAACGCTTCGAGGCCGTCGGCAAGCTCTGTCGCCAGCGCAAGTTTACGGTTGTGGAGCGCAGCTCAAACCTACCGGTGACCGATGCCACCGAGATTCTTCTGGGCGATACCATGGGCGAGCTCATCCTCTTTTTGGCGGCCGCCGATTGCGCCTTTATTGGCGGCTCGCTCGTGAAAACCGGGGGGCACAACCCGCTTGAGGCGTTAGCGCTCGGGGTGCCCGCGGTCTTTGGGCCCCATATGTTCAACTTCGCCGAGATCGCGCGGCTTACCGTGACAGCGGGCGCTGGCAGACAGATTCGTGGCCCTGCAGAATTGGGCCCGACCACTGCGCGCTATTTGGGGGATCGTGAGGCAAGACAAGCCGCGGGCGGCGCGGGCGAGGAGCTTGTCCGCCAAAATCAGGGCGCCTGTGCGCGCACCCTGGCGCTATTGGCGCCGTTCCTTAAAGTTACCCCCCCTGCTCGGGAAGGTCCCTGATTGTCCGCGCCAGTTCACGGAAGCGGGGGTGTTCCGCCCCGCGCAACCACTCGAATACCGTAGACTCGACCGAAGCGACCCGCACCCCGTCCCGACTCAGCCGCTCAAGGGCCTGGGCATGGTGGGCTACGGATCGGCTCGCACAGGCATCCGCCAGCACGTAGGGGCTTTTCCCGCGCGCCACGAGATCAAAGGCGGTCTGTAGCACGCAGACGTGCGTCTCGACCCCCGCGATCAGTACTTGGTCGCGCGCGCCCTCAAAAAGCGGGCTCAGGTCATCATCGGCACAACACGAGAACGCCATTTTGTCCCCTTGACGGGCGTCATCGGGGAGCGCCATGGCGATCTCCGGCAACAAGGGCCCGAGGCCTTGTGGGTATTGGCGGGTCACCATGATCGGGATATCGAGCAGGACCGCGGCGCGCACCAACAACAGAATGCGTGGCAGCAGCCCCGGGGGCGAAGGTGTCATGGCCGGAAAGAGCCGCGCCTGGAGATCGACTAGCAGCAATTGGCTGCGGTGGGCCTCGATCAGCATGGGCTAGTAACGTGCCATGGTCGGGTCGACGGCCTGCGCCCAGCGCGCGATGCCGCCAGCCAGATTCGCCACGTTCTTGAAGCCATTGTGCTCCAGGAACTTGCCGACGTGGAAACTCCGTATGCCGGTATGGCAGTACACGATCACCTCTTTCTCGGGATCAAGGCTCGCGATCGTGGCCGGAATCTGTTGCATGGGCGCATGGAGCGAATTGGGCAGCGAACACAGGTTGCGCTCCCACGGTTCGCGCACGTCCAGGAGGACCACTAGGTCGCCCGCCTGAAGCCGAACATGAAGCTCTTCGGGAGAAATGTCGCGCATAGGGGGCCTAAAAATGAAAGCGATCCGGTTCCGGGGCGTTCATGAGAACGGGTACGCTGGTCTCGAACAAGGACCGCTCGCTGAAGTGATCGGCGTCTTCGCGGGTAATGACGCGCACCTCCATGGCTGGCGACTCGCCTACAATCACCACCAAGCGGCCCCCCACGGCTAAAGACTCGCGAAACGCGGGGACCGGCCCTAAAGGCAAGGCGCCGCTCACGAGGATGGCATCATACGGTCCGTGGCGCGGCCAACCGCGCGCGCCGTCGCCGACCTCAAGCGCGACATTCGAAAGCGCAAGGGCATTTAAGTTTCGCGCCGCGCGTAGCTTGAACTCTGGCACGATCTCCACGCTATATACGGAGCGTACGAGCCCTGCCAACACCGCTGTGAGATAACCGGTTCCGGTACCGATCTCCAGGACGCGATCGTTCTCCGTGGGGGCGAGGCTCTGCACGAGCCGTCCCTCCAGCATGGGTGAGAACATGATCTGGCCACGGCCTAAGGGAATGGTCATATCGGCAAAGGCGGATGCCCGGAAATCAGCGGGCACGAAGTCCTCGCGCGGCACCTCGCGCAACCGTTCGAGCAGACGCTCGTCTGGTACGTCACAGGGGCGAATTTGCTGCGCTACCATATTGAGGCACGCCACATCAGTTGAGGCTTGCAACATGCGTTTGGGGGTCCAGAGCGATAAGTTTTGAGGTTAAGCCTTTTGCCTAGGGCACGCAAGCGCCGCCTTGCATTCGCCCCGCAAATCCATTAGTTTTGATCGCCCATAGGCTGACCATATGGTCGGCGACCGGCGCCATGCGCGCGCCCCTGATTTCTCTTGCAGTAGGACCTGGGCGATGAACGCAGACCCTCGAACATTGTCTCCTCTGACGCGCGCTCTCGACAAGACTATGACCGCGCCGTTTCCGGCCTCGCATAAGGTCTACTTAAAGCCCACGAACGATACCACGAACGATACGTTAAGCGTCCCCATGCGCGAGATCGTGCTCGAGAGTACGCCAGCGTCATTGGGTGCCGAGGCCAATGCCCCCGTGCGGGTCTATGACACATCGGGACCCTACACGGACCCCGAGGCCGATGTCGATCCTGCCCGCGGGCTTGCTCGGCTACGCGCCGACTGGATCCATCAGCGCGGCGGCGTCGAGACCGTGACGCTCTCTTCAAGCTATGCCAAGGAACGGGCCGCGGACGCGAGCACGGCCGGCATTCGCTTCCCCGGCCCGCGTGTCATGTTGCGGGCCAAGACGGGCGAGTGCGTCACCCAGATGCATTATGCCAAACGCGGCATCATCACCCCTGAAATGGAGTATATCGCCCTTCGCGAAAATGGCGGCAGCGAGGCCCGCGGGCCGCATACGATCACGCCGGAAATGGTCCGCGATGAAGTCGCGCTAGGCCGCGCCATCATCCCCGCCAACATTAACCACCCCGAGCTAGAACCGATGATCATCGGCCGGCGCTTCCTTGTTAAGGTGAACGCCAATATCGGCAACTCGGCGCTCGCCTCGGGGATTTTGGAGGAGGTCGAAAAGATGGTGTGGGCGACCCGTTGGGGTGCTGACACCATTATGGATCTTTCGACTGGCCGCAATATTCACGAGACCCGCGAGTGGATTATCCGCAATTCCCCCGTGCCGGTCGGCACCGTACCTATCTATCAGGCCCTCGAGAAGGTCGACGGGGCGGCCGAAGAGCTTACCTGGGAGCTGTTTCGCGATACCCTCATAGAGCAGGCCGAGCAAGGTGTCGACTATTTCACGATTCACGCCGGCGTGCGGCTGGCCTTTATTCCGCTGACCGTCAACCGCCGCACCGGCATTGTTTCGCGTGGTGGCTCTATTCTCGCCAAGTGGTGTTTGGCGCACCACCAGGAGAATTTCCTATACACCCATTTCCGCGACATCTGCGAAATTATGCGCGCCTATGACGTGTCGTTCTCCCTGGGCGACGGCCTGCGTCCAGGCTCGATTGCCGACGCCAACGACGAGGCGCAGTTCGCCGAGCTCGACACCCTGGGCGAGCTCACCAAGGTGGCTTGGGAATACGACGTCCAAACCATGGTCGAAGGCCCAGGGCATGTGCCCATGCACCTCATCAAAGAGAACATGGACCGCCAACTGGAGGTCTGTGCGGAGGCCCCGTTTTACACCTTAGGGCCGCTTACGACTGACATCGCCCCAGGCTATGATCACATTACCTCTGCCATCGGTGCGGCGATGATCGGCTGGTTCGGGACCGCGTTGCTATGTTATGTGACGCCGAAAGAGCATCTCGGCCTACCCGACCGCGAGGACGTTAAGGACGGCATGATCGCCTACAAGATCGCGGCCCACGCGGCCGATCTCGCCAAAGGCCACCCCCAGGCGCAAGCCCGGGATGACGCCCTAAGTAAGGCACGTTTCGAGTTTCGGTGGAACGACCAGTTCAATCTGGCGCTTGATCCCGAACGGGCGCGCACACTGCACGACGAGACCTTGCCGAAAGACTCCGCGAAGGTGGCGCATTTCTGCTCCATGTGCGGCCCGAAGTTCTGCTCGATGAAGATCACCCAGGAGGTGCGTGCGTATGCGCAGAGCCTGGGGGCGTCACCGAGCGAGGCCTTGAAAGGCGGTCTTGCCAGCAAGGCCCAGGAGTTTGTCACAGCAGGCGCCGAGATCTACCGGAAGGTCTAGCGTGCACACCCATTCAGGTATTAGCGGCAGTCTCGGGCGCGAAGTCGCCCTCCTCACAGCCCTCTTGGCAAGCCTCGGCGCGCTTTTTAGCTACGGGATCACGACCAGCCAGAACCACGCCATCATTCTGAAAAACGAGGCCGTGATGGCCATGCTGAAGTCGACGACGCTCAGGCTTGAGGCGCGCGGGCCGCGGGCCCGGGCGCGGATCTTGGCCGAACAAAAGGCGCTTGATCGTCAGGCGGTCGCCTTAAATAAAGCGAGCGCGCGCCTGATGGGCCCACATGACCGTTATGCGGGGGCGCTTGTCGGGGTCGAGACTGGGGTAGCGCTGGCCTCGATAGCGGCACTGACAGAGCGGCGTTGGCTTCTTTATCTGGCGTTCGTGGCCACTGCCTTCGCCCTTAGTATGGGCGTCCTTGGGCTCATGCCGTGACGCAGCCGTTCGTTATGGAAATAGAGAGGATAGAGGGAGGTCGCGGCAAGTGCGGCAGCTGTCCTTCGATCTGTTGTCGGTACATCACCCAGAAAATTCCCACGCCGCGCGCACGCACCGATTTCGAACACCTGCTTTGGCAAGTGAGTCATCAGGGCATTGAGGTCTATAAAGACGAAGACGGCTGGTTTCTGCTGATTCAAAGCCCTTGCGGGCATCTTTTGAAAGACGGTGCCTGCGGGATTTACGAGGCGCGCCCCCCCATCTGTCGCGACTATTCAAACGACTTTTGTGAGTACGACGAGCCTGCCGAAAAAAACTTCGCCGTCCATTTTCGCGACTACGCGACGCTCCTGCACTACTGCCAGGAGCGGTTTCGTAGCTGGCCTCGTTAACCCCGCCCGGTGAAAACCATCGCCTCTTTCTGAGGGCAGCGACGAGCTTGCCGTCACCCACATCCTCCAGCGACACCACCGGAATGTCGAGATCGGTCAAGACCCCACATCATCCGGCCGAGCCAAGTGATCTTTCGCCTCGTTCATAGTGGGCACCTAGCAACGCCCGCGCCTTGCTGTAGACGAACCGGCATGAGCCAGAGAAGCGGCGCAGCTGGCGTTGACGGTCGGAAGCTATGGTCGCACGGCCAGCACCTACAATCTCCTGTCGCAGGGGGGCCGTTTCGGGCTGTCTGCGGAAGAGGCGCGCGCGGAAATCGGTCGGATCGTCGATGTGGTCCGGTACTGGCGCGAGAGTTTTTGTACCAGCGGGGTGTCGGCCAAGGACATCGACACCGTCGCGCCGACCCTGTTGCCCGACCGCTTCTTTCTTGAAAGGCAGCCCGGTGCGTGTGGCGCCACATCGACTTGTACGTTTTGAGCCTTCTTGGCTCCCACGAATGCCAAAAGATGAAACCAATCATAGCGCAATGCTGGCATATATCTTGATATATGCCACAAGATCGCTTTTATGTTAGGACCGACCATAAGAGGAGGCATACCGATGGTCAATAAGCGCAAGCTCACAGTCGAGTTCGGGGAGACCGCAAGACAGCTTACGACTTGATCGATCGCGAAAACGCCACATAAAGCATGGGCCCGACAAAGAGCGAGGCGGCCAGCGCGACTATCAATCCACCCATGACGGCGGTGGCCAAAGGCTTTAAGAGGTCGGTGCCGTGACCCACGCCAATAGCCAGCGGCAAAAAGCCCAGTACGTCGGCGGCCATGGTCATAAGGATGGGACGCAGGCGACGACGCGCCGCCAGCTCGACCTCCAGCCGCCCGGGGATCGCCCGGTAGCGGCGCGCCTGGCCAAAGATCAAAATGCCGTTATTGACCGCGACGGCAAACACCAAAAGGAGCCCGAGAAACGAGGTGCTATCCAGGGGTATGCCGCGCATCCACAGGGCCGTAAGCGAACCCAGGGCACTTACGGCGGTCGCCACCAAGACGGCAAGCGCTGCACGCTGCGTGCGCAACTGATAGCCGACTAGCACCAGCAAGACGACGAGCGCAAAGGCCAAGGTCAGCTCCATTTGGGAAAAGCCCTTCGCCTGTTCTCGATAGTAGCCGGCGACCTTCGCCGTGATGGTATCTGGGAGATGGGCTTGTGCGATCAAGCGGTGGACGGCGGCGGCGGCCTCGTTTAGTCCCATGGCTTGTTTGGGCCGAATCTGGATGTCGGCAAAGGGCACGAGGTTCTGGTGGGTAATGACTGTGCCCGAAGTGGCCGTATAGGCGCGCGCGAAGGCACCAAGGGGCGCATAGGGGCCACCGGGGGCGTGGATGAAGAGCTGCGGAAGCAGCTGCCTGGTGATCGTCGCGGGGGCCTTCAGATCGACGGCAATGGGCAGGACCTGTGCGCCCCGCAGCAAGAAGCCGGCGGGCACCCCCCAGTATCCGGCCTCGAGCTGTTCGGCCAGCAAGGCCGGAGTGAGGCCATGTTGGAGGGCGCGCGTCCGCGGCGTAAAGGTGATCGCGGGACCCCCCGAGGAGGTCGGAAAACTCACGTTGGCAAATTGCCGACTGGCGTGTAGCTCAGCGGTGAGTCGCTGGCCCCAGACCGCGAGGGCGCGTGCGCTGTGTCCAAAGAGATCGATGTCGAGCGGGGAATGGGCCCCAGACAGATTACCGAGTTGCGTCACCTCCAACTGGTGGAGCTTTAGCATGGCGAGGTTCGGATAGGCGGCGCGAAAGACCCCGCGTAGATGGTGAATGGTCGCCTCTGCTGAGGCCTGCGGTTTGAGGGTGATCACCAGGTCGCCTTTGTTGGGCGTGGCACGTGGGTTTCCCAAGCTCTGGCCCACGACGACCGACACCGTTTTGACCGCTGGGTCGTGAGCGGCGAGCGCGACCAATCCGCGGCCCACCTTCAGGGTCTCCGGGACCGAGCTGCCCACCGGGGTCCGAAAGGGCACGGCGATGATGCCCTCATCCCAAGACGGCAGAAAGGCTGTCGGCAGCACCCGAAAGATCCCGAACGAGGCCGCGAGTACCAAGACGGCGGCGGCAACGCCCAAAAATGGGCGATGGAGGGCAGAGCGCAGCGTTCGCGCATAGATCACGCGGCCTTGGCGCGCGACGCGCCAAGGCTTGGGGGCCGCCCTTCTGCGACTCGCCAAGAGCGTCGCTAGCAGCGGCGTGACCGTCAAGGCAACCCCTTGGGAGACGATTAGGGCCGTGACGAGCGCGATCGCCATCTGCCGAAACAGGATGCCGATCGTGCCGGACAGAAAGATCAAGGGCACGAATACCAAGGCCGAGGTGAGCGTGGCAAAGGTCATCATCGGCAACACCTCCCCGGCCGCCGCTAAGGCGTGCGCGCGCCGATCGGCAAGCGTTGCCGCCGGACGACTGTGAGTGGCCTGTTCGATCACGACGATGGCGTGATCGACAAGCGCCCCGATGGCGGCCGTGATGCCGCCGAGCGTCATGATGTTGAGGCCAAGGTGCAGCAGGTGCAAAATAATCAAGGTGCCGGCAAGCGACAAAGGCACGACCACCAAGGTCGCGAGCGCGGTGTCGAACCGCCGCAAAAAGAGCAGCAGCACACCGAAGGTAATCAAGGTGCCCAAGGCCAGGGCGACCCAAACGTCACGCAGGCTCGCCGAAATGAGGCGCGACAGGTCATAGTCGCGGACTAAATGCACGTCGGCGGGAAGTCCGGTGCGCAGGGTCTTGATCTCGCGCGCGACCCCGCTTGCGACCTGCTCGACATTGGCGCCGGCCTGGGCGGCGATATCGATTAAGAGGCTATGCCGATAATGCGCGACTGCAGATCCGCGGATGCGCGGTGGCGGTCCCACCGTAATATCGGCCAGCGCCCCCAGGGGGACGGTCGCGCCGCGCGCGCCGCCTAGGGGGATCGCGAGGTCCCGCAGGCCTTGAACGGTTGCCGGCCGGCCCGCGGCGGTGAGCAGGAAGCTGCTATGGAAGGCGGGCATCAGCCCCCCGAAATACGGCCCTTGGTGGGCCTTCAAGAGGCGCACGATGTCGGTCAGCCCCAAATGCCAGGCGATCAGGTGTCGCAAAGACAGGGCCACGTGCACCTGCGGCCAGCCCCGACTAATCGAGGCCACGGTATAGACGCCCGGCACGTCCAAAAGGCGGGGCCTTATGGTGAAGGCGTAGGCCGGCATGAGCTCGGTGCTGGTCTCTTTTTGCGAGACCAGGGCATATTCGGCAAAGGGATAAATGCTAGGCATCATCAGGCGCACGCTCATCTGTGAGCCGGCCGGGAGCGCTACTTGGGCGATGCGCGCCTCAAGCAAAAGGTAGGCCTTGCTGGGGGTAAGTGCGCTATTGAAAAACACATGAATCTTGGTGAGCCCATTACTGGTGGTTGAGCGCACTAAGGTGACATCGGCGACCCCTTTGGCGGCGCGCTCTAAGGGCCCGGTCACGCGCACTAACATCACGTGAACCGGCAGATAGCCGTCGCTGACGACCACCGAGACGCGCGGGAAATTGACGTTCGGGAACACGCTGCGTGGCAGCGCCTGAAAGGCGACAAAGCCCGCCGCCAGGACCAATAAGGCGACCCAGGCAGTCGTAAATCGGTTGTCCCAGAGCGCGGTGAGATAAGCTCTCACGGAGCGACCTGAACGGTCGTGCCGGGGCGCAGCCGGGCCACCTTGGTATCAATGACCGAGGCCCCGTGCAGCGCGCGGGCCGCGACGAAGGCCGTGTGCACACCTAGGTGCAGGATCGCTACGGCGACCGGGTGCGCATGACCGGCCTCGACAACAAAGACCCAGGGTCTCGCGTGGCGCACGACCAGCGCGGTACGGGGCACCGCCAGCGCCGTGCGCTGATGGCCCAAAAGCGTAAGTCGGATGACCTGTCCTGGACGGAGATTGGCGTGCAGGTCATGAATATAGGCCCGCACAAGCCCCAGGCCGTCGACGCGCGTAGCTACGGCGTACACCCGCCCCTTATCGGTCTGAGATGGCGTGCCGATCGCGGCCCGTGCACCGACATAAACTTGCGCGGCCTGGCTTAGCGTCAGGTCCGCCGTCTCGTAGAGGCCGCCGCGCCCGGCCATCTTGGCCACGACCGCGCCCCGATTGAGCCAGGCGCCGGGTGCAGCGCGGTAATGCACGTTGCCGGCAAACGGCGCGCGCACCGTCCCGCGGGCGAGGCGCGCGGTGGCGGCTAGCCGGGCCTCGACATCGGTCTGCCACGCCGCCCTTAAGGCGCGTGCATGCGCCGGCGTGATCAATCCCTGGCGCGCCAGGATTTGGCCCTGTTGAGAGGCGGTCTTGGCCGCCAATACGCGGGCATTCAGGGCCCGGACAGTACCGGCAAGCTGCAACGGAAGGAGTCGCACGATCACGGCCCCGGCCTTGACGTGACTGCCGGGGGCGACCAAAAGCGGTCCCATGAGGGCGTCGTAAGGGGCCTCCAGCACGGTGTGGTCAGGGCTATGGACGCGCCCGTACGCCATGATCGCGGGGCGGAACGACTGGGTGACGACCGGTACCACCTTTACCAGCATCGGCTGGGCACAGGCTATCCCGGAAAAGGCGAGTAGCCCCCAACTAAGCCGCCTCACGAACGGCTACTCGACCAGGGGGTACCCGTTGCGGTTTGCAGCGCGATATCGGCCGCGGCGCGGGACAGCCGCAGATCCGTCATTTGTAGGTGCATGGCGAGAGACTCCTGCATCAAGGCAAGGTAGGGGAAAAGGCCTAAGGCGTGGGCCCGGTAGGCGCGATTCGCGGCCTGCGCAAGACGGCTTAGGGCCCGACTGCGGCCCTTTAATCCACGGATCTCGCGGGCAAGGCTTCGGTCGCGGGCCCACAAGCCGTAGATCTGCGAACGGGCCTCGGCAAGCCTTGCCACATAACCCTTAAAGAGCGCGGCGCGGCGCGCCCGCGCGACCGCGACCGCCCCGCGTCCCCGGTTAAAAAGCGGCAGCACAAGACTCAATTGAATGCCGGCCTGATTGAGTCCGCTGGTGTCACGGGCGCCCGCGAAGCCAAGACTCAAGCGCGGGTACTGATCGAGCACGGCGCGCAAAAGCGCGCTGTCTGCACTATGGTAGGCGGACACCAGTGCTATGAGATCGAGCCGTCTCGCCAGGGCGCCATGGAAAAGCTGGCGCGCCGACCCCGGCGGCGGGACCGTGGTCGTAGGTGGTGCGATAACAGGCACCGCGTCCGGAGGGAGGCCTAATTGCTTGTTCAGGTTGAAGCGCGTGCGTGCCCAGGCGCGATGCAGGGCGGCCGTTTTTACGCGCAGGCGATCCCAGGCAGCCTCCCAAGCCAAGGCCTTAGCCCCCGAAATCAAGTGGGCGCGTGCATCTTGTGCCAGGAGCGCGCCATGAGGACCCCACAGCACCTCCGCCTTGCGGGCCATTTCCCAATCTTGGCCCAGCCAATAAAGCCGCCGCGCGGTGAGGCGAGCGCGATTGGCGGCCACCCATTCCCGCCACGCAATCTCATAGTGAATTGCCATGGCGTGCGCCTTTGCTTGGCGAATATTCGTGGCGCGGGTCACAAGACTCGAGAGGTCCCACAAAAACCCATCGGCGAGCGCGACCGTGTGCCCGGCGGCCCCCGCCCCGTACGGCTGCAAGGCGCTGAACTGAATGACCGGGTCGGGCAAGAGACCGGCGGCAAAAACCTGGGCGCGCGCAATCCGGGCGCGGGCCCGCAAGGCGCGCAGCGCCGGGTTGGCGAGCACGGCGATGACCCCGAGCTCCTTGCCGGTCAGCGGTTTACGGAAATTCAGCGCAATCGGCGACATGCCCGGGACCCGTAGGCGGCGCGCGGCCTGCGCGAGCGCAGATTGCGTGGGTGACCGCAAATCGGCGAGCGCGGGCTTACGTAAGGGCTTAGCAGTATAGGCCGCACAGCCGGACAGCACGAGCAGCGTGATTGCGGTAGCAATCGCCCGCATCCTAGCGGATCGGCAACAGGGAACGAAACGAGTCAATGGCGGTGAATTCGGCACAATCCTTGTCCGGAGCCCGCAGGTCGGGTTTGCGCACCGCTAGCAGATGCTTGATGCCATAGGTGCGCGCACACCGCAAGACCGGCAGGCTGTCGTCGATCAACAGGGTGCGCGCGGGATCGAAGGGTTGCAGTTCGCGCAGCTGCCCCCAAAAGGGCGGATGTTCCTTGGCGATCCCCAGGTCGTGCGCACAAACTACCGCATCCATATACTGGTCGATTCGAGTCTCGCGAAACTTCAAGGCCACGGTTTTTCCGTGGGCGTTTGTGACGAGGACTAGCCGCTTGCCCGCGTCCCGCGTAGCCGCCAAGAACTCCTCGACATGGGGCCGCATGCCGATGCGCTCGGCGACCTCTTCTTTCAGCTTGGCGATATCGAGGGCCAGCTCATCGCTCCAGTAGTCGACGCTATACCAGTTCAGCGTCCCCTCGTCGCGCCGGAAGCGCTGATACAAAACTGCCTTGGCCTCATCTAACGGAAGCCCGTTTTGCTCGGCATAGCGCAGCGGCACGTGTTCTTGCCAGAAGTGATTGTCAAAGTGCAAGTCCAGCAGCGTGCCGTCCATATCGAGAAATACTGTTTCTACCGAATCCCAGTCGATCATGGCTCGCTCCCAAAGGGCCATTCTAGAGAGAAAAGACCCCTTAAGCTAGCAGGCCCGAAAGACCTTGTGCTAGTCTTCCGCCGTGTCCCATTCCGATGGTTGTCCGTTGTGCGGCCTAGACCCGGCCGAGGCGCTTTGGTTCGATGCGCACTGCCTCGTCGTTCGCGCCGAGATCCCCGGCATCGGCCATTTCTGCCGCGTCGTGTGGCGCGCGCATGTGCAGGAAATGACGGATCTGAACCGCCTAGAGCAACACCATCTCCTCGATGTGGTGCTGGCAGTCGAGACGGTTTTGCGTGCGGCCCTTCGGCCGACAAAGATGAATATCGCCTCGCTCGGCAACCAAGTACCTCATCTGCACTGGCATGTGATCCCACGATTTTTCGACGACCCCTTTTTTCCCGATAGCGTCTGGACGGCCCCGCACCGCGCGCCGCGGGGCCGGGAAACGCTCAGCGAAGACGCCCTGCGCGTGCGCCTCCACGAGATGCTCCGCCTGTTGCCAAAATTGCCTCTATAATCTTCTCCTACAGGGATTATCTAGGAAGGACTCATGGGTCAGCCGTTCTATCTCGCCTTGGACCAAGGGGGGCACGCCACTCGCGCCATCATTTTCGATGCGGCGGGCGGGGCACTAGCTCGCAGCAGCGTGGTCGTATCCAGCCAGAGCCCCCAACCAGACATGCTGGAACAGGACCCCGAAGAGGTCGTAGCCTCGCTGGGCCGGGCGGTAGCGGGGGTATTGCGTGTTTTAGGCGCCCCGGCTGCGCAAAATATCGCGGCCGCCGGGCTTGCCACCCAGCGCGCGAGCCTTGTCTGCTGGGATAGCCGCACGGGGCGGGCGCTATCGCCGATCTTAAGTTGGCAAGACCGGCGTGCGACCAGCCTGTTGCCGGCATACAAGGCGCACGCATTTACCATACGCGACCACACCGGCCTTGTGCTGTCGCCGCACTATGGGGCACTCAAGATGCGTTGGTGTCTAGACCACATCCTGGCTGTGCGTGCCGCCGAAAAGGCGGGACACCTGATTATCGGGCCGCTGGCGAGCTTCTTGGCGTTTCGGTTGGTGGTTCCACAACCGTTGTTCGTAGATCCAGCGAATGCCGGCCGCACCCTCCTTTGGAGCCGACAGCGCCGCGACTGGGACCCAGAGCTTTTGCAGATATTCGGCATCTCCGAGCAGATCCTGCCGAACTGCGTGCCGAGCCGCTACTCCTTCGGTGGGCTGCGGGTGGGCGGGGCGCACGTCCCGCTCGCCGTTATGACCGGCGATCAGGCGGCTGCGCTCTTTAGCGAGGGCATGCCCCGCCCCGATACCATCTATATCAACATCGGGACCGGCGCCTTCCTGCAGCGCCCGACCGCCCATGCAATGGTCGATCCGGGGCCGCTTCTTTGGAGTATCGCTTTTCAAGACGACCAGGAGAGCGTGAGCGTCGTTGAAGGAACGGTCAATGGTGCTGGCGCCGCGCTCACCTGGGGAAGTGCCGCGCTACCCTACCCCGATCTCGCCTTGCATTGCGATTCGCTGCTAGCAAACGCCGACCCTCGCCCGTTTTTTCTGAACACCGTAGGCGGCTTAGGGTCGCCCTACTGGCTCCCGGACGTCGCGCCGCGTTTTGCGGGGGACGGCACCATCCCGGCTAAGGCCGCCGCCATCATCGAGAGCGTGATCTTTCTGATCAACGAAAATATCGACGCCATACAGGTCCAGACTGGCCCGTGCGCAGGACTTGTCCTGACTGGTGGGATGGCCGAGCACGACGGAATCTGCCAAGCCCTTGCGAACCTAAGCGGCCTGAGTGTGCGCCGCCCCGGCGAACCCGAGGGTACGGCGCGTGGGCTCGCGTTTCTGGTGGCGGGCACCCCTGGAGAGTGGCCAAAGAGCAGTCAGGAGCAGACCTTTTGGCCCGCCGAAAATGAGGGTCTCAGCGAGCGCTTCCGTTGCTGGCATGACCTGATGGCGCACCTACGTAGTGGGGAGGACGAGTTGGCGGGTATCGACGCGGGGGACGCGAGCCGGTAAAACGCCCGCGAACCGCGCCACGACCTGGTCTGCGGTGCTGCGGTAATCGGTGAGTTTGCCGCCAAAGATGCTGATGAGCCGGGGGACCGGGTCGTCGGTCAGGAATACAGTCCCACGGGCGCGGGCATTCAGGCCCTGGGCGGTCTTCAATAATACTCGAAGGCCCGCAAAGCTGGCCTCGACCTGAGTGGAAAGCCCCGGAAAATAGGTGGCCAGGACCTCTTGCAGATAGGCGATTTCGCCTGCTGTGGGCGTGGCCTGACCCGGATCGCCGACATAGAGCGTCTCGGTGGTGCCGGTCAAGATCTGTCCGCGCCACGGCATCAGGAAAACGGCACGCCCGTCTGCCGGCGCCTCGGCATAATAGACGCCTTGTGTGAGCGTGCCCGTAGTCACGATGTGGGATCCTTGGACTAAGTCGTGGTTCAGGCGCGGCGGTGGCGGTGACACGCAATTCAAGGTTTGGGCAACCCACGGACCGGTCGCATTCACGACCGTGAGCGCATGGCACGATTCCACTGACCCATTATGTTCGAAACGGACATCGTAGCCAGATGTTGTGCGTTCGATTGCGGTGACCCGTGCGCCGGTTTGAATATCGGCACCCAACTCCGCAGCGGATCGGGCCACGGCCTCGGTAAGCGCCACGTCGTCCGTTTGCGCATCGTAGTAGCGAAACACCGCTTTCAGTCCCGCGGTCTTCAAGCCGTCTAGCGTGTCCCATTGCCGTGCCGGGATTCGTTGAAAGCTCCCGTAGGGGCCGCGCGCCAGGAGCCGGTAGAGCATCAGGCCGATTGCGATGCGCGTGGGCGTACGCCGGCTATTGGTGTAGATGGGGATATGGAAGGCTTTGCGCTCGACAAGGCTTGGCGCAATGGCGAGCAGGATCTCACGCTCGCGCAGGGATTCGCGCACGAGCGCGATTTGTCCGGACTCCAGGTAACGCAAGCCGCCGTGAATGAGCTTCGAGGAGCGGCTTGAGGTGCCGGCGGCGAGCACGGCCTGCTCTAGGAGCCGTATCCGATAACCGCGCACGGCGGCGGCCTGGGCCACGCCTACGCCGTGGATGCCGCCACCGATTACGACTATGTCAAAATGGTCGGTCATGGCGTCAAGGCCGCAAGCGCGGAGCGTAGCTCCGCGATCTGGAAGGTCTCGACCAAACCGACGCCGCGCGCCCCGAGATCGCGTGCGCAGGCGGCATCATCTACTTCATAGACCGCCAGAATGCGATCCGCGCGCGCCAGCGCCCCCTGTGGCGGCAATCCTTTCAGGTCGCAAAAATGGAACTCAGGCGCCAGCGCTTGGACGCTACGCGACTGGAATGGCAGGTAACTGTCGCTTACAAAGCCGATCCGCGGGAACAGCTTGCGAGCGACCTTCAGCGCGGGCAACGAATACGAGATCGCGACCGTCTGCGAGAGCACGGCGCGCAATGTGGCATGGCTGGCCTCGACTACGGCTTTGGCGCCGAAACGCTTGACGGCTTGACGCTTGATTTCGACAAAGGCGGTGACGCCCGGGTGGCGCGCAAGAAACTCGGCTAGCTCCGCTAGGCTGGTGAGTGGGTTATCGCGAAAGAGGTCACCAAAGCGCGCCGGCCACGCGGCCCGCAGGTTGCGAATCGCCGTGTACGAGCGCTCATCGACAGTCCCCGGCACCCCGCAAAGTCGCAGGCAGTCATGGTCGTGAAACAGGATCGGGACCTTGTCTGATGTGAGCTGGACATCGACCTCGACATAGCGAGCCCCCGCAGCTACGGCGGCCTCCAGCGCCACTAGGGTATTTTCCGGAAAGCGATACGCATAGCCCCTGTGGGCGATCAGTTCGACCATGGAATCTCGTCCTTAGCCCCTAACGCAGATTATTTGTGGGCGCAGGCCCTCTTTCTAGGATAGCGGGCCCTGACCAAGTTGCTACCCTGTTATTGACAAAGATCGTCGAGCGTCCTCGAAGAAACACCGATCCTAGTGCAGGCCGTTGACGGGGGGCTTGCGCGCCGGTCCCTAGTGAAGGGAAACAGTCTCCCCGGCGGTGACGGGCAGAATGTAGGCCACGAACGCTTATGGTGAGCGTCAAGGCGCGCAGTGTTTGGTGCCATAATCACGCGGCACACCAGGGAGGTGGCGGATGACGCCCGGTGATGGCGCGACCGCCGCAGACGGCCAAGTCTTCGCTCAGTCGCGATCTCTTCGGGCGACCCAGACGCCACGGGACGCGGAACACGGGCAAAGCGCTTGTGCTTACAAAGTCTCTCCCACCATAATCCCGATATTGAGTGTGGTGGTTGCGGTGGCCTAGTGCGACGCCAAGCGAACAGTGACCCAGGCGGCGTTCTAGGCAGCAAGACCTCGCCCGAGGGCCTTGACCGAAGACGTCACCCAACCTGTAAGCTTAAGGGGCGAGTCGCGCGGTTAAGGTCGCCGCGCACTGCCTTCGGAGGGGCGGTCGCGGGGCGAAGCGGGTGGTGGGGTCATGCCGAGGCCTGCTCTCGGCCTTATGGAGGGTTACCGATTGGAACCGAACGGCATGATCCGGTGTTCGACCAAAGGGGCGCACGAGACCCCGAGCTCGCCTGCGAGGACTGTTGTCAGCCAGCGGCCGCGGACGGGGCGTAGAGCCAAAGCCAGTGGCTAGTGAGCCGTCATGAGCCGCGGCCCCGTGGATACGACGCTTGACGCCATACGCTTCGTCGTCGGGCTCGCGCTCGGCGCACTTATGAGCCTCTTGTGGTCGCTCATCGCCTTGCCGCTCGTTTGGATCTTACCGGAAAAGCTCGGCCGTTCGGTGGGGCGAGGGGTGGCCAGGAACTCGTTTCGCGCCTATTTGAAGGCGCTCGCGTTGATCGGCGCCTACCGCATCGACATGGCCGCGCTGGACGCGGTGGGAGCGGCCGGACCCATGGTTATCGCGCCCAACCACCCCTCGCTTCTGGACGCGATCATCGCGCTTTCGCGCATACCTAACCTCGCCTGTGTCATGAAAGCGGAGATTGCTGATAATCTCTTTCTCGGCGCCGGTGCCCGCCTCTGCCGTTATATCCGCAACGACACGTCGCGCGGCATGATCCACGCGGCCGTAGCGGAACTGAAGGCTGGGCGCCATCTGCTCCTGTTTCCCGAGGGCACGCGCACGAACCGGCCCCCTGTTGGCCCGATCCGGGGTGGGATCGGCGTCATTGCCAAGCGCGCGCAGACACCCATTCAGGCCGTCCTGATCTGGACCGATTCCGAGTTTCTCGGAAAATCCTGGCCGTTTTCACGCATTCCGCGGACGCCCATCCATGTTCGTGTAGAATTGGGCAAGCGGTTCGACCCGCCCACTGATGCGCACATGTTCGCCGCGGATCTCGAAGAATACTTTGGCCCGGCGCTCGGGCAGTTAGCCGAAAAGACGCGGCCTTCGCCACGATAGGGATAGTTATGCCGGAACTCTCCAGGACTCATCTTGTTCTTATTCCGAGCTACAACCCGGGCCCGATCGTGTATGAAACCATAGCGATGGCACGGCACTATTGGGGCCCGGTCTGGGTCGTAGTAGATGGCAGCACCGATGGCACATGTGAGGGCCTGCAGGCCCTGGCAGCGGCCGACCCAGGATTGCGTGTCATCGCATTGGCGGGCAATCAAGGCAAGGGCGCTGCGGTTTTGGCCGGCCTCGTGTTTGCGGAGGCGGCCGGATATACGCATGTGCTCACGATGGATTCTGATGGACAGCACCCGGCCGCCCTCATACCGATCTTCATGAAAACCTCGCAAGCACATCCCGAGGCCATGGTGTTGGGCGTTCCCGTTTTTGACGCTGGCGCCCCCAGGCTTCGCGTCTATGGCCGGAGGATATCGAACCGGTGGGTGAATTTTGAAACGCCATGGGCGGGGATTGGCGATTCCCTTTTTGGATTTCGGGTCTATCCGGTCTCGCCGCTACGCACCATTATGTCCTCACAACGCGGCATGCGGCGCTTTGACTTCGATGCCGAGGCCGTGGTTCGAATGAGCTGGCAAGGCGTGCCGGCGATCAATGTTCCCGCAACCGTCCGGTACGTGACTCCCGGTGAGGGCGGCGTGTCGCACTTCCACTATCTCCGCGACAACGTTTTATTGACAAGGATGCACATACGCCTATTTCTGGGGTTCCTTGTGCGGCTGCCGGCCCTTATAAAGCGCCACTACGGCGCGCGAATCCGCCCGAAAGACAGCGAGACCTAGCGAACCCCTCACACCTAAGGGCGCGCCAGCCTATGGCCGGGGATCCGTGCTGACCTGTCGGCCGCGCTCCGGCCAAAGGCGAAAACATGGGGTGCCGAGCCCCTGACATTTCCGCCTTGATCTCGGTGCCCAGAATCCTCCCCGGCTATGACGCGGAGGCAGCCTTCAGGTGTGCTACGAGCAAAACATTGGCAAACGGCGTGCTTTCGCTCATGGGCAGCGCGGTTACCTCAAAACCCAGCTCATTTAATCGCGCTACCCAGGCCTGCCGGGAGCGGCAATACAGGCGCTGCCACCGCCCCCCGCGAATCGATGTCACGGCAAAATCGACCCATCGGCTGAAATGGAACGGCCATCCGGCTGAGGCGTCACCGATGCGCAGCAGCAGGAGGCCATCGGGTGCCAGCGCGGTGCGTAGCCGCTCCAGTATTCGGTCCTGGGACTCGATGTCGATGTAGTGCAACACATCGAAAATCGTGACGACCGTAGCCGAGCCGAAGGGGACGGTGCGGATGTCTCCGCATGTGAAGGTCGCCGTAGGGCATGCACGCCGGGCGCGCTCGACGTCACGCGCCATCCACTCGATACCGTGATAGGACGCGATCTGCGGAGGCGGCGGCCAGGATGGTCGCCATGTCCCGTGCGCCCAGCAATCCCGCGCGACCGTAAGCCATGACAATAGCAGGCCCTGGCCACAACCAAGATCCAGAATGCGGGCGCCGTCTGGAATGAGACCCTGTGCCAAAATCGCGGCAAAAATGGGGTCATACGTCAACTTGCCGCGGGCGAAGCGCGGCGCGAACCGGCCCGCCTGCTGATAGGAGGCGGCGGCTAAATCCACCAATGTTCGGACAAATGCGTTCCTCATAAGGGCGTCTCCGCTAGTCTGTCGGGGAATCCGGGTAGGAATCCAAAAGTTTGTGTGGTCTGCAGTTTAAGTAAAGGCCAGGACCTTTGGGGCGGCGGATCTACCGTCAGGCCTACTTGGCCGGAGCGGCGGGCGCTTCCCAGAAA
Source organism: Acidiferrobacter sp. (assembly GCA_035530915.1). Lineage (GTDB taxonomy): Bacteria > Pseudomonadota > Gammaproteobacteria > Acidiferrobacterales > Acidiferrobacteraceae > Acidiferrobacter. The sequence goes on along the minus strand of DATKTV010000037.1, from coordinate 7,780 downwards.
TCAAAGAAATTAAACCAATTGTAGGGTGCGGCGCGACAATAGCGTTCAAGCATCGCCACATAGCGGTGCATGGCCCGATCGATCGCCGCCTCGCGATCCGCGGGCCCGATGTCTGTGAAGTCCGCCAAGGCCTCAAAATGAATATCATAGCGGTTGCCCAGGCCGTAGAGGCCCGTCATAAAGATCAACCGACGCCGGACGACCGCAGCCATTCGAAAAGGCGCAACGGGCCAATAGGCGAGGCGGCCGAAAAACATGATCGGCCGGGTCTGGCCGTGATCTAGGGAGCGGTCGGCCAATATGCCGACCACGCCGCCCTCTTCAAGGCGCTCACCGATCCTGAGCATGGAATCGATCTGTCCTAGCGGAATGATGTCTTGCCCGGCCAAGGGGCTGATCGCAGCCAGCATGGCGTTTAGCTTCTGGGCGTTCTGTTCGTACATGGCCATCGAGGCCCGTATGTCGTTGTGGTGCCGCGCGACCGCCCGCAACATCTCGAAGCTTCCCAGGTGAGCGCCCATGAGGAGTGCGCCGCGGTTGGCCGCTAGGGCAGCATCAATGATTTCCTGGCCGTGGACACGAATCGCGAAGAGATCGAAGCGATCATTCAGAACATATATGCGATCATGGATTGTGGAGGCGAACGAGAACACGTGTCGGAACCCGTCCCGCCAGTGGGGCTGGCGACCCAAAACCCGACCCAGGTAATCCTTGGATGCGCGACGGGAGGCTGGCGCAAACAGAAAGAAGTAGAGGGCGATACCATATAGGACAACACGCCCTGCGCTTCGTCCGAGCGTCAACGAAATCTTCGTCATGATTCTCAACATGAGCATGTTGCTGCGTTCGGGGCGGTGGGCCCAGAACGAGGCCTTGGCGCCTAGTGGCGATTTCATAGTCACAACATAATGCCTTTTTATGCCCTTAAAAGCGGCCGCCACACGGACCTACTTGCCACGCATATCTAGCCGTAAGAACGGCTCTGGGTTGGGCCCAGGGCGGCGATCTTCTATGGATGCGCGAAGCTCAATACTCTTATGTGGCCAATGGCCACGCCCGACGATGGCCTTCCACACGAAAAGTAACGGTTTCATGACCATCCGGCAAGGCCGCCGGTTGGCGCAAGCGGACTTAAGGGCCAGACCGGCGTGCGTTGGTTGTGCATCATACCCAAGATCTTGTACCCGCGGTGTTGGCGTGTGACCTCCGCGCCTCGCGATCAAGCGCCTTCGGTACCCCCCACCGTGTTTGGGCCGGCTCCTCGCGGGGCCACTATTCTCGAGCCCCCGGCTCGTCGCCCTTTTGAGTCGCCAAGGCATCGCCGATGGCGGCGTCAACGCGAGCTGGTAAGAGCCCCGCTAAGCACTGGAGATGGCCCAGGGGACAGGTGCGCGCAAAGCACGGACTGCAGGAAAGGTGAAGGGAAAGGGCGATCGCGTGCGCATCCAACGGCGGCGTATGCTCGGGGTCCGATGATCCAAAGACGGCCACCAGTGGCCTGCTAAGGCTTGCCGCCACATGCATAAGCCCCGAGTCGTTGCTGACGACTGCGGTGGCAAGCCCTAGCAGGTCGACGGCGTCCAGGAGACTTGTGCGGCCGGTAAAGTCGACGCAGGCTTTGTCCGACAGGGCCTGGATGGCCCTCGCGATCTCTTGATCGCGAGGGCCGCCAAGGAGCCAGACCTGCCAGCCCCGGTCCCGGTAGATATTCGCCAGCGCCGCGAAATGGTGGGCCGGCCAGCGCTTGGCGGGCCCATATTCTGCCCCTGGGCAGAGCGCCAAGATCGGTCCTTCGGTGGGGAGCCCGAGACCTGTCAGGATCCGGCGGCCGTTGTCGGCATCGGTCAGCAGGCGTGGCGGCACCGGCTTCGGGGGCGTCTCGCCGGGCTCTGCGCCCAATAACAAAAAGCGATCTACGGTTCGGAGTTTGTGGTCTTTGGGTTCGCTGCGGATATCGTTTAGGATGCCCCATCGCCCCTCACCCAGGAAACCCGTGCGCCGGCGTGCGCCACTCGCCCATGCCGGCAACGCAGCCTTATAAGAGCGCGGTAAGATGAAGGCTTGCTCGTAGTGGTGGTGGCGGAGACCCCAGCCGAGGGCTAGGCGCTGGCGCAGGGCCAAGCGACCGTGGGGCAAATTGAGCGGGATCGCGTAGGCAACCTCCGGCATGCGCGCGAGCAGCACAGCGGTGACGGCCGGCGCTATGACGTCTATGGGGCGATCGGGACGGCGGGCCTTTAGGAGCTGGAAAAGGCTCTGCGCCATGACCATATCGCCGACCCAAGACGGGCCTACGACCAGCGCCCGCGGTTCGTTCACGGGGCCTCCTAGCGGTCTTTTAGGACGTAGAGTGTCCCGCAGTATGGGCAGAGCGCCTCGCCTGTGGCCTCTATGGGCAGAAAGACGCGCGGATGGGAGTTCCAGAGGCTCATGCTCGGCAGCGGGCAGTGTAGTGGGAGATCGGCGCGCGTTATCTCACAGCGAAGATCCCGCGGCGTGCAACAGCCGTGCGCAGCCTCTTTATTCATGGTCTAAGCCTTCTTGGATACGCGTGCGGCGCCGGGCTCGACCACCGGCGTCACCCATTCGGGATGGGTCTTGCGGCGCCCATGAACCTGTTCGAAGTACAGGGTCTGGAGCTTCTCGGTGATCGGGCCGCGGTGCCCCGGTCCGATCGCGCGCGAATCCAGTTCCCGGATCGGGGTGATCTCCGCCGCCGTCCCGGTGAAAAACGCCTCGTCGGCGATGTATACCTCATCGCGGGTGATGCGCTTTTCCCGGACCGGGACACCGATTTCCTGGGCCAAGGCCATGATGGTGTCGCGTGTAATGCCCTCCAGCGCCGCCGTCAATTCAGGCGTGATCAAGGCCCCATTGCGGACAATAAAGATATTTTCGCCACTACCTTCTGCGACATAGCCTTCGGTGTCGAGCAATAAGGCCTCGTCGCATCCGCATTCCTGGGCTTCACGCAACGCGAGCATGGAGTTTGTGTAGTTGCCGTTGGTCTTCGCCTTGCACAGGGCGGCGTTTACGTGGTGACGGCTGAAAGACGAGGTCTTGATGCGGATACCGCGCTCCAAGGCCTCTTCTCCCAGGTAGGCGCCCCACGGCCAGGCGGCGACGATGATGTGGACCTTTAGCTTATCGGCGCGCAAGCCCATGCCCTCGGCGCCATAAAAGGCCATGGGGCGGATGTAGGCGGATTCCAGGTGGTTCTCGCGGACGGAGGCCAAGATCGCCTCGCGGATAGTTTCTTTATCAAAAGGCATGGCCATGCCGACGATATGGGCGGACTGAAACAGGCGATTGACATGGGCATCCAAACGAAAGACCGCGGGACCGGCGGCCGTTGGGTAAGCACGCACCCCCTCAAAAACGCCCATCCCGTAATGGAGCGTGTGGGTAAGCACATGCGTCGTGGCCTCACGCCACGCCACGAGCTTGCCATCGTACCAAATGACGCCGTCACGATCCGCCATCGACATACCGAGTCCCCCTTCCTCAAAGGCCGTTTCTAGTCAAAATGCTAAAGAAAACCGCACCATACTGAACCGAAAAAACGCGCTTCGCAACGGGGCGGCACAAGACCGCTCGTGCTGCCCGCCAAATACGTTAGACTAGGGGCATGGAAAGACTCATAGATGCAGCGTTGGAAGACTACGCTCGCGCCCACAGCTCGCCATTGCCGGACGTGCTCCACGAGCTCGAGCGGTATACGCACGCACAGCGCCCCGATGCGCAGATGTTGTCGGGCCCCCTGGAGGGTGCGCTTTTACGGCTTCTTGTCATGCTTTGTCCGGCGCGCCGCATTCTGGAAATCGGACTTTTTACGGGGTACTCGGCCCTGACGATGGCCACCGCTTTGCCGCCCGACGGCGAGCTCATCTCGTGTGAACAGGATCCCGAGGCGATCGCGATCGCGCAGAGCTTCTTCGATCGTACCCCGCACGGGCGCAAGATCCATATTCGTCCGGGACCGGCGCTAGCGACTCTCGAGGCCCTGCGCGACGAGACATTCGATCTCGTCTTCATCGACGCCGATAAAGAAAATTACCCCAGCTATTATGACCGCGCGTTGCCGCTACTGCGCCCAGCCGGGCTGCTCATTGCTGACAATACCTTGTGGTCCGGTCGGGTTTTGGTGCCACGGACGCCGGCCGATCTCGCCATCGCGGCCTTCAATCGGAAGGTCAGAAACGATCCGAGCGTCGATGCCGTGCTGCTGACCGTCCGTGACGGTGTCACGGTTTTACGCAAAAAGCCCGCTCACGCCTAGCGGCGCATGGAGTCGAAGAATTCGGCGTTATTCTTGGTGGCCTTTAGCCTATCCAACAGAAATTCCGAGCCCTCCACGTCATCCATCGGATGCAGCAGTTTGCGCAGGATCCAGAGTTTCTGGAGATCGCCTGACTCGATCAGCAACTCCTCGCGGCGCGTCCCCGAACGATTGATATTGATCGCCGGGTAGACCCGTTTTTCGGCAAGCCGCCGGTCGAGGTGAATCTCCATGTTGCCGGTGCCCTTGAACTCTTCGTAGATCACATCGTCCATTTTGGAGCCAGTTTCCACCAGGGTCGTGGCGAGAATGGTCAGACTGCCCCCTTCCTCGATATTGCGGGCGGCACCGAAGAAGCGCTTGGGCCTTTGCAGGGCGTTAGCGTCAACGCCACCGGTGAGCACCTTGCCGGATGCGGGCACCACGGTGTTGTAGGCGCGTGCCAAGCGGGTAATGGAGTCGAGCAAGATGATGACATCGCGCTTATGTTCGACGAGGCGCTTGGCCTTTTCGATCACCATTTCTGCCACCTGAACGTGGCGAGTCGCCGGTTCGTCGAAGGTCGAGGAAATGACCTCGCCACGCACGGACCGGGTCATTTCCGTGACTTCTTCAGGGCGCTCATCGATGAGCAAGACGATCAGCACGCATTCTGGATGGTTGGCCGTGATGGAATGGGCGATCTGTTGAAGCATGACCGTTTTGCCGCTTTTTGGCGACGATACGACCAACCCGCGCTGGCCTTTGCCGATCGGCGATATGAGGTCAATGACTCGCGATGTTAGGTTCTCGGTCGAGGCGTTGGATTGTTCGAGCCTCAGGCGAGTGTTCGGATGGAGCGGTGTCAGATTCTCGAAAAGGACCTTATTGCGGGCCTCCTCGGGCGCCTGGAAGTTGATGTTCTCCACCTTAAGTAGCGCGAAATAGCGTTCCGATTCCTTCGGCGGACGGATGTTGCCGGTCACCGTGTCACCGGTGCGCAAGTTAAAGCGCCGAATCTGGCTTGGGCTCACATAAATGTCATCGGGACCGGCCAGATAGGAGCTGTCGGCGGACCGCAAGAAACCAAAGCCGTCTTGGAGGATCTCGACAACACCCTCACCGACAATATCCTCGCCCTTTTTGGCCTGGGCCTTCAGGATCGCGAAAATGAGATCCTGTTTGCGTAGTCGACTGCCGCCCTCAAGATCTAGGGCTACCGCCATTTCAACAAGCTCTGTGGCGGGTTTTCGCTTCAATTCAGAAAGGTGCATAGTCATTTTTTGAGAAACCGTCAGGCGTGAAAAAGCGGATGATTCCGCGGCCTGATCAGAAAAGGGGTTGAGAAAAGAGAAAGCTGGAGGACCTGGGCTTCCTACCGGAGAACCTTAGCACCTTGGTCGCCCAACGTCTAGTGGCGCGAACGGCCAAGGTGCCCATCTTACAGATTGTCGTCTAGAAATGCCGCCAATTGCGATTTCGACATGGCTCCGACCTTGGTCGCTTCGATGGCGCCGTTTTTAAAAAGCATAAGCGTTGGAATGCCCCGAATACCGTATTTTGGGGGGGTCGCCGGATTCTCGTCGATATTGAGCTTGGCCACCGTAAGCTTGCCCGCATAGTCGCGAGCCACCTCTTCTAGCACGGGGGCGATCATTTTGCAGGGCCCGCACCATTCGGCCCAATAATCTACTAGCACAGGGCCGGCGGCATTGAGCACGGCCTCCTGAAAGGTGTCGTCGGTCACGTAAATGATGCCTTGGCTCATGTGTTGGTCCTAGCTTGTTGGAGTTAAGAATCGTTGCCTAAAGAGGATTACGCCGGGTCCTGCTATTGTGGACAGAACCGGCCGGTGTTGGCAAGACTCACTTGCCGTTTCCCCTACGCGCGCCTTTTTGCTATTCTAGCTCATTAATGAACGATACCCATCTCAGTCACCAGGCATTTTCCGAGCTCGGATTACCAGAACCGGTTCTAGCGGGCGTTCTTAAGGCGGGCTTTACCTACTGTACGCCGATTCAGGCGGCCACGCTGCCCAAGGCGTTAGCCGGGCACGATGTTGCCGGACAGGCGCAGACCGGGACGGGCAAGACTGCAGCCTTCCTGCTCGCGGTATTTGATCGACTGATCAAAACCGAGCCGACCCCTGAGCGCCGCCCGAACCAGCCACGCGCGCTCATTCTTGCGCCGACGCGCGAGCTTGCGATCCAGATTCACAAAGACGCGCTCGTGTTGGGACAAGATTGCGGATTCCATTTGCAGTTGGCTTACGGCGGCACAGGCTACGAGGCGCAGCGCAAAGGGATTGAAGAAGGCGTCGATATCCTGATCGGGACGCCCGGGCGCTTGATCGACTACTTCAAGCAGCATGTTTTTGATTTACGTGCGCTGCAGGTGATGGTCCTAGATGAGGCCGACCGGATGTTTGATCTCGGGTTCATCAAGGACATCAGATTTTTGTTTCACCGCATGCCGCCCCCCGCGGAGCGACTCAGCATGTTGTTTTCCGCAACGCTGTCCTATCGCGTCATAGAGCTCGCCTATGAGCACATGAACAACCCTGAGACTGTGCAGATCGAGTCCGAGAAGATCACGGCCGAACGAGTCCGCGAGCGCCTCTTTCATTTGGCGCAAGAGGAAAAAATATCGGTGTTGGTGGGCCTGTTGCGTAAAGAGCAGGTGACCCGCGCGCTCGTTTTTACGAACACGAAGCATGTTGCCGAACGTGTTCAGGCGTGGCTTACCGGCAACGGTTTCCCGGCGGCGGTGCTCTCTGGGGACGTGCCTCAGCAAAAACGCCAGAGCCTTATGGTCGACTTTCAGGAGGGCCGTTTCCCGGTCTTGGTAGCGACCGATGTCGCCGCTCGCGGTCTTCACATCACCGACGTAAGCCATGTCTTTAACTACGACTTACCGCAGGACGCAGAGGACTATGTCCACCGCATAGGCCGGACGGCACGCGCTGGCGCAGCTGGCGAAGCGGTGAGCTTGGCGTGCGATGAGTACGCGTTCTCGCTGCTCGAGATCGAGGCCTATATCGGTCACAAGATCCCCGTCATCCACGTGACCGACGACCTTTTGGTCGAACTCACGCGCCCGGTGTTTGCGCCCCGCCCTGATCGAGTGAAGCCCCGCTCCCGACCAGGTGGGCCGTCGTCAGGCGCGCGCGGCCGCCCCGAAAGGCGCCCTCATGCCCACGCAGCAAGCCCACACCTGCACGCGCAACCCAAGCCCGTGCCACCGGCCGCAGTGCCGAGCCCAGCAAGGCCGGCTACGCGAGTCCCGCTACGGGGCAAAAAGCTTCCCGAAAAACCGGTGTTAGGCTAGCGACAAGGGATGGGACGAGACCTCGCTTAAAGAATGGCGCGGGAATTCCCAACTCCCTTTAGGGGATTGGGATGAAAGCGCCTATTTGCCCTGACACTCCTGTATGGATCGGCGAATAACCTCAGCGGATACGCTCCCGGCAGTGCCTATATAGTAGGCTTGTGTCCACAGTTGATCGTTCCCGCATGGTCGCTT
>DATKTV010000036.1:0-12248 GCA_035530915.1 Acidiferrobacter sp. | reverse complement strand
GCAGAAGCGTGCAACGGTCATCCGCGGTGCTCCCGGCCGCGCCGGAAAAGGATAATAGACAGTCCCGAACGGGGAGCCCGGTGAGCACTGGGCAAAAAATCGGCGAATGTCAAATCGCTTGCCGCTCCCTCGCCCGGCAGCGGCCAAAAAGGTCATAGACCGCGTCATACGGTAGGTCAGCGACCGTCGCCAGCGCCCGCACAGTACAATCATTGCGCTGCCTGGGCCGCCGACGGGCCGCGCGCCCTGCGTCTGTTTGTTGGTAGGGATAATCAAGAGACTTGGGCGCCTCCGGCCGTCGCGAACCTTGCCAAGGCTTATATGTCCCTCCTTGAGGTCGAGAATCGCCCGACGCTTATCTTACGCATGGTGTGCAAAACGCCAAACGAATGGCGGGAACGCGCACGAGGGCAGCCATCCCTAGCCGGCCAGTTTGACTTATGTTGACTCTCACCATCATGAGATCAGTTTGGTGTATTCTTGTACGACTCGGTCGAAACGCGATGCCGAGTGGCGGTGCCATTGCCAATATTGGTTCTATCGCAGTTCGCCATAAGCGATTCATTAAGAGGAGAAATCAGTATGGGTGACCAGTTCGCTGCGGGCGCAAGCGCCGCCATCATGAAAACCATTAAAGCAATCGATACGATTCTGGCGGGGGAGAACCTTAAAATATCCGGAAAAAGAGAGAGGCGTTGAGAGAGAAAATCCAGGCCGCCCTCATTAAGTCGTCTCGCTCCTGGTACAAGAAGGGCTTTAATCGGGGCCACAAGGAGGCGTTTAGAGCTTACAAAAAGGATAACGTGGTGCCGACAATACTGACAGTTGATGCGGAGCGGGAATTTGTGCCCAATGCAACGCGTGCGGTCACGTTGGCGTCAACGCTCACTGAGGCATTCTGCGAGAAGGCATGACATGACAGGACCAGACGACATCGTTGGCGGCACCTGTGCCAATGCCTCAGGCGATTATTGCTCCGAGTCTCAGCAAGAATGACCTCGTGCGCGATTGTATGCTAAAAAACGTCGTCTGAGCCGAAAGTGCTCACGGAGACCCAGCGTGGCCATGCTCCCGTTACGCGACGGGGCTTGTTATGGCATGGCCTATTGAGAGGATCGCTGCACTTGAGGCGTTAGGGCCGAAGAGGGCAAATGATCTGAAATGAGAAGGGGATGTAGACAACCGTTTCTTAAAAATGGCAGGAGCATAGGCTTGATGAACTATCAGGAGTTTTTTGGGAACCTGACGTCACCGACTTGCCAGCCGTACGGCTGGCAAAGTGATCTTGTTCTTCAGGAAAAATGCACCAACCGCTTGATTCGCATTCCCACGGGATTTGGGAAAACACTGGGGGTGTTGGCGGCTTGGTTATGGCACCGTATGCAGCAGCAGGATGATGGGTGGCCACGTCGGCTGGTGTGGTGTCTGCCAATGCGAGTGCTTGTGGAACAGATAGAACAAGAAACGCGCGATGCGATCGACAAACTGGGCATGCTCTGGGACGGGGAATCCGATCATTCCGAAAAAGTGGGCGTGCACCTCCTGATGGGCGGCGCTGACGGCAGGGACTGGCATCTCTACCCGGAGCATTGCGCCGTGCTGATTGGAACTCAGGATATGCTGCTCTCGCGTGCCATGAACCGCGCTTATGGCGCGCCACGCGCTCGTTGGCCGATGGAATTTGGCCTACTTAACCAGGATTGTCTGTGGGTTATGGATGAGGTGCAGTTGATGGATGTGGGGCTTGCCACATCGGCGCAGTTACAAGCTTTTCGTGAGGACAACGCCAACAATGGGCGGGCGTTGCGACCCTGTCGCACCTGGTGGATGAGCGCGACTTTGCAGCACGGCTGGTTGCAGAAAAGTCCCGATACGGAAGAAATGGCGGCCTCGTTATTACAAACCGCAATTCCCCGGGCGGGACGCGCTGGTCACCTGTGGGATGACGTGCGCAAGCCTAGGGCATTGGAGACCATTGAGAGCGAGAAGACGTTAGCGGAGCGGGTGGCACACCAGCATATCGAGATGGGTCGCGGGGCCAAGGGGCCAACGCTGGTGGTGGTCAACACCGTTGACCGTGCGGTGCGAGTGTTTGAAGCCCTGCAAAAGAATAAGGCGCTCGACGGAAGTGATCTGCGGTTAGTGCATAGCCGTTTCCGTCCTCATGAGCGCGCGTCCTGGCGCGCGGGGTTCCTAAACAAAGACGCGTGTGCGCCGAATACTGACCGTATCATTATCGCCACGCAGGTGATCGAAGCCGGCGTCGACCTGTCGGCCGGGCTGTTGATGACGGACTTGGCGCCGTGGCCAAACGTTGTGCAGCGTTTCGGGCGCGCGGCGCGTTGGGGCGGTGATGCGAAAATCATTGTCATCGACTTTCGCCCGGTGGATGACAAGAAGGCTGCTCCTTATACCAAGGATAGTTTGGACGCGGCACGCGGGGCCTTGGGCCTCTTGTCGGATGTCGCGCCGCTGGACCTGGAGGTCTTTGAGGAACAACATCCCGAACTTCTTCCCCGACTTTACCCTTACGACCCGAAGCATTTGTTACTGCGACATGAAATTGATGAGCTGTTCGACACCACGCCCGACCTGTCTGGCGGAGACATCGATATAAGCCGCTTCATTCGCTCAGGCGATGAACGCGATCTGCATGTCTTTTGGGATGACGTGGCGCAAAAAGATGCGCCAGGGTCAAGACTCAAACCCTCGCGCGAGGCGCTGTGTACCGTACCTTTTCTCAAAGCACGCGACTGGTTGTGCGGTAAAGAAAGTGGAAACACGAAGGCGCCCCGACTTAAGAAGGGTATGCGGGCCTGGGTTTGGGATTGGCTCGACGGGGAATGGCGCTCTGCGGAGCGGCACGACCTTTATCCAGGCCGGACGGTATTGGTCGCTGCCGATTGTGGCGGGTATGATCCTGAGAGGGGTTGGTCGCCGGAGAGTTCCGTGTATGTGAAACCAGTGGTTCCCGTTGTGGCCGGGAGTGCGGATCAGGCCGATGCCGCTCAAGATGACGAATCGCTCAGTGCGTATCCTTGGCAGACTATCGCGGTGCATGGGCGCGAGACTGGTAACGAGGCGCGGCGGATCGCTGAACCGCTGGTTCCCGAACTTGCGGACTTGCTTGATCTTGGCGGACGATGGCATGACGTGGGTAAAGTTCACCCCGTGTTCAATAATTCGATAAAGGAAAGTCCGAATAGGCCCGCTCGGCGTGATCTAGCGAAGGCGCCGAGAGAGGCTTGGTTACCCATAAGCAAGCTGTACCCGATGAAAGATGGTGAACGGCGCCCCGGCTTCCGCCATGAGCTGGCGAGCGCGCTGGCCTTATTAGCCGTTTTGCAACGGCACAAACCCGACCATGAGGCGCTCCTTGGCCCCTGGCGCGAATGGCTCGAAAAGACAGGCACGGCACCATGCCAGCTAAATTCGTTACCCCCTGCAGCGCCCAATCTGTTGGAACGAGAAATCCTTTCCCTTAACGCAGGGCAGTTCAATTTACTGGTTTACTTGGTCTGCTCCCATCATGGCAAGGTGCGGGTCGCCTGGCACGCCTGCCCCGCCGATCAGGCGACATCCGATGAGCAGCCGCGCATCCGTGGTATTCGCGATGGCGACGCCTTACCTCCGCTAATGCTTGCTGCCCGCGATCAGACGCTTCATCAGTTGCCGGAAACGTTCCTTGATCTGACTCCTGCCGCTGTTGGATTGAATGCGCGCACCGGCATGGGCTGGACGGAACGCGTTTTGTCGTTGCTCGATCACTACGGCCCATTTACTCTAGCCTGGCTGGAAGCCCTGTTGCGCGCCGCCGACCAGCGCGCATCGCGTCGGCCCGGTGTGCGCGATGAACTGCTGAGTCCGAAGGGGAACGGATGACTATTCATGACCTCAATGGCTGCGCCCCGACACCGCTGGCGCATTACCTCAAGGCGCTCGGGATATTGCGCCTCGTTTCCGAACAAGCCGATCCGCAGGCGCGCGGCTGGTGGGAGGGGGAGCAATTCAGGCTGATGACAAAGCTTAATGAGGGCGAATTGATAGGGTTCTTCCTTGATCGGTATGAACCCACGCCGCTTGTTTCGCCATGGAACAAAGGCTCCGGATTTTTCAATAATGATCCAGGGCTTACTCCGGTTGAGGACTCCGCAGCGCCCAGGTTCGAACGGCTGCGTGCTGGTATTCGCGCCGGTCGTCAGTTGTTGCTGGATAAATTGGCAAGCGCAGATCGGGACGTTCGCTCTATTAAGAACGAACCCAAGGACAAGAAGCTCTCCAAGATCCAGAAGGAGGCATTGAGAAAATCACCTGAATACAAAAAACGTCTCGCAGAGGCAGAGGGGACGTTCAAGACGCTAAAGGCGGACCTCGTTCCTCAAATTCGTTTGCACTGGCGCGGTCCGCACAGGGAATGGATGGACGCGGCAATGGTGCTAGGCGATGAGGGAACGCCTCATTTCCCTGCTCTTCTGGGCACTGGTGGTAACGACGGCCGCCTCGATTTTACCAACAATTATTTCCAACGGCTTAATGAAGTGTTCGACCTGTCCGATCCGAAGGGTCTGGCGCGGGCGCTTGCGCTCGATTGGTTTGAATCGGCCTTGACCGGCGCCGCTGTTCAAGGTTTAAAGTCGGGCAGTGCGGTGGGTCAGTATTTCCCCGGCTTGGCTGGCGGGGCCAACAACAGTAATGGCCCTGACGCGGGTAGTCTTCTGAATCCCGTTGATTTCTTGCTAATGATGGAGGGCGCCGTGCTGTTTACCGCACACGCCACCCGCCGACTTGGGGTGGTGGAGCAGTCACGCGCCGTCGCCCCTTTCGTGGTGGGCGCGCAGGGGGCAGGCTATGCGAGTGCCGCTGACTCCGATGAAAGTGCACGCGGCGAACAGTGGATGCCGCTGTGGGCACAACCGATGACGCTCTCTGAATTGCGATACTTGTTGGGGGAAGGGCGTGCGCAGATCGGCACCCACTCCGCGCGCGAACCGCTTGACCTGGGGCGCGCAATCGCCCGGCTCGGCACGGCCCGCGGTATCGTGGCCTTTCAGCGCTACGGCTATATCGAGAGGAATGGCCAGAGCAATTTGGCCATTCCTCTCGGTCGCTTCCGTGTTCCCGACCGTGCCTCGCCGCGTCTGGCCTGCTTGGGCGATCTTGAGACCTGGTTGCCGCGCCTGCGCCGTGAAGCACGTCGCAACAATGCACCAAATCGCCTGAAACTCACCGAGCGGCAGCTGGCAGAGACCTTGTTCGCCGTGACCCAACGTCCCGACGAATCCAGCCGCTGGCAAGCGGTATTGTTGGCGCTGGCTGCGGTCGAGGCGCTACAGGTCACCGGTAGCGGTTTCCAGTGCGGGCCCATACCAAAATTGCGGCCGGAATGGGCAGAGGCCGCAAATGATGATACCGCCGCCTTGCGTTTGGCCCTGTCATTCGCGCTCCAGGCCCGCACCTTCAGCCGCGATACAGGCATGCCGCTGGACTCGATTCGCCGTCACTGGCTGCCACTCGACCGAGACAAACCGTGGAAATTCACCACAACGGGCACTGGCAGTCAGACTCGCTTGCAAATCGGGTCAGATGTCGTCATACAAGGGCGCCGCGGCGTTGATGACGCGATTGCGATGGTGGAGCGGCGGCTCATAGAGGCGGCACAACGAGGCGAGCGGCGCCTACCGCTTCAAGCCGCCACGAGAACCGCAGCCCACCCCACCGATCTCGCGGCTCTTGTTGCGGGCACCGTAGACATGGACCGGACCTTGGCCTTGAGCCGTGCCCTGATGGCATTGGATCGCATGTTGTGGCCGCAACAAGATATTTCTCTGAGCTGGCCACAACACAACGAGTGGCCGGACGATGCGTGGCTCGCGATCCGTTTGGCCATGTTGCCTTGGCCGTTGCCTGACGGTCGGAGCGTTAGTGTTGATCCAGCTGTCTTGCGCCGCCTCGAAAGCGGTGATGCTGCCACAGCCGTGGAACTGGCGTTGCGCCGCCTACGTGCCGCCGGTATTTACCCGAGCGTGCGAGTGGCTACCGTAACATCACAAGGCGCGCGCCTCTGGGCAGCCGCCTTATGTTTCCCCATTTCACGACGTACCGCCATGGACTTTGTCCGCCGCCTTGACCCCCATTCATTTCAGGAGACCGCGTAATGACCCTCGAACTGTCTAAACTGGACAATGCTCACCGTTTGTTGTTCGAAATCGCCCTTAAGCCGCTTCAGGGGCAGCGCTTTCAGCCCACCGGTTTCCCCGGACTCGGCGCCGCCACTTTTCAGACAAGGGACGGCCAGTGCCTGCTTGTGGAGAGTGCGCAGAGCATGGCCAATCGGTTGGAACTGACCATCTGGGATGAAGCTCAGCAGGATATCAAAAAGGAACTAAATGGGTTATCGCATGTACGGGTTATGCGAAACAAGAAGTTCTTGACTGACACCATACTGGAATCGCATCGCATCAATAGCCCTTATCTGCTCGAAGGGAGTGACAAAACTTTCTTTAATACACTGAAATCGGACTTGGGCGGATTGGAGGAGGGTCCAATTGACCGCCGGAAGCTTGCCGAAATTCTCTTGAAATACGATATCGGATCCTTACTGCACGGCACGTTCTTGGCGAAAAAGGACTTGGCGGGCGGCCGCCTGCGCGTGGCGCGCGCGATGTCCGCCTTCATAGAAGCCGATGGCGTCAGGGTTGCGGCGTCCGGAGGGGTTAAGAACGACCGCGTGAATCCATCCGGTGAAACCAAGTCGGGTTTTGGAAATGTCCCGTTTGCGCGCGATGAGTTCACGGCCGACCACATTACGCTCTACGTTAATATCGATTTGGCGCAACTTCGAGGTTACGGCCTGGGTGCCGACATAGAGCAGCTTCTCATTCTGCTCGCACTGTACAAACTACGCGCACTGCTTGATAGTAATTTACGGCTGCGTACCGCCTGCGATCTCAGTATGGACGCGGGTACCGTCATGGCCAATGGGCCTGATGGGTATCAGTTGCCCTCCTTGACAGAGCTGGCCACTGAGGTGGGATTGGCAATAGAGAGGTCCCGCTCCCAGATGATCGTAACCGAGGTCACATTCAATGATACGCTCAAGAAGGCGAAAGATGAGGAGAGGTCCGTGGGCAACGCTACCGATAATGGTAATGATGAGCCCACAGGGGACTGATCATGCCGATCCTGCTACTGCGTTTCCCTGGGCGACGCTATCATGCGACACCATGGGGCCATCACGTCAATGAAGGCCAGATCGAATGGCCGCCGTCTCCATGGCGCTTACTGCGGGCACTGATTGCCACCGGCTATGCCACGCTGGGGTGGCCAAGCGACGGGCCGCCACCCGCAGCGCGTTCGTTGATCGAGAAGCTGGGTAGTGTATTGCCGCATTATCGCCTGCCGCCTGCCGTAGGCACCCACAGTCGACACTACATGCCGCTGGCGAGGCTCAAGGATGGCCGCGAAGAAACGGCTTTGGTATTCGATACCTGGGCCCAGGTGAATGATGGCACATTAGCTGTGATATGGGACGCTACTCTGAGCGAAGAAGAAACTCACGTGCTCTCGGAACTGGCCGGGCGGCTCGGATACCTCGGCCGGTCAGAAAGCTGGGTACGGGCTTGCCTCGTTGGGCCAGACGACTCCTTGCCGGAGAATGATAATTGTTTCCCGTGCGATAACGAACAAGCACCCGGCAGAGAGTGGGAGCAGATTCCCTTAATGGCCCCGCTCACGGGTGATCGTTATAGGCGATGGCGGCAAGTGGCCATTGTTGCCAAGTTGGCGGAGCTGCCTACGGTAGACGATACAAAAAGAAAGCTGACCAAGGAGGAGAAGAAGATTTTGGAACGGCGCCGAGAATTGGAGGAGTCGTATCCTTTGGATATTGTCGCCTGTCTGCAAACCAGGACAAATTGGTTGCGCCAACTGGGCTGGAGTCAACCACCCGGTAGCGAGCGCGTGTTTTATTGGCGTCGGGCGGACACTCTTGAGGTTGGCGCGCCGAAAGTACGGCAGAAAATCGTCTCGGTGCCACCCATTGAGGTCATGCTGCTCTCGATGGTGACAGCCAGTGGCAACAATCATGCGCTGCCTTCTGTGATTTATACGCTGCCTCAGGCGGAGTTGCTCCATCGTGCGCTTGTGAAGGTCGCCTGCCGAAATGGCGGCACCCCGAGCAAAGTTTTGACGGGGCGCGCTGAAACGGGTAATCCGCTTACGGAACCGCACCGCCACGCCCATCTGTTACCGCTCGACCTTGATGACGACGGCCATATAGAACATATTCTCATTTGGGCGCCGATGTTATTGGATGCGGCGGCACAAGCAACGGTCCGCGCCGTTCGTACGATGTTTACGAAAGGAGGGGTCGGTCCACTACGACTGGCTCTGGTGGGGGCCGGTAGCCTAACGGATTTGCGGGGACTTCCGGGCGTATATGGGGAGAAGTTGCGCGATCTCATCGGGCCGCCGTCGGGGACAACAAACTGGATCAGTGCCACACCTTTTGTGCCACCCCGGTATCGCAAGAAACGCGGGGGGAACACCGTCGAAGGCCAAGTAATCGCCGAGCTGGTTGCGCGGGGTTATCCGAAACCTATTGACATCAAGATTCTGGACCTGCGGGAAAACGGACGACTTTTGCAGATGCGGCATTTTATTCGCTCTCGGCGTCAAGGCCCGGCGGCGCCAGTCGACGTGGGATTCTCGCTCGCCTTGCGGTTTGCGGAACCCGTAAAGGGGCCCCTGTGTTTGGGTTACGGCTGCCACTTCGGCTTGGGAACGTTCCGACGGGCCAACTCTTAAGCAACCACGTCCGGGTTACTGGGTGGATGGGCGGCGTACGGGGTATCCCCTTAGCTCCAAAGACGTTTAGTTTCCTGATTTCTTGGGAGCTTTCACAATTCGTTTGTAAGTCACGGGTTTTGTCATGACAGTTTGCTGGAGCAAACGATAAAACAGCAATCCCCGTGAACGCGAGGTTCTACGATTGAATCGAAATACAAATTCGTCAAGTCGTGGGGGTAATCTGTTCCGCCAATCGGTGCTGTCTCTGGGGCGTCCATTGGGCAATTTTGCTCGTTGTGGAGTTAAAAGGATACCGCCATGGCGGCGTATCCTCTTTGACAGCAATTCAAAATTGCGGCGCGACAAGAGAGCGATGAGTTGTTGCGGAAAAACACAAATTGGCCTACCCACCGAGGTCAGAGAGGCTCTGCCATAATTGCCGCGGCGAGAGGATGGGGAATCGTCTATCTTGACGAAGGTCGAGCGTGCTTTATCGTCGGTGACGAAGACGTCGCTTTGGCGGCGAGTATGCGGGCGAGGATCGCGATGTCGTCTGGATCCGGGGTAGGTATACTCAGCGGAGTGGTCACCGAGGATGTCTGTTCGAGCGCGTATAGTGCAGACCCCATCTTGGCGCCACAAACTCGCCGGAACATGGAATTTCGTGACAAGTATCCTAATGTGGGTCTTCCTGTACCGGAGCACCGACCAGCACGGCATGTTCGATGAGGACGTGTTTGAGTAGGTCGTGATACAGTCCGCGGCCCATCAATCGCGCTGGCGAGGACGTTGGTATCGCGAAAAATCCTTAAGAAGTGTCTCGAAAAAGTCCTTATCGGTCAGATAACCTGCCGCCTCGGCAGAAGGCCGAAGTTTGTTCCGGGTTTCCCCCAACTAACGTACGGGGATGTGCTGGCGCAGCAGTTCACGCGCGACCTCGCTTTTCGTTTGGCGCCGTGCCTTAGCGAGCTGGTTCGGTGCGCGCTCAAGTTGGTCGTCCAGGCGAATCGTTAGACTACCTATAGACGATGTTCCTGGCGGCCTAACCCCATGTAAGGCGCTGTAACACAATGCTGTTTGGTCATATTAGGCCAGGACTTTGGGTGCTTACAAGCAATGACCGGGACTGCCCGTATGCATCGACCCGCCCCCAGCGCCGTTTTTGCAACTAGACTTACCAGAATCTCCCGCCGATATCTGTCAAGGTGCGCCATGGACGAAACACAAGGGGAATTGCCGCTGCCGTTTCCAGAGCTGTCTGTGGACCTGCCACTACTGCCAGCAAGAATGGTCAATGAGTATGAATATTGCCCGCGGCTTGCCTATCTCGAATGGGTACAGGGCGAGTGGGCTGATTCGAGCGATACCGTGGAGGGTCGCTATCGCCATCGTCGCGTCGATACGCTGGGGGACCGTTTGTCTCCGGCAGATGAGCTTGAAGAGGGCGAGCGCTTCCATGCCCGCTCCATCACGCTGTCCTCCTATCGTCTGGGCCTAATTGCCAAACTGGACTTGATCGAAGGCGAAGGGAATACGGTGACACCCGTGGACTACAAGCGTGGCAAGCGACCACATGTGCCCAAAGGCGCCTATGACCCCGAACGCATCCAGGTGTGCGTGCAGGGTTTAATTCTCGAGGAACACGGGTATCAGTGTTCTGAGGGCGTCTTGTATTTTGCCGAGTCGCGAGAACGGGTGCGCGTGGTGTTTGATGAGGCGCTACGTTCCAAAGCTTTGGCCACCGTCAACGGCCTACGTTTCGTCGCCGCGGGAGGGCAAATGCCCCCACCCTTGGAAGACAACCCGAAATGCCCGCGCTGCTCGCTGGTCGGTATCTGCCTGCCGGATGAAGTTAATTTTCTGACGCGGGGAGATGAGGCACCGCGGCCCCTGGCAGTGGCGCGTGACGAGGCGCTACCTCTCTATGTCCAGGCAAATCACGCAAAGGTGGCGAAGAAAGGTGAGACAATGGAGATATCAATCGATGACAAACTCCAAACAACGGTTCGGTTGATCGACGTCTCCCAGGTAGTACTGATGGGGAACGTCTATCTCACGACCCCCGCCTTGCAAGAGCTTATGCGGAGAGAGATCCCTGTCACCTGGCACTCCTTTGGGGGTTGGTTTCTTGGCCACACTACGGGTCTTGGACACAAGAACGTGGAGCTTCGCACGGCGCAATACCGTGCGAGCTTCAATGAACGTGCATGCCTGCATCTGGCGAAGGGCTTGGTGCGAGCCAAGATCCAGAACTGCCGAACGCTCATGCGGCGCAATTGGCGTGGCGAAGAAGCTGTTGATACTATCGTGGCAGAGCTTAAAACAGATTCTGAGGCCACTCAGCGCGCCGACAGTCTATCCGTGCTTCTGGGTGTAGAGGGTCTCGCGGCGCAGCGATACTTCGGTCAATTTTCGCGATTAATCAAGCACGAGCACAGCCAGGATGGTTTCAGCTTCGATTTTTCCCACCGTAACCGCCGCCCGCCGACCGATCCAGTAAATGCTTTATTGTCCTATGCATATTCGCTGCTGACCAGAACCTGGACTATTACACTATCAGCCGTAGGATTCGATCCTTATCGCGGATTCTACCATCAACCGCGCTATGGTCGGCCCGCGTTGGCTCTCGATATGATGGAGCCATTTCGCCCTTTGGTAGCCGACTCCAGCGTCTTGCAGGCCATCAACAACGGTGAAGTGCGCCCATCAGACTTCCGTCGTGTTGCCGACAGTGTGGCGCTCACCGAAGACGGCCGCAAGCGCTTCATCGCGACTTTCGAGCGCCGCTTGAGTCAGGAGGTCACCCACCCACTGTTCGGCTACAAGATAAGTTACCGCCGGTTGTTCGAGATTCAGGCACGGTTGCTCGGCCGATTCCTGCTTAACGACATCCCCGAGTATCCGAATTTTACCACGAGGTGATGCTCTTGGACGAACACCTGTATCTGGTTACTTACGACATAAGCGATCCGAAGCGCTGGCGTGCTGTATTTAGGTTACTAAACGGCTACGGGGAATGGCTGCAGCTCTCCGTCTTTCAGTGCCGGCTCGGCCCGCGCCGCCGGGCCGAGTTAATTGCTACGCTTGACGAAATAATCCTCAATGACCATGATCACGTCGTGCTCGTGGATGTCGGTTTAGCTGACCGGATCGAACCGCGAATTATTAGCCTTGGTAAGACATATCAGCCTGTGATGCGTGAGCCGGTAATCGTATAATGTGTTGCCGCATCGTTGCGAGCGCTGTAGTGGCAGTAAAATCCCTGGGGAGCGCTCGCGGTTCTGTAAGTTCTTTAAAAATTGGAAGATTTTACGATGGGAGGTATTATACCGAGGGTACCCTATGTCTTTGTATCCAGCGAAGGCGCGGAGCGCTCGCAAACAGTGCCGGGACTGCCCGCCGTTATTGGGCGCCAGGTAAGCGCTGTATTCCGCAGCGAACAGCTGCGGCCTCATTGAAGC
>DATKTV010000035.1:0-9615 GCA_035530915.1 Acidiferrobacter sp. | reverse complement strand
TCCGGGTGTATACGGAAACCAAGAAGGGAGTGTCGTTTGCGGCCCAATGCCGACACCTCACCCTTTGGCGCCAAAGCAACGCCGGCCTCGCCTCCCTTAATGCCCAATCGGAACAGGTGACGTTAAAGCGCCGGCACTTGGTTGCGGGCGACTTTAAGCCTTCGATGGGGGCGCTGGCTTGACGGTCGCGAAGTAATCCAAATACCAGGCGGTGAACCGGCTAATCCCGGTTTCCACGGACGTGGTCGGCCGGAACCCAAAGTCACGCTCGAGGTCATCGATATTCGCGACCGTGGAGGGCACATCCCCCGGTTGCATGGGCAACATCTCGATATGCGCCTTGCGGCCCAGGCATTCCTCGAGCACATGGATGTAGTGCATGAGCTCCACGGGCTGGTTATTACCGATGTTATAGATGCGGAACGGGGCGTTGCTGGTAGCGGGGTCCGGGTGGTCTGCCGACCAATGACTGTCGGGGCTTGCGGGTTTATCGATGACGCGCACGACCCCTTCGATGATGTCATCGATATAGGTGAAGTCGCGCATCATGCGCCCGTGGTTGAACACCGGAATCGGGGTGCCCGCCAAAATCCCTTTGGTGAACAGGAACAACGCCATGTCCGGGCGCCCCCAAGGTCCGTACACCGTAAAAAACCGCAGGCCCGTGCACGGTAGGCGAAATAGGTGGGCATAGCTATGCGCCATCAGTTCATTGGCGCGCTTGCTCGCCGCATAAAGGGAGACCGGGTGACCGACCGAGTCGTGCTCCGAGAAGGGTTGGTGGGTATTGGATCCGTAGACCGAACTCGAGGATGCGTAGACAAAGTGACCGACGCCGCTGTGCCGCGCCCCGTCAAGGAGATTTACGAAACCGACGATATTGGCGTCCACGTAAGCGTGTGGATCCTTGAGCGAGTGGCGTACGCCCGCCTGGGCGGCGAGATTCATGACCGCATCAAAGTGCTGTTTAGCGAATAGCTCAGCGATCGCCTTGCGGTCGGCGATATCCATTAGCTTGAAGGTGAATCGCTCGTGGGTCTGAAGTCGTGCCAAGCGGGCCCGTTTTAAGTCAACCGAATAATAGTCGTTCAGATTGTCGATACCGACTACGGAATCGCCGCGATCAAGAAGCCTGTGCGCGAGTGCTGAGCCGATGAAGCCTGCGGCCCCGGTAATCACAATGTGCATGCGGCTACTCCATTATCTGTTGCGTGCATTATGGCCTGCTTCCTCTGCGCCGCCAAAGCGGTTACCGGGCGTTTTGTGGTGGCCACTGGTAAACCACACCAGCAAACCCCATCGCCGCCCAGGTCCTGACGGGCCGCGATCTGAAGTCAGGAGCGCCTTAGTGGCCCAATGATCCGTGGTCCATGGCGTGGTAGCAGCCGCTGCGGGCCCCACCGTTTGGGCGGGGCCCAGGGAGTCGCCAGTCGCGAACGGTTATGGGGTGTGCCTAGAGGTTGGCTGCGATTTTGCTAGTGGAGGGCGGTGGCCAGCAATTGGCGATATTGGCGGACCAGCTCATCTTTGCTCCCGAGCAGCGCAAACGCGCTCAAAAGGGCCCGTCGGCCGGCATCATCACCGAATTTGCGGTCGGTTTGCACGATCGTGAGCCATTGTTCGAGTGCTGGCGCATAATAGCCCTTCAATAAGTAGCGTGCGCCTAACCCCAATCGCGCCTGCATATCGTCTGGGTGGGTGGCGACAGTGTGTTCGAGGGTCGAGAGCGGCGGTGCGGCGGCGGCGATCCGTACGAACTCCAGGTGGGCCAGTAGGGGGGCGAGACTCGGGTCGTTTTGGGCGCCTGCCGGTATAGCTGCTAAGATGCGCTCGCCTTCGTCGGCCAAGCCCTGCTCTAGGAGTAGCCGTCCGAGGTGAATGGTCACGCGGTCGTTCGCCGGCTCACTTGCGTGCAGTTCCCGCAACCGCATCAAGGCCTGATCAGTCTGGCCGGCCGCCTCTTGGTCTAAGGCGCTCTGTAAAAGGTTGTCGGATGGGTTCGCGATATGTTGGTTGAGAAGCGCCCGGATCGTTTTCTCCGGTTGCGCACCGACGAACTCCGCGACCTCTACACCATCTTTAAAGAGCTTCACGGTGGGCAGGTTACGGACACCAAAGCGGGCGGCGAGCGCTTGTTGCTCGTCGCTATTGACCTTGGCAAGGAAAAACCGACCCTGGTACTCTTCGGCGAGCTTGGCGAGCAAGGGCATGAGGGACTTACAGGGCCCACACCATGCCGCCCAGAAGTCGACAAGGACAGGGACTTGTCGAGAACGGGTAATGACCTCGCTATCGAAATGGGCTTCTGTGACGTCTGAGATATAGGGTGAATCGGTCATGCAGGACATCCCCTTGGTCTGTTTCGGCGGATATGGGGGCCGACCCCTCATCTATCAAGAGGGCGGTGAGGGGGGTGGTGCTCCCTAGGGGACTCGAACCCCTGTTACCGGCGTGAGAGGCCAGCGTCCTAGGCCACTAGACGAAGGGAGCGAAACAGAACAACTCTTGGCTACCGCGAACCGGTGCTATTATACAAGGCCTATGCCAAATTGGAACAAACTTAAGTGGTGGAGGAAAAGATTTCCTTTGAATGATCAAAATAGGGCGCCAAAGATCGTCGATGCCGCCTCGTGTGGTTTAAATCCGGCTCGGATTAACCCCCATGCCCGGCAAGTCATCGAAAAATTGCAAGATGCGGGCTATACGGCCTATTTGGTCGGGGGCTGTGTCCGCGACCTTGTGTTGGGCCGGGAGCCTAAGGATTTTGATGTAGTCACCCAAGCCCGCCCTGAGGAAATCCGTCAGATATTTCGTAACGCGCGCCTGATCGGCCGGCGGTTTCGCTTAGCCCATGTCCATTTCGGCCGCGACATCATCGAGGTGGCGACTTATCGGGCGGCCCCTTCTGCCGACCAAGACCACGGTAATGTCTTCGGCACTGCAGAAGAGGATGCGTTTCGTCGCGATTTCACGGTCAATGCCTTGTATTACGACCCCGAGGAGGGCGTGATCCGCGATTATGTCAACGGTTTGCAGGACTTGGCCGATGGCTTCCTGCGGGTCATCGGCAACCCGGAGGAGCGGTTTCGCGAAGATCCGGTGCGCATGCTCCGCGCGGTGCGCTTTGCCGCCAAGCTCGGGTTGCAGCTGACGCCCGATAGTCGCGAACTGGTCCCACGCCTCGGGCCGCTTTTGCAAGAGGTGGCCCCGGCCCGGCTCTTCGAGGAGATGCTGAAGCTCTTTCATGCCGGAAACGCGGCTGCCACCTATGAGGCGCTAGAGGGGCACCGGTTGTTCGAGGCTCTGTTCCCGACCGTGGCCGCGGTGCGGAAGGCGGGCGCGAACCAGGAGTCCTTGTTGGCCAAGGCGCTCATTAATAGTGATCGGCGTATTGCCGAGAATAAACCGGTCACCCCCGCGTTTTTGTTTGCCGCCCTGTTGTGGGAGCCGGTCCGCGAGGCGGCGGTCGCGGCCATCGCCGACGGCATGGCGCCGGTCGAGGCTTGGCAGAAGGCCGCCGAGCAGGTGTTGCGCGAACAGCTGAAAATCGTGACCATCCCGAAGCGATTTAGCCTGCCGATGCGCGAGATCTGGAGTTTGCAGTCCCGTTTCGATCGCCGTTCGGGGCGCCAGGCGTTTCGTTTTCTCGAAAGCAAACGATTCCGCGCCGCTTATGATTTTTTGGGCTTGCGGGCCAGCAGCGGCGAGCTCGACCCGGGGTTGTTTGACTGGTGGACGCGTTTTCAGGAGGTCACGCCGGCCGAACAGGAGGCGATGGTGGAGGGGCTTAGTGAACAAGGCGAGAAGCGCAGTCGGCGCAAACGCAGGCGCCGCGCCTCAAGTGGTTGATGCCGTCATCGGGCTCGGTGCCAATTTAGGCGATACGGTAGCGACCTTGACGGCGGCTCGCCGAGCGCTCGGTACGCTGCCGCAAACTGCGCTGGTGCGATCCTCGTCGCTGTATCGGACCGCCCCGGTGGGCTTCCAGGATCAGCCGGACTTCTTAAACGCGGTGTGCTGGCTGCAGACAAGCCTGCCTGCGGCCGCGCTCGCGACCGAACTTTTTGCCTTGGAACAGGTGCTTGGGCGGGTGCGGACGACCGAGCGGGACGGACCGCGGGCGATTGATTTGGATCTTCTTTATTACGAAGGCATGGCCTGCGACGACCCCGATATGCATATCCCACACCCCCGTCTGCACGAGCGCGCCTTTGTGTTGTATCCTTGGGTGGAGATCATGCCCGACTTTACGTTGCCCGGGCATGGCGCGCTAAACGATTTGTGTGAGCAGGTTCAAGGGCAACGAGTGGAACGATTGCCGACGGTCTGGTAAAAGGGGGGCTTTGGGTGAAGGGAGAAGCCGTAGCGATGTCCGCATCCCTGTCTCAGGGGTCGTTTGTCGTCATTGAAGGCCCGATCGGGGTCGGCAAGACGAGCCTCGCGCGTCGTTTGGCCTTGACCCTCGGGATGGAAGCGCTCCTCGAGGAGCCCGAAGACAACCCCTTCTTGGCGCGTTTTTATGAAGACCGGCGCGCCAATGCCTTGCCGACCCAGCTCTTTTTTCTTTTTCAGCGCCTGCGCCTCTTGGAAAGCCTGGATCAGGCGGATTTTCTGCGCACGGGCGTTATCGCAGACTTTCTGTGGGCCAAGGACCGCGTGTTTGCTCGGATCACATTGGATGACGACGAGTGGCGCCTCTACGAACAGATCGCAGGCGGCATTGTGGTTCGTCCACGGACGCCGGATCTCGTGGTCTTTTTGCAGGCGCCGGTCGATGTCTTGATGGATCGTATTCGTCGTCGTGGCCGCGCCTATGAGCGTATCAGCCGCGATTACCTAGCCGAGCTTGGGGAGGCCTATACGGAGTTTTTTCATCGTTACCAGGAATCGCCGCTGCTTATGGTCAATGCGGCCGAGGCCAATTTCGTCGAGAGCGACGAGGATCTCTTGTCGCTGATCGATTATATCCGCGGCATTCACAGTGGCCGCCACTTCTTTAATCCGCTCGCCTCGGGTCTCGGTTCGTGAGCCTTCCGCTCCCGCAGGCGGTGACGGTGCCGCAGCTGACCCTTATGAAGGGCGAGGGCCGCAAGATCGCGGCGATGACCGCTTATGACGCGAGCTTCGCGCGCGCCATGGATGAGGCGGGCATGGATGTCATTTTGGTGGGCGACTCGTTGGGGATGGTCGTTCAAGGCCGCAAGACCACGCTCCCGGTGACGCTCGCGGACATGGTCTATCACACGGCCTGTGTGGCGCGCGGGATCCGCCACGCCCTGCTGATCGCCGATATGCCGTTTTTGACCTTCCAGGGGGCGCCGACCGATGCCCTCAAATGCGCCGGTGCGCTGATGCAGGCCGGCGCGAATATGGTGAAGGTCGAGGGCGCCGGTCCGCTGGTAGAAAACGTCGCTTATCTCTGCGCCCGAGGGATCCCGGTGTGCGGGCATATCGGCCTGACCCCGCAATTTGTGAATACCTTCGGGGGATTTAAGGTGCAGGGCCGTGGGGCCCAGGGCGCGGAATTGAAGGCGCAGGCCCAGCAATTGGCGGCCGCCGGTGTGGGCGTACTGGTCCTGGAGGCGGTGCCCGCGCCGCTCGCGGCCGAGATCAGCCAAATGGTCACGATTCCGACTATTGGCATCGGGGCGGGGGTGGCCTGCGACGGGCAGGTCTTGGTGATGCATGACGCCTTAGGGCTCGGGGTGCGTCGGCCCCGGTTCGTACGTGATTTCCTGGCGACCGGCGGGGGCATCGCCGGGGCCTTTCGTGCCTATATTGACGCTGTGCGTACCGGTGCTTTCCCGTCGGTGGAGGAAAGCTATACCGGATGAAGACCGTGACCACGGCTCGCGAGCTCTCAGCGTTGCGGGCATCCTGGCCAGATGACGTGGGATTTGTGCCGACCATGGGGGGGCTGCACGAAGGGCATCTGGCGCTCGTCGCCAAGGCGCGGGTCTCGCACCGCGTGGTCGTCGTCAGTATCTATGTGAACCCGCTTCAGTTTGGTCCCAACGAGGATTTCGGTGCCTACCCGCGGACTCAGGAGGCCGATGCCGCACGCCTAGCCAAGGCTGGGGTCGATGCCGTGTTTTTGCCGACCGATGAAGAGATCTACCCGCGGGGGCGGGCCGCGCAGACCCAGGTGTGGATACCGGGTCTTTCCGATGATCTCTGTGGGCAGTCTAGGCCGGGTCACTTCCAAGGGGTGGCCACGGTGGTGGCGCGGCTTTTCGGGCTGGTGCGGCCGCAGGCTGGCTATTTTGGCAAAAAGGACTACCAGCAGTGGCGCATCATTGAGCGCATGGTCGCGGATCTGGGGCTCCCGCTGGCAGTCGTCGGGGTGGATACTATGCGCGAGGCGGACGGTCTTGCCAAAAGCACCCGCAATCAGTATCTAACCGCGGCCGAACGCGCCCGCGCCCCCGGCCTCTATGAGGTCTTGATCAAGGGCGCCCAGCTTGCGGCCAGTGGCGAGCCGCCGGGGGACGTGGAAAAAGGGTGTGTGGAACGTCTGCGCGCGCTCAGATTTGTGCCCGATTACGTGGCGATTCGGCGTGCGAGGGATCTCGCCCCGCCCTCGGATGAGGACGACCAGTGGGTCATTTTAGGGGCCGCGCGCCTCGGTGTGACGCGCCTGATCGACAACTGGGAGTTCAGCCGAATACGCCATCATGACGATGGGACTTTGCACCAGGCCGCTAAAGCCGGATAATGGCGCGATGCAAAGAACCTTACTCCATGCCAAGCTGCACCGGGTACGCGTAACCCGCGCCGAACTCGACTACGAGGGCTCCGTCGCCATAGATAGCCAATTGCTTGAGGCGGCCGGCATTCTCGAGTACGAACGCATTGATGTGTTCAATATCCGAAACGGCGAGCGCTTCAGCACCTACGCGATCCGCGGGGAGTCGGGTTCTGGCCTCATTTCGGTCAATGGCGCAGCGGCCCATAAGGCCCAGGTCGGAGATCTCATCATTATCTGTGCCTTCGGTGTCTACACCGAGGTTGAGGCCTTGAATATGAAGCCCCGCTTGGTCTACGTCGATGAGGCCAACCACATTGTTCGTACCAGTCAGGCGATCCCTATTCAGGCCGCAGGTTAGATCGAACCTGAAGCGAGTGGCGGATACCCGGAAGTCTGAGAATCCGCCCTTCCTCGGGGTGTTGCGCTTATGCCTGCGGAGCCATCCTATGTGAAGTCCAAGAACGGCGCCGGGACGTTGCGTCTCGTATGAGCCATGCGAGTGAGGTCGTACTGGTCGAATTGTGTTGGACACCGGAACGAAGCTATCGCCTAACTCGTCAGGAGATCGTCGCCGTCGTTCGCGCCTTGCTCGGTAACAGAACCGTCAGGCTCGAATCGCCCGACACGATACGGACTGCGTTGGCCTATTTTGAGGCGGGCGATGTCGGGTTTCCCGATTGCCTGATCGTCGCCAAGGCGAGCCAAGAAGGCGGTAATCTAATACTGACTGGTAGGAGAGAGGCCCAAAACGGAACCGGGGCAGGGACCCTAGATCGCAGTCCCCGCCCCGGCGTGTTGTCCGCTCAGCTGCGCGGAGTTACATCAGGTCGATCGGTTCGCCATGGAGGCCGTCAGTGTAGACATCCTTTTTGGCAACCGAGAGCACGGCGGCTACGATGTTGATGACCAGCAAGCTGACCATCACCGGGGCAAACCCATGCAGGAAGGCCGCCCTGCGTATCGTAAGCGGCACCGCGTTGAATGCCACCGCCCCATAGCCGTGGGATACGATGTAGCTGTGTTGGAGCGAGGTGAAGATCACGCCCGAGATATCCACCCCGAAGATCAGGCCCAGGGCGCGCATCATATTCAAGATGCCGCCCGCTACCCCCAATCGTTCCCTAGGCGCCGAACCCATGATCGCGGAGTTGTTGGGTGGGGTGAAAAGACCCATGCCAATGCCGAGGATGACGAGTTCGCCAATCAGCACGAGGGTATTGGGCGATTGGCCGATAAAGATAAGAAGAAGTGTTGCCAGGGCGCAGACGGCCATGCCCCAGCTCGTCATGAGTCGCGAGCCATATTTATCCGAGATATGCCCGGCAAAGGGTGCGACCACGGCCATGGCCAGCGGGATCGGCGTCAAGATAGAGCCGGTGAGGGCGGGGGTATAGCCGCCGATCTCTTCTAAGTAAAAGGGCATCAGAAAGAGTACGGCAAACAAGACGTAATAGGAGAGCATGCCCGTGAAGTTGCCAGCCGAAAACGCATAGCGCTTGAAAAGGCTCAAGTCGATCATCGGATGTTCAATGCGCATCTCGGTGATAATAAAGGCCGTGATCAGCACCGCCGACAACGCGAAGTAAGTCAGAATGATCGACGAGGTCCAGCCGATGCTCTCCCCTTCGTTTACGGCGAGTACCAGGAAGGCCAAGCCGATGGCGAATAAAACGGTCCCGAGGTAATCGATCTTTTCGCGCTTGCCTGACCGCTCGCCGGCCGGTAGGCAGTAGAGAGCAGCGAAGGTGCCAAGAATACCAATCGGCACGTTGACGTAGAAGATCGCGCGCCAACCGATGGCCGAGATCAGGATACCGCCGACAAATGGCCCAATGGACATCGCGACGGCCTGTACCGCGCCTTGAATGCCGATGGCGCGGCCACGCTCGCTAGCGGGGAAGGCCTGGGTAATAAGGGCCACGGAATTGGCCTGCAAAAGACCGGCGCCGACGGCTTGCAGAATGCGTGCGCCGATCAGGAATCCGGCGGAAGTTGCCAGCCCGCAGAACGCAGAACCTACCGTAAAGACGACAAAACCCGTGTTGTACATCTTTGACCGACCAAAGATGTCGGCTAAGCGGCCAAAAAGCGGCAGGAAGATCGTGAGCGTGAGCATGTACGCCATCGCCACCCATTCGATGACGGCGAGGTTGACCTTAAAGCTGTTTTGTAAGGTCGGTAGCGCCACGTTGACGATACTGACATCGAGGGCTGACATCGTCGCGCCGATGAGTACCGTGGTGAGGATGAACCAACGCCATTTCGGATGGGAACTGAAGTACGGGTGGGGAAACTGGGATTCCACGTGATGTCCTCTCAAAGTCAAAAGCAGCGGGCCACTTTCAACGGGTTCCGAGGGAGCACGTTGTCGTTAGCGTAAGCGGTGAATCGCTTCTGCTAACCTGCCAGAGCCGCTGGAGATGTGCCAAAGTCACTCGTCGTACCTTGCCAGTTCACGAGCCCGCGGTGGGGTTCGGAGGGACTTTAGAAAAGGGCGCCGATTGGGTCGCGGAGTATACGCGACTCATCTCCTGCTGACCAGTATTTTTGTCCGCTGCGTTGGCGCGCGTGACACCAGTCGGTTCAGCAGCGAGGAGTCGATGAATGTGGATTTAGACTCATAATAATAGTTGCGCTGATATATAGACAGTCGTAGCGGACTACGGGTGCCGTCGGTCACGGTCTCAGAGTGCTGTGCCGTGAGATGATCCCCCCTTACTAGTCGTGGTCAACCCATCTCCGCGAGAATCCCCTCGCTTTAGCCATGGGGAGGAAAGCGGGAAGTTGATTTTGACTTAGATTTGCCTTGTATTATATATCACGCATCTGTATAATTAGCAAATGAGCGATTACACCATAAAATACAA
>DATKTV010000034.1:0-27672 GCA_035530915.1 Acidiferrobacter sp. | reverse complement strand
ATCCGCGTATATGTCAACACTTATAACGCATAGTTAGTGACTACATCTTTACAGAAAAAAGACCACCCCATTCCCAAAAACACGAGGGATTACAGGATCTTCGGTGAGATATTGGGTACTACGGGTGGGGGCAACTTCAGTTTAAATCACCCGCTCTAAGGCCTGCGCAAAGAAGCCATCGGTACCGTGGAGATGGGGCCAGAGCCTCAGGCCGGGACTCGACGGGAGGTCTAGCGAGATACCGCGCCGAGTCAGGATGTCGCCGGTGGCAAGCGCCCGGAACGATGGGGTTTGGGCCAAGAACTCACGGATTACGTCCTCATTTTCCTCATTTAGCAGGCTGCAGGTCGCATACACCACGCGCCCGCCCGGGCGCACCAGGCGTGCGGCGTAGAGCAAGATCTCCAAGGCCTCGGTCGCCAACTGCGTGACCCGGGCCTCGGTCAGTCGCCATTTGATGTCGGGGCTACGCCGCAGGGTGCCGGTGCCGCTACAGGGGGCATCGACCAAGACTCGATCGATTTTACCGTGCAGGCGCTTTAATTTCGTGTCCGTGCCGCCGGTGATGGCGAGAATCCGGACATTATCTAGACCGGCGCGCACTACCCGCTCTTTTAAGCGCTGGAGGCGTTTCTGAGAGGTGTCGCAGGCATAGAGGGTCCCCCCATTATTCATAAGGGCGCTCAAATGAAGGGTCTTGCCACCGGCGCCCGCGCAATAATCCAATACGCGCTCGCCGCGTCGCGGTTCGATGAGCGGGGCGATCAATTGACTGCCCTCGTCTTGCACCTCGAAGTGGCCGGCGGCGAACTCAGGCGTGCGAAAGAGCGGGGCGCGCAGCGCGCGCCGCAGCCCCCAGGGCGAGAACGGGGTCGGGGTCAGCTCGTGCCCGGCCGTGAGCAGGGCCGCGCGCAAGGTCTCGCGGTCGGTCTTTAGCGTATTGGTCCGCACATCGAGTGATGCCGATTGCAGGAGCGCAGCGCCTAAGGCCGCAGCCTCGGCAAGCGCGAGTTGATCGGTCAGACGCCGGGCCAGCCAGTCCGGGAGGCTCGCCTTGATCGCAAACGGCCAGGGCGCATGGTCGGCGTGCGCAGCCGCCGCGATCGCCTCGGGGCCGGGAATCCCGAGCTCTGCCAACTGGCGCGCATGATAACCTCCATGGATCGCGAGGAAGGCGCCGATGATCGCCAATGGATCGGTGCCTGCGGCCACAGCGCTCAACATCCGATAGTGACGCAGGCTACCGTAGACGGTCTCGGCAATCACGCCGCGGTCGGCCGGACCGAGTCTGCGCTCGCTGCGAAAGAACCGATCCATGATCGTATCGGCGGCCGCGTACTCGGTCAGAATCCGCGTAAGGAGAGTCGCGCAGGCCGCGCTCAGGCTGCGCGTAATCAATCGCGGTAGCGCTTGAGGAGTTCGTGATAGGCATCGATCCGCCGATCCCGCAAAAACGGCCAGACTTGGCGCACGGTTTCCGTGTGCCCGGGGTCGATCTGAGCTAGGACGACGCTCGCCTCCTGATCGGCGCGCGCGAGCCATTCCCCTTGCGGACCACAGGCAAAGCTCCCGCCCCAAAACATGATGCCGGCTGTGGCGCGGCTCGGATCAGGTTCGAAGCCACACCGATTGGTACAGAGGACCGGTATCCCGTTGGCCACGGCATGACCGCGCTGAACGAGTTCCCATGCCGCCTTTTGGCGGTGTTGCTCGGACTCCTCATCGCGCGGATCAAAACCAATCGCGGTCGGATAGAGCAGTATGTCGGCGCCGGCGAGCGCCATGAGCCGGGCCGCCTCTGGGTACCACTGGTCCCAACAGACCAGGACCCCCAGGCGACCGACACTCGTCTGGATCGGCGTAAAGCCCAGATCCCCGGGCGTGAAGTAATACTTTTCGTGAAAGCCGGGATCGTCGGGGATGTGCATCTTGCGGTAGCGGCCAACAAGGCTGCCGTCGCGCTCGAACACGACTGCGGTGTTGTGATAGAGGCCGGATGCGCGCCGCTCGAAGAGCGAGCCGACGATGACGAGCGCTAACTCGCGCGCCAAGGCACCAAGGCGATCGGTGGTCGGACCGGGGATCGATTCGGCGAGCGAGAATCCCGCCCGATCCTCGCTCTGGCAGAAATACGGGCCATTGTGCAATTCTTGCAACAAGGCGAGACCCGCGCCTGCGGCGTGGGCCGCGCGCAGGCCTTGTTCGATGCGCACCCAGACCTCTTCGGGCGCGCCCAGGCCGGTGTGCTGGATCAACGCTGCGGTGATCATACGAGGACCCCCTGCGGTAGCTGCATGGTCACGCAATGCAGGCTGCCGTGTTGGGCGATCAGCGTCAGGCAGGGGACTGGGATGATGGCGCGACCGGGGAAGCATTGGGCCAGGATCACCAAGGCGGCCGCGTCGGCGCGGTCTTCATAGGTCGGGACGAGGACTGCGCCGTTGATGATCAAAAAATTGGCATAAGTAGCCGGCATGCGTTGCCCATCGATATCCAGTTTGGCGGCCGGCCACGGGAGCGGCATCAGCCGATAGCGTTTACCGGTCGCAGTCGTCAGACCCTTCAGTTCGGTCTCCATTGCCTTTAACTCGACATAATGCTCGTCACCCTCATGAGGGCAGGCGCAGTAGGCGATCGTATCGCGATCACAAAAGCGGGCCAGGGTATCGATGTGGCCGTCGGTGTCATCGCCGGCCAAATAGCCGTGATGGAGCCACAGAACGCGTTGGGCACTGAACGTGTTTTTGAGCGTCGCCTCGATCTCTTCGGGTTTGAGCTTAGGGTTGCGGGACGGGGACAGCAGGCAACTTGCGGTGACGAGCAAGGTCCCCTCGCCATCCGACTCCACGCTGCCGCCCTCCAGGACCAACGCCACGTCCTCCATTGGGGTGGTACCGAACAGGCCCTGGTCATGGAGTGATCGACTCAGGACATTATCGAGCGCGTGGGGGTATTTCCCTCCCCAGCCGTTAAAGGCGAAGTCGAGTAGAACAGGGCCCGTGGGGGTCGCGATGGTAAGCGGGCCGTGGTCGCGCACAAAGACGTCATCGGAGCCGGCGATGCCGATGCGCGTATTGTGAATATTAGCCTGCGCTTTGCGCAAAATCGCGAGAATATGCCCCTGGTGGTCATGATCGTAGGCCGTCACCAGCAGACGCTCGCGATGGCTTATGGCCGCCCCGATCAGCGCAAAGGTTTGGTCGGCCTCATCGAGTACCCCGGCCCAATCGCTATGGGCGTGAGGCCAGGTGAGCATGACGCCCGATTGCGGTTCCCATTCGGCCGGTAGGCGCGCAAACGGGTGAGGCATGTCTTGGCGCCGAATAGGGATGGTGGCCATGGCTTGGCGATCCTTTAAGTGAGGGTAGCGATCTTAGAGGCTTGTCGCGTCGGCGCCAAGCGCGGCCGTCGCGAGTGCATTCGCTAGAAACGTGCGCAGATCCATGATTTCGTCATCGCTGACGCTGTGGCCTATCGGGTAGGTATGGAGGACTGCGTTCACGCCGGATTTCGCCAGCAGATGCTGTGTTTTCACCGCATAGCTGTAAGGGACTACGAGATCTTCCGTGCCATGCCCCAAGAACACGGGCAGCGCGCGGCGGTCGGGGGGCAGATCTGTGACAAAACGATGCGCGAGCGGCAGGTAAGTCGACAGCCCCACGCCCGCCAGCAGGCGATAGGGGCCGGTCAATGTTACGGATAGGGCCAATGCGCCGCCCTGGGAGAACCCGCCTAGCACGACACGCTCGCTCGGAATCCCAAGGGTCTGCTCCTCGGCAATGAGCCCTGAGATCGCGCGGCTGGCGCGCTGAATGCCGGCCTCATCTTGGGGATCATAAGGCTGCATGCCGTAGAGATCGAACCAGGAAGGGCTCGGCATCCCATTGTTCAAAGTCACCGCCTGCACGGGCGCGTGTGGGAACACGAAGTGGATGTTCTGATCCGTGATCCCGGCCAAGGTGTCTACGAATCCCTCGAAATCGTGCCCGTCGGCCCCCAGACCATGAAGCCAGATGATGGCGTAGCGCGGGTGGGGGCCCGTTAGGTGCTGCAGGGGGGGCTGTTCAAAGAAATCCATGGGCCGATTATAGCGTGAGGCGGGGGCCGACTTGAAGGCCTACCCTGTACCCGGTCCCGACTCCGCCCTTGCGCCCGCGGGCCTTGCGTCCGGCGCCGTCGCTAAACGCCTAAGCGTGCGTACGCGCCCAGTGTCGGCAAGCGCTGCCCGAGACGGCTTACGGCGTCTACCCGCCACGCGAGAGCGGCGCACGAGAATTAGTCTTTGGGGAGGCGCTGGGCGCGATTGACGAGAAATGGCGCTGACGCCTTAATGCCGACCCGGGCCGTTGTGGGGCCGGTCTCGGCCACAACGATCTCGATCGGCCCTTGTGCGAACAGATCCTGGGCGCTTAAGCTCGGGTCGGTATGCGGGTCGAGCGTGATCACGATGCGCTCGCCCGGTTTTCTGGTGACCATAAGCATGGTCTGCGGTTCCTAGGTGCCTTCTCGGCCATATCGACCGACAGATGCCGGGATATCCGGCAGCTGTTCCTCTTGTAGTCGCAAACACACCGCCCGTCGATAGCCGATCGGCGACAAGGCCCGCTATCTGCGCGCGCAGCCCTGGGCCGTTTACTTGTTTTCGAAAATAGTTTTGAATGGCGCACTCTGTGATCGCCTGGAGTTGTCATGAATCTCATCCGCCCCTTCCGTGGGCTACGCCCTGATGCCGCCCGGGCTGCCGAAGTTATAGCGCCACCTTACGACGTCTTGAGTAGTGAGGAGGCGCGGCGCGCCGTAGTGGGGCGCCCGCTCAGCTTTTTGCACGTCTCCAAGGCCGAGATCGACCTCCCGGAAGGAACGCCGTCGTCCGACGAGGCGGTCTTTCGACAGGCCGCCGCGAATTGGGCGCAGCTCCTAAAGACGGTGCTCAAGCGCGATCCGCTGCCGTCATACTATGTCTACGAATTGACTATGGGTAACCATCGCCAAAAAGGACTGGTCGCGACCGCCTCGGTGGCGGCCTATGAAAGTGGGCGCATCCGGCGGCACGAACTGACGCGTCCTGACAAGGAGCGCGATCGCGCGCGGCACATCGAGGCCTTGAACGCCCAAACCGGCCCGGCGTTCCTGACCTATCGGGCCGACCCGCGTATCAACGCCTTATTGACCGAGGCATCCGCCGGACCTGCGCAAACGGACACCGTGCTTGATGGGGTCCGTCATCGCTTGTGGGTCGTATCCGATGCGCGATTGGTAGCAGATCTGACCGCCGCCTACGAGGACTTGGCGCGAGTCTATATCGCCGATGGGCACCATCGCACGGCTGCCGCCCGGGTCGTGGCCCACAGCAGGGGAGGGGAAGAGGGTCCCCATCAGTGGTTCCTGGCGGTCTTGTTTCCTGATCAAGAGATGCAGGTCTTAAACTATGATCGGGTGGTCACAGACCTCCATGGCCATAGCGTCCTAGACTTTCTGGGCGAGCTTCGGAAAATATTCCGGGTGGTCGCAGAACCCGCGCCCGTGCGGCCTGCGCGCCCGGCGGAATTCGGCATGTACCTCGATCACCAATGGTATCGCCTGACCTACCTCGGGGCTGTGCCGAACGATCCAGTGGCGAAACTGGATGTGAGCCTGCTTCAGGATCGTGTCTTGCGGCCGCTCCTCGACATCAACGATCCGCGGCGCGATCAACGAATCGATTTCGTGGGCGGTATTCGGGGGCCGGTCGCACTTGCCGAGCGCGTCAACGCATCAGGGGGGGTCGCTTTCGTGCTCTATCCGACCGGGCTCGCCGAACTCATGGCGGTAGCCGACCGCGACGAGGTCATGCCCCCGAAGTCTACATGGTTCGAGCCGAAGCTCGCCGATGGTCTCGTGTCTTACAGCCTAGACGACTAGGCTGGGCAAAGCCCGTGGGCAGACAGATCCTTCTGAGAACCACCAAGGTCGGGACCGTGGATCTTCAGCTTGTTGCCCCTCGCGAAGTCCATGAGGAAACTAAAGGCATTCGGATTGACGTCTTTGAGTTTCGGGTCCAGTACTAGGCACTTACTTCCGTCGATGATTTGTGGTTGTAAGTAGTGGGAATAGCGGATACGGTGGTCCATTCCGAAGGTCGAGAGACTACCACTAATGCGTTCTATCCAGTCGCTCGGCCGAAAGGTCCGCCCATCCTCGGTCACCCCCTCGATCACAATCATGTTGCTCACTTCCATTACCATCATTAACCTCACTTCTCTTAAAACAAACCTATAAGTCCGCCCCGCCCTCGGGAGAGACCACCCTCATTTTTTAAAGCGATTCGCGAGCCTTAGTCCCTCCACCAGATAAAAAGTTCCGGCGCGCCTCCTGAAGCGCCGACGCGAGATCGAGGCACCCGGAGTCCCGAACACGGGTGGCCAAGCCCCGGGCGATCGCGCGGACAAGGCCCGGGCCTTCATAAACGAGTCCGGTATAGATCTGCACTAAGGACGCGCCCGCGACGAGACGGTCCCAGGCATCTCCTGCATCAAATATGCCACCGACCCCGATGATGGGGATACCGGGTAACCTCTTGAAAACCCTGCTAATAACATCTTGCGCAAGGGGGGCGAGCGGGGCCCCGCTCAAGCCTCCTTGCTCCAATCCAGTGCGCGTCTGCGCCAACATGGGGCGACTCAAGGTCGTATTGGTGGCAATAACGGCCTCGCAAGCGACCTCTTGTAACACCCCGATCAACGCATCAAGGGCCTCTGGCGCAAAATCCGGCGCAATCTTGACTGCGATCGGCACCTGGCGCCCGGATGTGCGCGCCCAGGCGCGCTGATCTTCCTTCAGGGCGCCTAGAAGTTGTCGAGCCAGCTCTGGTTCCTGCAGCGTGCGCAATCCCGGCGTATTCGGCGAGGATAGGTTCACGGTCACATAATCGGCGTACGGCGCGACGGCCGCGAACGCCAAACGGTAATCATCGACCGCCCGCGTAAGCGGCGTATCCCGGTTCTTGCCTATATTAACACCGATTGGGACGCGATGGCGATGCGCAGCGAGGCGTTTTACGAGCGCATCGATGCCGGCATTGTTAAACCCGAGTCGATTGATGAGCGCGCGTTCCGCGGGCAGGCGAAACAAGCGCGGTGTGGGATTGCCGGGCTGCGTGCGTGGGGTTACGGTGCCGACCTCGATGAAGCCAAAGCCCAAGGCCGCAAGACCGGCCAAGGCGCGCCCGTCTTTGTCAAAGCCGGCGGCAAGCCCGATCGGGTTGGCAAACGACAGGCCCATCGTCGAGACCGCAAGCTCGGGAACAAACCGCGCCTCCAGGCACCCGGCGCCCGGCATGGCGCCAAGCACCCGCAGGGCCACGAGCGCGGCATGGTGCGCAGTCTCCGCCGGTAGTCGAAAAAGCCAGGGACGCAGCGCTTTATACACTCAGAAGTGCTCACTTAAGGGTAGGCGGCGCCACTGGCCGAGGCCGAGATCGGCGAGTCGCACCCGCCCGATACGAACGCGCTTCAAGCTGCGAACCTCATGGTCGACTAGCGTCAGCATACGGCGAATCTGGCGTTTGCGGCCCTCCGTCAAGATCATACTGATGGCGTCTGGGCCTAAGCGCTTCACCTGCACCGGGCGTAACGGTTTGTCGTCTAGGCTGAGCGGGCCGCATAAGCGCTGGATGTCTTTGTCGGTTATCGGATGGACGAGGCGCACATGGTATTCCTTTTCGATACTGTTGCCGCCAATCAAGAGGCGCGCGATGCGCCCGTCTTCGGTAAACACCAGCAATCCCTGCGAGTCGATATCGAGCCGTCCGGCGACCGCAAGCTGTGCCGGAACGTGTGGCGCCCGCGCCGGCCCGGCGTAGCGTTCGGGCGTAAGCAGGACATGGGCGCTTTGGTAGTCTTTCTCCGGTTGGCCGGAGACATAGCCCATCGGTTTATTCATGAGCAAGGTGATGCGCCCATTCTGACGGGCTTGGGCGGCGCCCGCTAGGGTAATGGCGGCATCGGCGGTCACCCGTTCGCCCAGGACTGCGAGCCGGCCATTGACGCGCACCAAGCCGCGCTCAAGGTAACTGTCGGCCTCCCGACGCGAACACACCCCGCGGGCGGCGAGCAATTTGGAGACGCGAATGAGACCATCGTTCATTTAAAGTGGCCTGGTGGCGGACTCTTTTTGTGAGAGCAAGTTGTCGGGCCCGCAAGGCACTCTGTACAATGGGCCGTTGCGGAGGACACATGATAAAGCTTAATCGATATAGCGCAAAGATTACTGCCCCGAAGTCGCAAGGGGCCTCACAGGCGATGTTGTACGGGACCGGACTGACCCCCACTGACATGGACAAGGCGCAGGTGGGCATCGGCAGCGTCTGGTTTGAAGGTAATACCTGCAATATGCACCTTTTGGATCTGGCCAAGATCGTAAAGGAAGGGGTGGCCAAGGCTGGCCTCGTGGGCATGCGATTCAATACGATCGGGGTCTCGGATGGGATATCGATGGGCACGGCCGGCATGAGCTACTCGCTGCAATCGCGCGACTTGATCGCCGACTCGATCGAGACGGTCATGGGCGCGCAGTGGTATGACGGACAGATCACGCTCCCGGGTTGTGACAAGAATATGCCCGGCTGCATCATCGGAATGGCGCGCATCAACCGACCGGGGCTCATGATTTACGGCGGCACGATCAAGCCCGGCCATGCGCACGGCGAGACGCTCGATATCGTTTCGGCCTTTCAGGCCTATGGGGCCTTTCTGGCGGGCAAGGTCACAGAAGAGGAACGCAGCGACGTAATTCGTCACGCCTGCCCGGGACCCGGGGCCTGCGGTGGGATGTATACCGCCAATACGATGGCCTCGGCGATCGAGGCCCTCGGTATGAGCCTCCCCTATAGCGCCTCGACGCCGGCGGTAAACGATGGCAAGCGCGATGAATGCCTGCGGGCCGGCGCGGCGATCCGTCTATTATTGGAGCGCGACATCAAGCCACGCGACATCATGACCCGTGCGGCCTTTGAAAACGCCATGGTGACCGTCATGGTGCTCGGCGGCTCTACCAATGCGGTGCTGCACCTGATTGCCATGGCGCGGGCCGTAGACATCACCTTGACCCTGGAAGACTTCCAACGGGTGAGCGACAAGGTCCCGTTGCTTGCCGACTTAAAACCCAGCGGCAACTATGTGATGGAAGACCTGCACGAGGCCGGCGGCATCCCGGCCGTCATGAAACTCCTGCAAGACCACGGCCTCATCTCCGGGGATTGTTTGACGGTCACCGGCCGCACCGTAGCCGAGAACCTAGCCGATGTGGCGCCACTGCGGGCGGGCCAACAGGTGATTTACCCATGGGATCAGCCGATCAAGGAAACGGCGCATATTCAGATCCTAGTCGGCAATCTCGCCCCCGGTGGCTCGGTCGCCAAGATCACCGGTAAGGAAGGACTGACCTTTACGGGCCCGGCGCGGGTGTTCGATTCCGAAGAGGCCATGCTCGAGGCCCTGGAAAAGGGCTTGATCGCGCGTGGCGATGTCGTGATCATTCGCTATGAAGGACCCAAGGGGGGGCCGGGCATGCCGGAGATGCTGACCCCGACCTCTGCCCTTATGGGTGCAGGCCTGGGCAACGATGTCGCGTTGATCACTGACGGCCGGTTCTCCGGCGGATCGCATGGCTTCATCATTGGGCACGTAGTCCCCGAGGCCCAGGAGGGTGGACCCATTGCCTTGATTCGTGACGGGGATCAGGTGATTATTGACGCCGAGCGCCACATTCTTCAAGCCGAAGTGAGTGATGAGGAATGGGCGCGGCGCAAAGCGGTCTGGCAGATGCCACCCTATAAGGTGCGCCGCGGGACGCTTTGGAAATATATCAACACGGTGCAAAACGCAACGCTCGGTTGTGTGACCGACGAATAAGGAGGTTCTGTGACTAAGATTACCGTAATGACGAGTGGGCCGTACTTGGTTGAGGGTGTCGAGATCATCGACAGCGAGGGTAAACCATTCGCCATCGAGGCCGGTAAGCCCGTAGCGCTCTGTCGGTGCGGCGCCTCGGCTACCAAGCCATTTTGTGATGGCGCGCACGTCAAGATTGGTTTTCGGGCTACAGAAACGGCCGCGTCCGTCAAGGGTAAGTAGCCGCCCTAAGAGGCTCTGGTAAGCGGCGCAACGCCGTCACAATGACGCGCCGACGCCCGGATTAAGGGCGTATCGAACAAGCCCGGCGGCAGCCCGCGGTGTGCGCCGGGAACTAGAACTCCTCCGCGTTGGCATTTTGGCCCTTGTTTTGAGGCAATTTTGTGGCAAAAGCGCATGGGCGGATACCGTTCTCCGACAAGCGTATCTTCTAAAGCTAGGCTAGCGTTGCTAGAATAAGCATATAAGGAGGACGGTATGACAGACGATTCGATCTCGACACTCTACCGCAGAGCCTGCCCGTCATGCGCGCGTCAGTACGCGCGCGATTCGCGGGCGTGCCCGTTCTGCGGCTATGTCGAAGACGTGAGCGGTGAAAGCGAGGCCGACCAGGATCGTCTGTATGGAGAGTACCTCATCGCGCGTTGCCAGCAATCCCAGGAAAAAATCGAGCGACTCCGCCAGCGCATGTTGCGTCAGCCAGGCGACCGAGGCCAAGTCCGTTTGCTAGTGGTTGCTGAAACCGAAGATCGGGTTTTCAGACAAGAACTCGAGAGCTATCAGGCGACACACCATCGCCATGAGACCAAACCGCCGGTGTCGGCGCCAACGCCCTCGTTAGCACCAACCCAGGCACCAACCCGCGCGCCCGCGCCAACGCCCCCGGAAGTGCCCCATCGCGAACAGGCCAAAGCGACAGCGCCCGTCTCAGCGACAAACCTATCGGAAGAGCGGCTACGCGAAGAGCGGCGTCAGCATAAAATGGAGCCGCCACGCCGTGCGATAGCGGATAAGGAGTGTCCGGTTTGTACCGCGACCGTGCCGCGCGAAGTGAAGCGGTGCGCCTGTGGTTATATATTCGGCGGTGAGATGATGCCAGCGGCCGTGTGCCCGCATTGCACAGCGCCCATTCAGATCGGTGTTGCGCGTTGTAGTTGCGGCCATCCAATCCCCTTGGGGCCACCGGCATCGGGCATTCCGGGACTCAGTAAACGTTAGCGGTACTAGTCTTCGTCCCCAGACGAGACATCCCCTGATAAGCTAGCGGCCTCCAGATGGCGCACCTGCGCCTTTAAGGCGTCAATTTCGTGGAGCAGATCCATGATAAGGGCCACGATCTCCCAATCGGCATCGAGGCCTTGTTTTAGGCGCACGGCCCGCCGCACGCGGTGCAGACTGGATGCGGGATAAGAGTCGGCCTGCCTCGGACTGACAAGCCCTAGCGCCACGAGGATATCGAGATCTTCTGCCGTCAGGCGACCGCTGCCGCACAAATCGGCCCGCGTCAGATTGGCGAGCTCATCCAACAGCATGCCGACTAAGGCGTCTTTCATAGTGCGCCCCACTGAGCGCGCGGGTTGAACGCCAATTCCTTAGCCATCTGCTCGTAGATCTCGCGCGCGCGATCCGAGTCGGCGCGCGGGTTGACGATTTCGATCAAGACGTACTGATCGCCAGGGGTCGCGCCGCCCATTCCGCGGCCTTTGAGCCGCAGCTTTTGTCCGGTCTGTGATCCCGGCGGGAGCCGAACCTCCACTGCGCCACCGAGTGTCGGGACCTTCAATTTGGCACCCAACGCCGCCTCCCAAGGGGTTACGGGTAGCGTCAAGTACAAATCGCGTCCATCCAGTCGATACAAGGTATGCGGGGCGATGGCGATCTCCAGATACAGGTCACCGGCTGGCGCGTTTCCGTGACCGGCGTTTCCTTGACCTGTCAGACGAATCTGTTGGCCCTGCTGGATGCCCTTAGGAATGCGCACATTGAGGGTGCGCGTGTCACGTACGATGTGCCCGCGCGGGTCGCGCCGCGGCACGGTCAGGCGCACCGCCCGGGTCGCCCCGTTAAAAGCCTCCTCAAGAGTGACCGTGAGATGGGCGTATTCATCCTCGCCGCGCATACTTCCGCGCTGGCCGCCGCCACCACCGCCAAAAAGGCTCTCGAAAAAATCGCTGAATTGGGCCCCGTCGAACCCGTGCCCCGCGCCGCCTTGCGCGGATTGCCAGCCCGGCGGCGGCGTGAAGTCTTGCTCGGACCGCCAGTTGCTTCCCAGTTGATCGTAAGCCGCCCGTTTCTCCGGGTCGCGCAAAACCTCGTAGGCCTCGCCGATCTCCTTGAACCGATCCTCGGCCTTCGCCTCCTTACTGACATCGGGATGGTACTTGCGAGCGAGTTTTCGGTAGGCACGCTTAATCTCATCAGCGCTTGCCGAGCGCTGCAGACCCATGATCTCGTAATAGTCTTTATAATGCATAGGCCATCAATTGCGGGCGACTAACCGCGTATTCAAGTCGTAGGGTCATTTTTGGCTTGCGCAAGGGCATTCCCGGTATAGGTAGCAGGCGTCAGTGCCAGCAGTTGGGCCTTGACGGCGGCCGGCAGTGCAAGCCCGGCTATGAATCCCGCGAGGTCCTCGGCGGTGAGCGCGCGGCCGCGGCTCAAGGCCTTCATATCCTCATAGCCGCCCGCCTGCCCATAACGGCGCATGACGGTTTGGACGGCCTCCGTCAAGACCTCGACGCGACCATCGAGATCGGCCCCTAGCCGCACGGAATCGACCTCCAGTTTGCCCAGACCCCGAGCACATGAGTTGTAGGCGAGCAGGGCGTAGCCGAATGCGCTCCCGATATTGCGCAAGACGGTGGAATCGCTGAGGTCGCGCTGAAAACGACTGATCGGCAGTTTGGCCGCGAGATGGTCGAGGAGCGCGTTCGCCAACCCCAGATTGCCCTCGGCATTCTCAAAATCGATTGGGTTGACCTTATGCGGCATGGTCGACGAGCCGACCTCGCCTGCGCGGGTCTTTTGCCGAAAATAGCCAAGTGAGATGTATCCCCAGAGGTCGCGCGTCAGATCGATCAGCACAGTATTGGCGCGCATGAACGCATGGCAGAGCTCGGCCAAACCATCGTGCGGCTCGATCTGCGTGGTGTGTGGGTTTTGCTGAAGGCCCAGGGTCGCCAGTACGCGGGCCGAGAACTCGGGCCAGTTGACCTCGGGGTAGGCGATGTAGTGCGCATTGTAGTTGCCCACGGCGCCGTTCATCTTAGCGAGCAATGGCACGGCCTGAATCTCCGTCCTGATCCGCTTTAGCCTCGTCACAAACACGCGGATCTCCTTGCCGAGCGTCGTGGGCGATGCCGGTTGCCCATGCGTACGGGCCAGCATGGCCTGACCGGCCTCGCTTGTCGCTAGGTTCTCGAGTGCAGTGGCGATCGTATCGAGCGCCGGGAGCAGAATGGTATCTCGCCCGGCCTGGGTCATGAGCGCGTAGGCGACGTTGTTGATGTCCTCGGACGTGAGCGCGAAATGAACGAACTCGGCCGCAGGCTTTAGGTCTGGGTACGCGCTCATATAGCGGCGCAGATAATACTCGACCGCCTTTA
Organism: Acidiferrobacter sp.; assembly: GCA_035530915.1. Lineage (GTDB taxonomy): Bacteria > Pseudomonadota > Gammaproteobacteria > Acidiferrobacterales > Acidiferrobacteraceae > Acidiferrobacter. The sequence continues at coordinate 14,177 of DATKTV010000034.1, read as the reverse complement.
CGTCATGATTGGTGGTCGCCTCGATGGTCTTTATTTCCTGGCCGGCGGCCTCGTCGAAATCGACAACGACTTGTTCGAGTCGGGCGCGGCTTGCGGCGCCGAATGGGGGCAGTTCCGGGACCTCGCGCTCCTCGCTCAAGGCCAGAAGCCATGCCACCTCGGCTGTGAGCCGGGCGCGCATAAGACCCAATTCACTGAAGAGGGGGGCAAGCGACGCGGTTTGGCGCGCGTAGCGGCCGTCTAACGGCGAAAGTGCGCTTAAAGCGGTCACGAAAGGCCTCCCCGTATCGGGGCGCGGATAGTTCTTCTTATCATTTAGATGATCCTAAAAATCTGTCGGTAACCCAAAATCCGCCTTGGCCGATTGCCCGCTTGTCGCCCGACTAAACCTCCCCATGCCTAAAGGCAGGGGGTTCTAAGGGTGAACCCGCCGGGGTCTCCTGGCTCTCGTCTTGCGACTACAGCATCCGGGCCGAAGACCTGCGGCAAACCCGCTATCACAAACGACCTGCTTTGATGGGCGCCCAGCGACCCAATACCATGACTCGCAGTATCCACTTTTTCCGGTATCGGGGCCCGTCCACTCATCACCTAAGGGCCCCGCGACGCTCAATCTAACACGCACGGGCGAGCTTATCACTTTGGCCACGGGCGCGCCCCCGCGCGGGTCCTGCCGCGCGACGAATTATGACCTGTTTTGGTCCTGACCGCACGCTCACAGGGCGCCATCCTTAGGGCCTCATGGGGGACTGCCCATAAGGGCGTCGACGGCATTCAATTTGCGGCAGGTTTTGAGCGCAAGAGGTTCAGCAAACCCCGGGGAAGGTCGCGGCGTGTGGTCGCCTCAATGGGCGCGATAGGGGCTAGTGATAATGATCTCCTGAAAGAGATCCAGAATCCGGGGGTCATTGCGGCGGCCGCGTTCGGTTTCGAGCACGTCCATGGTCTGCTCATGCGTCAGGGGTACTCGATAGGGCCGCACAGAGGTCATGGCATCATAGCTGTCCGCCAAGGAGAGTACGCGAGCTAAAAGCGGGATGCCTTCCCCCCTCAAGCCGTCCGGATAACCACCGCCGTCAAAATCCTCGTGGTGATGGCGTATGATTTCCAGGATACCGGTATCCACCACCTCTCCCAAACCGTCGATGTGCGCAGACAGGATGCGTATGCCCCGAACACTATGCGTTTGCATGAGCGCTCGTTCGTGGGCATCGAACTTGCCGGGCTTTAGCAGAACTTCATCGGGGATGCCGATTTTACCGAGATCATGTAAGGCGCCGGCTATGCGCAGATGCGCGAATTGTTTGGGATTGAGGTCCAGACAGCGGCCTAGCTCCTCGGCAAGTCCGGCGGTGCGATTCCCATGCAAAGCGGTGTCGTGGTCACGTTCATCCAAGGCGGTCCATAATGATAATATTGCACAAGTCATTGTCACCCCCCCATCATTGCCGTCTTCAACTGCAAGTAAACCATACTACCGTAGCTTCCATTAGCATACCGTTATCAGCAGGCATACCACGCTTTAGGCTAACGCGTATTTATTAGTTCTGGCCCATGGGTTTCCGCCTGTCAACCCGTCGCCGCAAAAATCCCCTCGCTTTAGCTATGGGATGAGATGCAGAAATGGGATCGCGAGCGGGCGCACCACGGCGGGGTAGGCTCGGCATTCGTAAGCGACGAAAATCTTATGCGGCTATCACTAAAATTTCAGGCATCTGCGATAACCGCGCCCCCGAGACAGACCGGACCGTTATAGAAAACCACGGACTGTCCAGGCGTCACCGCCCGCTGAGGTTTGGGGAATCGTACCCGCAAACCGCCGTCCGCCAAGGGCTCGATTTGACAGGGCTCGGCGGTCTGTCGATAACGGATTTTGGCATGTCCCGACCACGGCAGGGCGGGGGCGGGTCCTAGCCAATAGGGATCGAGGGTGCGGCATTCCGCTTTGTAGAGGCCGGGGTGATCGGCGCCCTGGACGATGATCAAGGCATTGTCCTGGCGGCGTTTCTCGGCGACATACCAAGCCTCGCCGGGACCCCCGATCCCGAGGCCTTGACGCTGCCCTATGGTGTAGAACATAAGCCCCTCATGGTCCCCTTTGTGTTCGCCGTCGATGGTGTAGATCGGGCCGCGCACGCCATCAAGATATTGCTGCAAAAATGGGCGAAAGTGCCGTTCGCCGATAAAACAGATACCGCTACTGCCTTTGCGTTCCGCATTGGGCAAGCCGAGCGCGCGGGCGCGGGCGCGCACCTCGTCTTTATGGAAGACACCGATCGGGAACCTCGTGTAGCGCAGAATGCCAGAGTCGATCGTGTGCAGAAAATAGGTTTGGTCCTTGTTAGCGTCACGTCCGGTCAAAAGTCGTAGGCCGTTGCCTTGGTCGGCGATACGGGCATAATGACCGGTCGCCATGACATCGGCGCCGAGTTGCTGCGCATAGTGCCAGAAGACGTCGAACTTGATCTCACGGTTGCACAAAACGTCTGGATTGGGCGTCAACCCGGCCGCGCAATCGTCAAGGAAGCGGGTAAAGACGCGTGCGCGATATTCGGCGGCAAAGTTCACGGCATGGAGGGGGATCTTAAGACGGTCTGCGATCATCTGCGCCGATTCATGATCGGCCGCCGATGAACAATAGGTCTCGGTGTCGTCGTCCTCCCAATTTTTCATGAAAAGCGCAGACACCCGATAGCCCTCAGCCTGCAGTAAGGCGGCGGCCACCGCCGAGTCCACGCCCCCCGAGAGTGCGACGACCACATGCGTTTTCACAGGTCGACCAAGGTCTCGAGCGGGGCGAATCGGCCACGACGATAGTCTTCAATCGCGCGGCTTACCTGCGGTCCGCGATGTTGGGGGCGACACTGCACGAGCTCTGGCCACGACAGCCACAAGGCCCGGCGAATGCCGGTGTCTAAGGGCTGGTCTGGATGATGTTCCGTCACGGTCCCGGTAAATGCAAAGCGTAGATAACTGACCCCGGAGTGACTCGTGTAACGATAGATACCGAGCACCGCCTGCGGGATGAACACCCAGGCGCTCTCCTCGTAGGTCTCGCGCACGACCGCTTCGAGAAGCGACTCATTGGCCTCGAGATGCCCGGCGGGCTGGTTAATGACCAACTGCCCGCCGATCTCCTCCTCGACACATAAGAACCGCCCCTCGCGCTCGACTACGGCGGCGACCGTCACATGCATATCAAGCGCCATGGTGTTCCTCCGGTTCGTGCCAGGCCCCGCTTGGCAAGGCCTCTAAGGTGTATGGTCCCACCGCGTAGCGCACGAGGCGCAAAGTCGGGTGGCCTACGGCCGCGGTCATACGTCGAACCTGGCGGTTGCGCCCCTCGCGCAAGGTGATGGCAATCCAACTCGTGGGGATCGCGCGCCGCACGCGAATCGGCGGCACGCGCGGCCAGAGTGCCGGCTCCGTTAGCATCACCACGTCCGCTGGGCGCGTCAGGGTGCCATCCAATACGATGCCGCTAGCGAGCCTTGCGAGTGCCGCAGCGTCCGGTATACCATCGACCTGGGCCCAGTACACTTTCGGCCAACCACGCCCAGGTCGCGTGATTTGGGTGGCAAGAGCGCCCGAATCCGTGAGTAGCAGCAAGCCTTCCGAGTCGAGATCCAGGCGTCCTGCGGGATACACGTCGCGAATAGGAATATAATCCTTTAGGGTCGGGCGCCCGTGCGGATCGGTAAATCGCGTAAGCACCCCGTAGGGTTTGTTAAAGAGAATCAATCGCGCCATACCTACCCGCTTATACGTCCGCTACAATCGGTCTATGAGGCCATTATATCCAGTGTTGGCGCAAAACGCGCATAAATGAGGGGAGCATGACGAACGATACATCGCGAACGGGGGAAAAAATCACGGTCGGCACCGACTCAGTCCTGACGGTTCCAGACTGCCCCATTATCCCTTTCATCGAGGGAGACGGCATCGGCGTGGATATCACACCGGTGATGAAGCGCGTGGTCGATGCCGCGGTCGACTGCGCCTATGGTGCACGGCGCGTCATTGTGTGGCGGGAAATTTACGCAGGCGAAAAGGCCCACAAGCGCACCGGTGAGTATCTGCCCCAGGAGACGCTAGCCGATATCGCAGACTATGTGGTCTCCATCAAAGGCCCGCTCACGACCCCGGTCGGCGGGGGTATGCGGTCTTTGAACGTCAGCTTGCGCCAGGAATTGGATCTCTACGTGTGCCTACGCCCGGTGCGTTATTTCCCGGGCGTCCCAAGCCCCTTAAAGGAACCGGAAAAGACCGACATGGTGATCTTTCGGGAGAATTCCGAGGACATCTACGCGGGCATCGAATGGCCGGCTGAGTCGCCCGAGGCCAAGCAGCTGATCACCTTTCTGATCGATACGCTCGGGGTGCGCTCCATCCGGTTCCCGCTGACATCGGGTATCGGCATAAAGCCGGTCTCGCGCGAGGGGACCGAGCGGCTCGTGCGCAAGGCCTTCGCGTATGCGATAGCCCATAAGCGCCCGTCTGTGACATTGGTGCACAAAGGCAACATCATGAAGTATACCGAGGGGGCCTTTCGGCAATGGGGCGTCGATTTGGCGCGCCGCGAGTTTGGCGCAATCGAACAAGACGGTCGGCTCGTCATCCCCCGCCCCGATGGCGGGTCGGTGGTGGTGAAAGACGTCATCGCCGACGCCTTCTTGCAACAAATCCTGCTGCGCCCGGAGGAGTACAGCGTGATCGCCACCTTGAACCTGAACGGCGATTATATTTCGGACGCGCTGGCCGCCCAAGTGGGCGGCATCGGCATGGCACCGGGGGCGAATCTCTCGGATCAAATCGCCATGTTCGAGGCCACGCACGGCACCGCGCCACGCTATGCCGGCCAAGACAAGGTCAACCCGTCGTCATTGATCCTGTCTGCCGAGATGATGCTGCGCCATATGGGTTGGCATGAAGCGGCCGATCTGATCATCCAGGGTTTGAGCGCGGCACTAATGAAAGGCCAAGTCACTTATGATCTGGCCCGTCTTATGGCGGGTGCCACCGAACTCAGCTGCTCCCAATTTGGTGAGGCGGTCGTGTCGCATATGGGGGTGAAATGAGGGGTGCGAGCTACAGCCCACACAGAATGGCCACGCACCTGCACATGGTAAGCGCGCCCAGGGCATCGCTCGCCTGCGGTCTTTAGGGTCGGGTGGGTCTTTAGGCGGTGGTAGCGGCAAAAACGATAGCGGTCTTGTGGGCAGGCCTGATCCTGGCCGGCTGCGCGACCTACACATCACGCCCGCTTACGGCGCAGCGTGTCGCGGCCGACCTCGCGGTTCGGCGGACGACACCTTTTTGGCTAGCGCGCGCCCACCTGCTGTTACCGCAATTGCCGCCGCTCGTAGTCCACAAGGGACAGGGGCTGACCCCAGACCTTGCCGCCGTCATCGCGGTCGTCGGCGACCCGACGTTGCGCGCCTTGCGAAGGCGCGAGGCCCTTGCGCGCGCCCAGGTGTTGGCGGCCGGTCTCCTACCGAACCCAACGTTTTCCTACGGCGTAGGGATACCCATGAACGGCACCGGCCTGACCCGGGCCTTCCAGATTGGGCTGGATCTTCCGATTCGCTCGCTATTGACCCGTCCGGCGGCAACCGAAGCGGCGCGCTATCACGCGCAGGCGGTCGATCTGACGGTGGCGTGGCAAGAGTGGCAGGTCGCAGCTCGGGCCAGGGCGCTCGTCTATGAGATCCTGATCGACCGACGCGAGCGCCGGCTGCTCGCACATGAAGTCCACGCCCGGCAAGACAGCGCGGCGCGTTTAGCGGCGGCGCAGGCGGCCGGTTATGCTACCGTCGGGGCCAATCTGGCCGCCCACCTGGCCTTGGAGCGGACCGAGCACGCGCAACTCACCGTCCGGCGCGACGATGCCCTAAGGCGACTGCAATTGAAGGCCTTGCTCGGGGTAGACGCGCACCAGCACTTGCGTCTTGCCAACCATCTGCCGCTAGGTGATTTCGCGGGCCAATTGCGCGCGGCGACGTGGCTTTCGGGCCTGTCCCGACGGCGGCTCGATTTGCTGGCGTTGCAGCGTGGTTATAAAAGCCGGGATGCGGCGCTACGCGCGACGATCATCGGCCAATTTCCGGCGATTACAATCGGCGTCAATCGGGCGCGCGATACCAGCGGCATCAATACCCTAGGCGGGGGCGTAACGCTGGGATTACCGTTCTTTAATCACCATCAGGGGGCCATCGCGATCGCACGAGCCGACCGGCGGCTGCTTTATCGTACCTATGAGGCGCGACTGTTCGCGGTGCGTAGCGATATCCACCGCCTGCTGACAAGCATGCGCTATCTGCGGCGGCAGATCCGCACTAGCCGCTCTACGGTCCATACATTGAACCATCTGGAAACCCTCTACCGTGGCGCGTTCGCCGATCATCGGATCACGGCACTCGCATACTACCGCCTCCGCGATCACGTGGCAGCCGAACGACTGACCCTACTAAAAGACGAGGCCCGTATGGATCAATTGGTAGTGGCCTTAGAAACCGCCAGCGGTCGCTTTGAGTGGCCGCAGCCCCAGGCCGGGGCGCGCTCATGAAGCGGCGCATAGTGGCCATCGCAGCCGGGGTGCTGGCACTCGGGGCGATCTGGGTGATCGCCGATCCCGGGCACCTATCGCGCCTTAAGTCCGCCCCGCCACCGACGGCATCAGTGACAGTGGCCACGCTTGTCCAGACATCGGTCGTCAATCACCTCGTGGCGTACGGGCGGGTGGTCGCGGCGCCGTGGGCGGTGCACGTCCTGACGGAGCCGTTCGCGGTGTCGGTGGCGCGGATCCTTGTCAATGCCGGCCAGAGCATCGGCAAGGGGTCGGTGCTGGCCGTACTTACCCCTGGGCCCACGGCCCGCCTGGCCTTGCTACAGGCGCAGAATAGTGACCGACTGGCCCAGCTTGCGCTCACGGAGGAACGTACACGGGTACACCTCGGATTGGCGACCCGCGCCGGGCTCTTGCGGGCGCAAAAGGCGTTCGATGTCGCCGCGCTCCAGGTGCGGGTCTTCCATAGCGAGGGACTGCGGTCGCAGATGACGATCAAGGCCCCGGTAGGGGGCGTGGTAAGACGCATATTCGTGCAGGGCGGCGCTACCATAAACGCAGGACAGCCGCTTATGGATATTGTCGCCGGCGATCACTTCGAGGCGCGTCTCGGCGTCGAGCCCGAGGATGTACCAACGATCCATGCGGGTGAACGGGTGCGGCTCTCGTCTTTTGAGGGCGCCGGTCAAACCTACAGCCATGGCCTGGTCGCGGTGATTTCGCGCGTCATGGATCCCGCAACCCACATGATCAACGTGTTTGTGACCTTGCCTGCCGTGAGCCCCTACCTGCTGGGCGAGTATATCGAAGGTCGATTTACGATCACCTCGCGACTGGGACTGACCGTGGCACGCTCGGCCGTGGTGCCGGTTGGTCACCATTACGTACTGTACACAGTCGCCCACGGTCACGCGGTCAAAAACCGAGTCCGATTGGGGGCCCACAATCGGCGCCTGGTTCAGGTCATAGGTCCGCATCTGCATCGCGGCATGGCAGTCGTCGTGCTCGGGAACTATGAATTAAAGCCAGGCATGGCGGTGCGCGTGAATCGATGACACTGACCCTCTGGATCCAAAGGCACCGACGATCACTACTCTTTTTGATGGCGTTGTTGGTATTGGGTGGGATCTTCGCCAGCACCCAGTTGCCGGTCGCGCTGTTTCCTCATGTCGCATTCCCGCGCGTCGAGATCTACGCCAATGCCGGTGATCGTCCCGCCACGCGGATGCTCATTCAAGTCACCTATCCCATAGAGCAGGCAGTACGCGGCATCCCCGGTGTTGTGGGGGTCCGGTCCACGACCAGCCGTGGGAGTGCCGATTTTTATATTAATTTCCGCTGGGGCGAGGACATGACGGCCGCGACCCTAGAGGTCCAGGCAGCGCTTGCCGACTTGAGCCGCAACCTGCCGGCGGATACAAGCCTTACGGTGCGCAGGATGCGTCCGACCATCTTTCGCATGCTGGCCTATACCCTCACTTCTCCGCGCGTCTCACAGGTGGCGTTGCGCAATATCGCGCTCTACCAGTTGCGCCCGCTCTTGTCGGCGATCCCCGGGGTGGCGCGCATCGGCGTGATCGGTGGCCGGACCGAGGAGTACCGGGTGACCGTCGACCCGGCACGACTCGCCGAATACGGTCTGACCACAGCGGATGTCGACCACGCCCTCGCTGCCAGCAACGTGCTGCGCACGGTGGGCCATCTGCGCAAAAACTACCAGTTCTATCTCATCATCTCCAATACCCGATTGCAGGGATTGCGGGACATTAAGCGCACGGTATTGCGCTCCGGCAGCAACGGGATCGTGCGCCTAGACGAGGTGGCGACCGTCGCCCGGGCGCTGAAACCGCAATGGACGCAGGTCGTGGCCAACGGCAAACCGGCGGTGAGTGTACAGATCTACCAACAGCCCGGCGGCAATACGGTAGCCATTACCAAGGCCGTCAAGAAGGCCTTGCACACGTTTGAAGCCCAGCTGCCATCGGGGGTCCACATCCGGAAATGGTATGACCAGAGCGTCTTGATTCAGGCCGCCGCACGGAGCGTGCGTGACGCCGTTCTCGTCGGCGCCCTGTTGGCGGCCTTGGTCTTGCTGGTGTTTTTGCGTAATTGGCGCATCACCATGATCGCCCTAATCACCGTGCCGAGCGTCCTGGCGGCCACGGTCTTATTGCTCTATGTCCTCCATGAAAGCTTCAACATCATGACCTTGGGCGGCATGGCAGCGGCGGTCGGCCTGATCATCGACGACACCATCGTCATGCTAGAACACATCATGCGCCGATTGCGTGACCACGGTATCGAACCCAAACGGGATCGGGTCATGAGCGCTGTGCGACAATTTACGCGGCCACTCGCGGGGTCGTCGGCGTCGACTGTAATCATTTTTGTGCCACTCGCCTTTCTGTCCGGGGTCACGGGCGCCTTCTTCCGGGCGCTGTCACTCACCATGGCCGCAAGCCTCGTCGTGTCCTTTTTCGTCGCCTGGCTCGCGGTCCCGATCCTGGCCGATCACTTCTTGAGGACCAAGGATTTTGGGGCGGACGAGGGCGGCCCGTTGACTGTGCGCGCCCATGACTTTTATGGGCGGCTCATGCGCGGGGTCTTTCGTGCGCCATGGCGGCTCGGGGCGGCGATCGGCCTCTTGGTCGTTTTGGGCGGCGTCGGGTTCGCGTCGGCGGGGTCTGGATTCATGCCGACCATGGACGAGGGCGGCTTCGTGTTGAACTACCGGGCGCCGCCTGGAACCTCGTTAAACGAGACCGCGCGCCTATTGGACAAGGTTCAACGGATACTGCTCGCCAATCCGTTTGTAAAGACCTTCTCCTTGCGCACCGGCCTGCAGTTGGGCGGGGGTATTACCGGAACGAACGAGGGCGATTTCTTCGTCCTGCTAAAATCCTATCCGCGACCTTCAATCTGGGCGGTGATGGCGGCGATCACGCATCAGGCGCACGCCTCGGTGCCCGGGCTCAAGATCAGTACCAACCAGCCCATGCAAGATCTGATCGGCGACCTCACCGGTGCGCCGCAGCCAGTCGAGATCAAGGTCTTTTCCGACGATGGGCGGCTGTTGCGTCGCCTCGGTCCGAAAATCGCCCACGAACTGCGGCAGATACCCGGCATCGTCAACGTGCGCGACGGCATCGTGCTCGCCGGGAACGCGGTCGATATCCGCATTGATCGGGCGAAGGCGGCGCTTGAGGGCGTAAACCCCAATAGCGTCACGCGCCAACTCGCGGCCTATTTAAATGGCAATGTGGCGACTCATGTCCAGCGCGGCGTACGCATGATCGGGGTACGCGTCTGGGTTCCACGGTCGCTGCGCTATTCACTCCATGCGATCCGCGACCTCCAACTGCGCGCGGCAAACGGTAAACTCTTCCCCTTGCGCACGATCGCCGCGGTGCAGATCCGTACCGGGCAGCCGGAGATTACTCGCAACAACCTAAAGCGCATGATCCCGATCACGGCGCGCATAGCCGGGCGCAGCCTAGGTGGAGTCATGCATGATGTCAAAAACCTCATGGATTCCCCGCATTTCTTGCCACCCGGGACCTATGCGACGCTCGGCGGGCTCTACGTCCAGCAGCAGATCGCCTTTTCCGGACTCATAGCCGTATTTGTCGGGGCCGTGGCGCTCGTGTTTTTACTCTTGTTATTTCTTTATGAGCGGTTCTTGGTGGCATTTGCCATGCTAGCGACGACTTTGCTTGCGCTCTTTGCCGTATTTTTCGGCCTGTGGGTGACGGGCACGCAACTGAATATCTCGTCTATGATGGGGATGACGATGGTCGTCGGCATCGTGACCGAGGTGGCGATTTTTTATTATTCCGAATACCACGAGCTCAGAGGCGACGACATCGCCGAGCGCTTGATTGAGGCTGGCAAGAATCGCCTGCGACCGATTGTCATGACGACGCTCGCTACGATCTTGGCGCTGTTGCCGTTGGCCCTCGGTTGGGGTCAAGGTTCGGCTATGCAGCAGCCGCTCGCGATTGCGATTATTTCCGGCCTCTTGGTACAGGTTCCGCTGTCCCTGGTAGTGTTACCGCTGTTCCTGTCGTGGGCGGCGCGGACCCGCTCGCCGGTGCCCGAGTAGCCGAAATTTCCCACTAGCCCCTGATTTCTTATGGAAGCCATTGGCGTAAGCTGTTAAGTTCGTTACGGTTCACGGGTAAATGCGAGCGGTTGTCGCGGCACTTTTTCTCTCCGGAGGTGTTATGGGATTTGCACTCCGATTTCGCCTTGCGTCGAGAGGAACCGATAACGAAATCACGGCCTGGGGCGGCGTGGGCCTCATGAAACGGATGCTCGATCACGCCCCTTTTGATCAGGCGTTGCAGACAAGCGGTCTCCCCGAGGCCGGCAGCAATCTGGGCACTCGTCTCGAGCCATTGCGTTAGATCGCATGCCCACCCCCATCCCGCAAACCAACGGTCTAAAAGGCCTATCCGGCGCTGAGGCCGCTCGCCGTCTAGCCGAGGATGGCCCGAACCGGCTGCCTGGCAGCACACCCAGAACCCTTTCTAGCATCGTGATCGGGGTGGTGCGCGAACCCATGTTCCTGATGCTGTTAGTGGCCGGTGGCATCTACCTCGCACTCGGTAACCGCGCCGAGGCGCTGTTCCTGCTGGCCTTCGTGTTTGTGATCATCGGCATCACCCTAGCGCAGGAACGCAAGACCCAGCGGGCGCTGGAATCGCTACGCGACCTGTCTGCGCCGCGCGCCCAGGTGATTCGCGACGGGCAGGAGCAGCGTATTGCCGGGCAGGCCATTGTGCGCGGTGATACGCTGGTGCTGCGTGAAGGGGACCGCGTCCCCGCCGATGCCCAACTGGTGCAGGGACAACTGACAATCGATGAATCCCTGCTGACCGGCGAGGCGGTACCGGTAAGCAAGCTGCCCAATCCCCAGCTGCACACGCTGGCAGTCCCCGGCGGTGATGGTACGCCCGCACTATTCGCGAGCACCGTGGTAACCAAAGGTGTGGGCCTTGCAGTGGTACGGACAATCGGTGCGGCCACTGCGGTCGGACGTATCGGTAATGCGCTAGCCACCACGCCGGCAGCAACCTCCCGCCTGCAGCAGTCCTCCCGCACCCTCATTCGCAACCTGACCGTAATCGCCTTGGTGCTTGCTATATCGCTGGTACTGATCAATTGGCTATGGGATGGTCGATCACCGCTGGAAAGCCTGCTGTCTGGCGTCGCGTTGGCTATGGCCATCCTGCCCGAAGAGATTCCGGTCATCCTCACTGTGTTCCTGGCGCTCGGCGCATGGCGCATCTCCAAAATCAAGGTACTCACTCGATGCGTGCCCGCAGTGGAGGCGCTTGGCGCGATCACCGTGCTGGCCGTAGATAAAACCGGCACCCTCACCCAGAACCGCATGCAGGTAGCGGAATTAGCGGTGGGTCATTCCTTGTTCAGTACCACGAGCACTGAACTGCCCGAAGCCTTCCATGCCTTGGTCGAGTTCGCCATGCTGGCCACACCTATCGACCCGTTTGACCCGATGGAAAAGGCGGTTCAGGCCTTCGGCCACACGCGGCTGGCCGGTACCGAGCACATTCACGACGATCGCACTCCTGAGTTTCAGTACGAGCTTTCACCCGACATCCTGGCGATGACTCGGGTATTCTCCAGCACGCAACCCGACACTCACGTGCTCGCCACCAAAGGCGCGCCTGAGGCCGTGGCCGATTTGTGTCATCTACCCGAAACAGATCGCGATACCATCCAGCAGCAGGTCAAGGCCATGGCCGCCCGAGGCCTACGGGTGCTGGGCGTGGCCAAGGGCGCTTGGCAAATAGCTAGCCCGAATCCGCCCTGGCCTAAAAACCAACATGATTTCGATTTCAGTTTTCTGGGCTTAGTGGGATTTCTCGATCCGCCGCGCCCTGAGGTTCCAGCCGCGATTGCCAAGTGTCGAGCCGCTGGCGTGCGCATACTGATGCTCACTGGCGATCATCCAGCCACAGCGCGGGCGATCGCGCAACAGGTTGGTTTATCCGCACGCGCGGAGGTCATCACCGGCCCCGAGATTGCCACACTAGATGACGATGCACTACGCCAGCGCTTACGTCATGTGGATCTGTGTGCACGCCTGCAACCAGAACAGAAACTGCGGCTTGTACGTGTACTGCAGCAAGCCGGCGAAGTCGTCGCCATGACGGGCGATGGTGTCAATGACGCGCCCGCGCTCAAGGCCGCCGACGTGGGCATTGCCATGGGCGAACGCGGTACGGATGTGGCGCGCGAAGCCGCGGCATTAGTGCTGCTAGATGACAGCTTTACCAGCATCGTCGACGCTATCGCCCAAGGGCGGCGCATCTATGGCAACATCACCAAGGCCACGCGCTTTGCGTTCGCCGTTCACATGCCCATTATCGTGCTTGCACTGCTGCCACCGCTGTTGCACTGGCCTATCTTGCTACTACCTGCGCACATCGTGCTCTTGGAACTGCTGATCGACCCGGCTTGCTCCATCGTGTTTGAGGCCGAACCGGCAACAATCGACACCATGCGCCGCCCGCCGCGGCCGCTTAGCGCGAGCCCATTCTCGCTGGGTAATGTCGGTTATGCGCTGGCCCAAGGGTTGGGCATTGCGGGCATCTTGCTAGGGGGATGTGCGCTATTGCAGCACTTCAGCCGCTGGACTGAAGCGGACCTGCGTCTGAGTATCTTCACAGCACTGGTGCTGGCACTTTTCCTACTGATTCTAGCCAATCGCGATCTGGCCCACCCCGCGGTCCTCAATCTGAGCGGTGACAACCCTTGGCTTGCGCGCATGTTTGGCGCAGTCACCCTGGTGCTTGTGGCCGTGCTATTCATCCCTTTCCTGCGCGCAGTGATGGGCTTTGCTCCCATCAGCCTACCGCCACTGCTGGCCGCGCTCGGGCTTCTCCTGGCCTGTGGACTCTGGCTGCAAAGTCTGCGCTACATGAACGGTCGACACTAGCTCTGGAGACGGACGTTGATCATGTGCATTGCTTCGTACCAGCGCCGCCGAGAGGGTCTCCAGCAATGATTGTTGGATGGCTCCAGGGGTATACTTCTCGCAAGCTGCGCGAACGATTCCCCAAGCTCAAGCGACCATGCGGGAACGATCAACTGTGGACACAAGCCTACTATATAGGCACTGCCGGGAGCGTATCCGCTGAGGTTATTCGCCGATACATACAGGAGTGTCAGGGCAAATAGGCGCTTTCATCCCAATCCCCTAAAGGGGATTGGGAATTCCCGCGCCATTCTTTAAAGGACATTGGATTATTCATGCTCATCCCCATCCGGGCGAAATTCTGAAGGAGACGGTGTTTGCTCCTCTCGAACTCTCTGTGACGGAAGCCGCCGGGCGGCTTTCCAGGTCGCGGGTGGCGTTGTCACGTGTATTGAATGGCAAAACCGGGATCAGCCCGGATCTGGCTTTGCGCCTGGAGAAGGCTGGTGTGGGGACCGCCCGACTCTGGGTCAACCCATCTCCGCGAGAATCCCCTCGCTTTAGCCATGGGGAGGAAAGCGGGAAGTTGATTTTGACTTAGATTTGCCTTGTATTATATATCACGCATCTGTATAATTAGCAAATGAGCGATTACACCATAAAATACAA
>DATKTV010000033.1:0-3024 GCA_035530915.1 Acidiferrobacter sp. | reverse complement strand
ATCGGAATCCGGGCCTTACAGTTGGGGTACGCCTGTTCCACGGTGACCCGCACATACCGTAAGGCACGCGGCCATATTTGGGAATAGGTATTTTTGTCTTCCACAATCTCGGCCGACCCGTTCACCCGTGCCCGCGATCGTTTCTGGAAATCCACGAAAAGCATACCGACATGGGGATTGACTAGAATATTACCGAGCGAGTTGTAGAGGTTGTTGCCGCTGTAATCCGGGAATACCAGGATCTTAGGGGTCAGCACCTTGAGTAGAGGTGTGGGCTTACCAGCGATGCTATATTCGCGCCCCCGAAAACTGCAGTCACAGGCACCATATTGGTTGGCCGTTGCCAGGAAAAAGAAGGGCTGGCTTTCGAGGAACCCGATCCACGAGGGACGGATATGGTCCTGAATCATCTGGACCATGGCCGCGAGTTGGGCATCATTCTCCGCCGTTCGCCCTCCACAGAAACGCCTTTGCGCTTCCCATTCCCCGTTATGAAGGATGTTATCGGTATCCTGGGTCTTCATTCTCCTCTCCTATCGCCGTGGCGGCGGGCCGTCGCTTCAATCGTTATCAGATAGGGTGGGGCATAGGTTGGTGGCGCCTGTCTCATTGATGGCTATTCCCTCCCGCAGAGGAATATCGCGGTAGCCTATGAGCGCTGTCATCGAGGCGATGGCCAGGAGGACGGCGCCCAAAATCAACGACGCCTGTAAACTGAATGCGTCGGCGACGCGACCCGCCATCATCGGCCCGACGGCCTGCCCAACGGAGAAAACGACGGTAAAGATCGTGATGCCTTTCGCCCATTGTGGAGCGGGCATCGTCCGATGAACCAAAACGGCGACTGCCGAAGGGGCTATGAATATACCTAAGCCGAATAGCCCCGTGGAGATCAGGATGCTGGGTGCCGAGGCAAGGAAGATAGGCAGTAAGGCACCCGCAAGCGTCAGGGTGCAACTGGCGGCAAGTGTTATCGCGGGATTCCACGCATCCAACGCTCGACGCCATGCAAACGGCGAACCGGCAACGCCCAAGCCCAGCACGATCCATGCCACCGTACCAAATTGCCAGGATAGGCCTTGAGCCTGAATCCACGCGAAGATAAACGTCATGTAAACGATGTAGCCACAGGCAAATAGGAAGTAGGCGAGCAAGCTCGGCATCAAGCCGCCAAGGGGGAGTGCGTCCCGGGACACGGTGTTGGCCTCCCCGCCAATCCCGCTGGCTTCTCGCATGGGCCAGAGAGAGGCGAGAACGGCGACTATGCCCAACGCGAGCCACGCGTCCGGCCAGCCTTTGTTCCCCATTGCGGCGATGATCGGGTTGACGACGACGCCGGAGATGGCAATGCCAATACCGGCACCGGCGAAATAAAGCCCCGTCGCTACGCGGCGTAGGGTAGGGCTTGCTTGATAGCGCGCCGCCACGAGCGCGCCGCCGCAGGCAAAGACCCACGCGGCGCCGATCCCTGCTACCCCTCGCGTCGCGGTGAGCCACAACAGGCTCGGGCTTAGGCCCGTGACAAAGACCGCCCCGCACGTTAACAGTAACCCGAATATAAATAATTGGTTGGGACGAACGTGCCGTAATAGCCAATACGCAAAGACTGCGCCACCCACGTAGCCCAGCGCATTGGCCGTGTTGAGAGCGCCGGCTATGGCATAACTCCAGTGCAGATTCTCCCGCATGGCGGGTAACAAGAGCGCGTAGGCAAAGCGTGCCAAACCCACGGCCACCGTTACGCCTAAACTGAGACCAAAAGCGGGCCAAAGCGAGAGATTACGGCTCGCGATAGGGGTATCTATACGCATAATTCTTAACCCTTGTTAAGGTGAAGTGCCACTCGGGAGACGATGACGGTCGGATATCGAAAAGGCTTCATAGACTCCTTGAATAGCTATAAGTCGAGCGCGCTTAAACCCGGGTGATCGTCGGGTCTGCGCCCCAAGGGCCAGTGATATTTCCGGTCGGATACCAAGATCGGCAGATCATTGATGCTGGCCAGGCGTCTCGTCATCAGTCCTTGCGCGTTGAACTCCCAGAGTTCATTGCCATAACTGCGATACCAGTGACCAGAATCGTCATGCCATTCATAGGCGAATCGCACCGCCAGGCGATGATCACGGAAATCCCACAGTTCTTTGATCAGGCGATACTCGAGTTCCCGGGCCCACTTCCGTTGAAGGAAGGCGTGTATCGCCTTTCTCCCTGCCGGAAACTCCGTCCGGTTTCGCCAGATGGTATCTTCCGCGTAGGCTCGTACGACGCGGTCCGGATCACGGGTGTTCCAAAGGTCCTCGGCCAGTCGTACTTTTTGTCGGGCGCTGTCTTCGGTAAAGGGAGGGGTCAGTGCGGGGGTCTCCATGGTGATCTCTCCTCTTCGTTTGAATAATGGGAGGTAGACAGGTCTGTCTACATGAGGGGTAGTCTACACAAGCAAGACTGATCTGTCTACAATAGACCAATGGTCATACAAAAAACTGCTCCATCGACATCTGAGACTAAACAGCCCGCGCGCGAGCGGATTTTGCTCACTGCGCATGATCTCTTCTATCGTGAAGGCATACGCGGTACCGGCATTGACCGTATCATTGCCGAGTCGGGTGTGACCAAGGTCACCTTCTACCGTCACTATTCCAGTAAAAATGCCTTGATCGAGGCATACCTCGAGTATCGTCATGGGCAGTGGATGGATGGGTTTCAGGACGCCCTGAGACGGCATGGCGACGACGTGGAGGCCATCGTCCCGGCACTGCAGGAATGGTTTGCGAAGCCGGACTTCCGAGGGTGTGCGTTTATCAACACCATGGGGGAGATGGGGACCGCCCTGCCGGAGACCGTGCAATGGCTGCAACGTCACAAAGCGAAAATCCGCAAACTGATCGAGAATCTGCTGCCCGCGGGAGTTGGGCGCAAGTCTACGGCAGACGCCATTGCCTTAGGGATAGATGGGGCGGTGGTGCGGGCCGCGAGCGGGGAGGTGGCGTCTGCCCTGAAGGGACTGAGTCTGTTGATCGCCTGTCT
>DATKTV010000032.1:0-66943 GCA_035530915.1 Acidiferrobacter sp. | reverse complement strand
TGACCCGCAACGGCAGTTCTAAGATAAAGGAGGGACCGGACTTTTTGATCATGTTGAGTATTATACGATCCCTGCATAATGACGCCAAACGCCGCTGACCCCAGGGATAAATCCCGGGGCTTGCGCGGCGGGCTTGGTCAGCAAAGATGCGCACCTCGCTCGGCACCAAAGATTCAGGATGGACTGACGAGGTCATTGGCTGTTTGGCAACCGCTTGTTCGCCAGCCATGTGTTTCGTTTGTTGCGAGTTTCGATTATTTCGTATATGATGTGGCTAGTAAATAGCGCATGCGCAGGAACCCTATCATGACAACCACGACCCCATCGAAGATGGCGCTTCCCGCTGATCGGGAAATTCAGGCGGCCGTGCAAGGACAGCGGTCCTTGGCGGCGCACTTGACCAGCAGGCTCGAAACTCAGCGCATTCAGATCTTTGACGAGCGCAATGAAGCCCACGGGGTGGAATTGCCAACCTCGGCATTGCGCTTGCTTGTGGACATCCTCGCTGAGTTGGCTGATGGCAATGCCGTGAAGGTTGTCCCCGTGCATGCCGAGTTGACCACCCAGGAAGCAGCGGATCTTTTGAGTGTCTCAAGGCCCCACCTGGTGAAGCTGCTTGAGGATGGCGCACTTCCGTTCCATAGGACAGGTAAACATCGTCGCGTGCGGCTCACGGATCTCATGCGGTTTAAAGAGGCGCGCGAGCAAGCGAGCGAGGATGCCATGGCCGAGCTGGCCCGTCAGTCGCAGGAGCTTGGCATGGGCTATGAATGAGGCACCCTCCCCTTACTGTCCTTTATGACGCGTGCGTCCTCTATCCTGCGCCTCTTCGTGACTTCCTCATGTGGCTTGGCCTATCTGAACATTTCCGCGCACGCTGGAGTCGCGACATTCATGAGGAGTGGAAGCGCAATCTGCTCGCCAACCGGCAGGATCTGCGCCGCGAACAACTGGATCGCACATCGGACCTGATGGATCGCGCGATTCCTGACGCACTGGTGGCGGGATATCAGGATCTCGTACCTAATCTCGCCCTCCCCGATCCGGACGACCAGCACGTGCTGGCGGCGGCTATTCGGTGCGAGGCCAGCGTCATCGTGACATTCAATCAGCGCGACTTTCCGGCTGATGCTCTGACGCCTTACGGCATCGAGTCTCGACATCCAGATGAGTTTGTGGACGATCTGCTCGACATGGATACGGCGGTGGTGGTTGCGGCTGCGCGGCGCCAACGCGCCACACTCGTCAATCCACCATTCGATGTTGACCAGTTCCTCGATATCCTACGACACCAAGGTCTCGTCCAAACTACCAAGATCTTGGCCGCCTACCGATCCCTTATCTAAGCGAAATTGCTGGTGATCGGGGAACGTTAACCCGAGTACCTAGGGCTGTTTTGCGCCAGTGACCTGTCGGCTTTTTTCGGACCATGCCTCTGTCCTCAACGCTCGTTTAAATGAACCCCGATATGCTCAGTGAACCGGACCCGGTGAGTGCGCAACACTTTGTGCCGTGCAGGGCATAACAGGACGGTAAGCGGGAATTCAGGGGCGCAGGGGAACAGTCAGGCGAAGGCCGGCACCACGAATCGCGCATGGATTGGGTGCCTAGGGTTTTGCCGACGAGCGGCGACTGGTCTTCAGGGAGCCTGGGTCCGGATTGGACGGGTCTTGCGCAACCGAGGGTGCGCAACCGAGGGTGCGCAAGCGGGGCTGCGTAAGGGTGGGCCCTGGATGCGGATGGTGATGCAGTGGTGCTGGAGGCGATCCAAGAGGGCGTCGACCAGGGATTTGTTGGGGAAGAGCTCATACCAGGAGGGTGTATCCAGATTGGTCGTGATGATGGTCGACGCCCGCCCATAGCGGCTGTCCATCAAGCGGAAGAAGGCATTGGTCTGTTCGGGTTTCAGGGTCAGGTAACCGAGTTCGTCGATGACCAACGGGCGGATGGCGGTTAAGTGGCGCATGAGCTTGGCCGTGGACCGATCGGCCAGCGAGGCGTAGAGCTCATCGAGCAGCGCCTGGGCGTTGTAGAAGCGCCCGTTGTAGCCGTTGAGGCAGGCCTCGCGCAGCAGACCGATGGCGATCCCGGTCTTGCCGGTACCGGGCGGTCCGATCAAGAGAACATTCTCGGCGCGCTGTAGGAAGTCGAGACCGGCGAGCGTCAGGATCTGGGATTTGGTCGCGCCCGGCTGGCGCGCAAACGGAAACGACTCCAGGGTCCAGCGCCACGGCAGCCGGGCGCTCTCGAGCCGGTAGGCCAATCGGCGCTCGCGGCGATAGCCGATCTCTGCGATCAAGAGCCGCTTCAAGACCTCGGGTGTCGCCGTCCCCTCGCGTTCGGCGCGATCGAGTTCGGCATCAAGCACGTGCCCCATCCCGCGGTACTTGAGCTCCTCGAGGAGGGCCATGATCTCAGAACCTCCGGCATCGTCGCCACCCAAGAGGGTCGTCAGATCGCGCTCTTCTTCACAGGCGTCCGCCACGCCAGCGAGAATCTCGCTACGGTGTTAGCGCATCGCACAGCCGATTTGCCCGCCCCCATCCAGATGTGCGACGGGCTATCGCGCAACGCCCCAAGCGACTTCGATACGGTGATGTCGTCTTGTCTCGCCCATGCACGTCGTAAGTACGTCGAATTGACCGAGACCTTCCCGGAAGAAGTGCGCTTCGCGCTGGAGACATTGCGTGAGGTCTATGGTACCGAGGCCCGCATCCAGGCCGAGGGTCTCGGCCCCCAAGAGCGGCTGCTACGCCACCAGGCCGAGAGCAAACCGCGCATGGCGATCCTGGAGCAGTGGATGCGCACGCAGTTTGAGGAGCGCCGGATCGAGCCCAACTCGACGCTGGGCGCCGCCATCCGTTACATGCAGAAGCGCTGGCCCGAACTCACGCTATTCCTGCGCGTGCCGGGCGCCCCACTCGATAACAATGTGACCGAAAGGGTTCTGAAAAAGGCCATCCTGCACCGTAAGAATGCACTCTTCTACCGTACTCTCAACGGCGCCCATGTCGGCGATACGTTCATGAGCCTGATCCATACCGCCGAACTGAACCACGTGGCCCCGTTTGAGTATCTGGTGGCACTCCAGCGTCACGGTGACGCGGTCGCCGCTCACCCCGCCGACTGGATGCCTTGGAACTATCAGACGACGCTGACTCCACAACAGGCTGGCCCCGCACCGCCTGATTAGTCGACCCGCGCGTCAGTCGAGCGGTTTATGCAGCATTGCCGGAAGGACACGTTCTATCAGTTCCTGGCCGGCACTAAGAGCTAAATGACACCCACTAGTCCGCTGAAGAGCCGATGTTCTTTACTGACGCTCTAGCCCCCGCTCAGATTTGGCCTGATCGCTCCATGTAGACAGAGACGGGCATGCGATCACGCAGGCGCCCGCCCTCCATCACGATCACTTCATCGACGAGACGCGCAAGCCCGGCGAGCCTGTGCGTCACCAGAATCACCGTGCGGCCGCGTGCGGCCGTCTCCAATGCGACAAGGAGATCGTCCGCCGTCTGCGCATCCAGACCTTCGGTGGGCTCATCCAAAATGAGGACCGGCGCATCTTTCAAGAGGGTCTGCGCAATAACGATGCGCCGCGCCTCACCGCCAGAAACCAGCCCGCCGGCTTCACCCAGGATCGTGTGGTAACCTTGCGGCAACGCGCGCACGAACTCCTCCAGCTGGGCCAGCTGGATGGCTTTGTGAATTCGTCCGGCGTCCGCATCGGGTGCCGCCAGCAATAGATTATCCAGCAATGACCGATTGAAAAGCGTACTGTACTGCGCGATAACCGCCATGTGTTGGCGAAGATCATCGCCACGCACCATGGCAAGAGGTGCACCGCCGAACTCGACGAACCCTTCCTCGGTCGGAAAAAACTTCTGCAACGCCCCAAGCAAGCTGCTTTTACCGGCACCAGGGGCGCCCACGATCGCTACGTGCGCGCCGGGCGCCAACGCAAAATCGACACAATCAAGCGCCCACGGCCCGTCTTCGCGATACCGCAGGCGAACATTGTGATAGCGCACCCAGGGCGGCATCAGCAAAGTCGCCGAGTCCGCAGGCTCAAGCACTGCAGGTGGCGTGTCCGCCAAGTCGAAGACGCGCTGGGCGGCCGTCACTGTCGCCTGCCATTGTGCAAGTGCCTCCGGCAACGGGGTAATCAGTTCATAGGTCGCGAGGACCAGCAGCGATAGCATTACCAGCCATATGGGCGAGAGCCCCCCGGCATGAACTATGGCGAGACCCAGCCCGAGCAAGCCGAGCACCGACCACTGCGCCGCAAGCGGCACCATCCCGCCGCCAAGCGCCTGCACCCGATCAAGACGCATGCGCTGCGCGGCCAAACGAGCATCCAGCGATGCGATGCGCGCGTTGTGCGATGTGATGCCGCCCCAGACCGTAAGCTCGGCGTGCCCCCGTAGCGCATCCAGCAAAAGCCCGCGTAAGGCCGCCGCATCGTACACGCTTTGTGAGGCATCCTCGGCGGCACGCCATCGTGTCCATGCCGGCACCACGATTCCCGTGACTACGGCGCCTAACACGATGAGGCACGCAGAGAGTGGGAGTACAGCGAGACTGATGAGGAACACCAGGCCGAGACCGATGAAGGCTACGCCAAACGGGATCATAACGGCGAGATAAAAATGTTCCAGCGCATCGATGTCGGCGCGAAGCCGGGCCATCAGGTCGGCGCTACGCATGCTGGACAGTTGCGCCGGTGCCAAGGGAATCAAGCGCCGCAAGAGCCACGTGCGAAGGCGCACGAGGCTGCGCATGGTCGCGTCATGGGTGACTAGGCGCTCGCCGTAGCGGCCACCTGTTCGCAAGATGGCGAAGGCGCGAATGGCGGCAGCGGGACTGAAATAATTGATAGGCACACCCGTGGTGCCCGCCAGCGCCATGGCGGCGATAAACCAGCCGGCCACAGCCATCAGGCCAACCGCCGACAATCCCGCCACGAGGGCCAACGCGGCACCACCCGCCATACGCGCGCGGTAGGGTCGCATCAACGCCCAGAACTGCCGCAGCGTTTTGGTCGTCTCCCTCATCGTGCCTCTGCCTGCAAGAGCCTCTGGTAGGGCCCGCTCGCTTTCGCGAGCGCCGCCGGGGCACCCTCTTCCAGAACCCTGCCGCCACCGAGCACGACCACCCATTGAGAAATCTGAGCCAAGGCGAGCCGATGGGCAATCAACAAAATGGTGCGCGTGCGCGACGCGATCTGGATGACGTCCGCGATTGCGCGGGCGCTCTCTTTGTCCAAATGAGCTGTGGCTTCATCCCACAGCCATACCGTGGCTTGTTCACGTAGCAAGGCACGGGCGACCGCCAAGCGCTGCAATTCGCCACCCGAAAGCCCGAACCCATGCTCCCCGAGGGGTGTCTCGAGCCCTTGCGGCAGGCGTGCCACCACATAGTGGAGGCCGCTGTCGGCGACGGCTCTGCGGATGGCCGAATCCTCCGCACCGGGTGCGGCCAACAGCAGATTGTCGCGCACGGTGCCCTCAAAGATGTGGGGCTGCTGCGGGATCCAGGCTACGCACTCATGCCATTGCGCCAAATCCAACTCGGAAAGATCGGCCCCCTCAATACGTACGCTACCACTCGCGGGCTGCGCGAAACCCAGTACTAGCTTCAGTATCGTGCTTTTGCCACCGCCGCTGGCCCCGACTATGGTGGTAATGCCTGTCGAAGCCGCTCGAAAACTACAACCCGTAAGCGCCGTGCGGCCATCAGCGTAGGCAAAATACACGTCGTCGAACGTCAAGGCCGGGGCGCCGCGAGGTGGCGCCAACGACGCGTTCTTTTGTGTTATATGCGGCACCTCATGATTTTCCAGCGCGATGAGGTGGTCGGCGGCCGCGAGTGCGTCCATGCGCGCGTGCCGCAGGGCACCGAGGGCACGCAAGGGAGAATAAAACTCCGGCGCCAACAACAACACAAAGAGGCCGTCCTGAAACAGCATTTCCTTCCATAACAGCCGAAAGCCGATGAGGACTGCGACAACCGCGATGCTCACCATGGCGAAAAACTCGAGCACGAGCGCCGATAAGAAGGCGATCCGTAACACCTCCATCGTCAGTCGCCGGTAGTCTTCGCCCTCGCTGTCGAGCTGATCGGCTATGCGGTACGCGGCGCCCAGCTGGCGCAGCGTGGTGAGACCACCGAGCGTATCCATGAAGGCTGCACCAAGGCGCGTCAACTGGCGAAATCTTTTTTGGCTTGCGCGCTCGGCACTCTGCCCAACAAGCACCATGAACACAGGAATGAGCGGCGCACTGACGATCAGCACGCACCCGGAGACCCAGTCCGCCGGAAAAATGAAGGCCGCCAAAACGAGTGGGACGATAGCGGCGGCGGTTACCTGGGGCAGGTAGCGCGCGAAATAGGGTAATACGGCGTCAACTCCATCGACAAGCCGCGTAATGAGGTCGCCGCTTGCCTCGGCCGCCAAGCCGAGCGGTCCCAAAGCCTGCGCTCGATCCAACAGGCGCCGGCGCAGATGCGTGCCGACAGCGACACTGGCGTCAAAGGCCGTGCGCCGCGCACGGATCGACAACAACGCACGCAGCGGTGCCAACAGCAGGAGGCCAAGACACGGCTGCCACAATTCTGAAAGTGGCACATGAGCGAACAGTGCGCCGGTCAACACGTCGGCGAGTAGCCACGCCTGTGCGACGATCACCAGCGCGTTCAGGGTCGTCAGAAGCGCAACGTGCTTGAGTGGTCCCCGAAGCTGTTGGCCTTCGCGGCGCAGCCAAGCGGTGGTGTCCATGCGTGATGGTCTCCCTGAAAACACCGCTCGGAAATCAGGCCGCGTCCCTTGCGCGCCCCCAGGCTAGCCTAGTGCAGCGTGTGTGTGTTGCCGGTTCGCGAGTCGTGCTCTTCCTGTGCGTCCAGTAAAGCTGCGCCGGCAGCAGCGATCAAGACGATCAAGGGGGTGCCTATGAGCCAGGCAAAATACCACTCTCCCACCTCACCCAGTATCACCCCAAGCACAATCACCAGGAGAGCCAGCACCAGAAACAGAACAGAATACCAGAAGGTTCTCATGCTTTCCCCCCATCAATAGGCGTGTTCATCATCGGCGATGGTTTCTGCCTTGACCTTGCCGCGCATGACCCAGAAAGCCCAGCTTGTGTACCACAGTATGAGCGGCACGAAGACGACGGTGAATCCGAGCATCCACATCAACGTGAGCTTGGTGGAGCTCGCGTTCCAAATCGTCAGGCTGACTGACGGGTCGCTGCTTGACGGCAACATGAAAGGGAAAAGCGCGGCGCCCGCCGTGCCGATCACGCCAATCCAGGCGACCGCCCCGAACCACCAGCCCCAGTAGGACCGACTGGCCCGCGCGGCGAAAAACGCCACGATCATACCCAGAAAACCCAGCGCCGGCACTAGCCACAAAAGCGGGTGGGCGGTGAAATTCGCCTGCCACGCGCCGGCCGCCCTCACAACATCCTGCTGGAGCGGCGTTTGCAGGACGCCCGCGCCTGGGCTGCTGGCGATCTCATAGCCGGGAATCCGGTAAACCCAGGCCCCGCCAATCGCAAAGAGGATGATGGACGCGACGGCGCCAGTCTTAGCCGCAGTGCGTGCGCGCTGATACATAGCCGACTCAACGCCGTTCATGATAGTAAGCCCGCCCATCATGACCGCAAGTGCCAATGACAAAACACCAGATAGGATGGCGAACGGATTGAGCAGGTTGATGAAGCTGCCACTATAAACGGAGGTGAGATCCCATTCGAAATGAAAGGGCACCCCGTGGAACAGATTGCCGATCGCCGCCCCGAAAACAATGGTCGGCACCGCCCCACTTACAAATAGGCTCCAGTCCCACACGTTACGCCATGTTTCGCTGCTCAGTTTGCTGCGGTATTCGAACCCGAGCGGCCGTATGATCATAGTCCACAACAAAAGCAGCATGACGACGTAAAAGCCGGAAAATGCCGTGGCATACACCAGGGGGAAAGCGGCAAATATGGCCCCTCCCCCGAGAATGAACCACACCTGATTTCCGTCCCAATGCGGACCAATGACATTGAGAGCCACACGCCGCTCCAGGTCCGTGCGCCCGACATATCGCAGGATGACGCCGACGCCCATGTCCATACCCACCATCACCGCTAGGCCTGCGAGCAGCACGCCCAACAGAAGCCACCACGTAATTTGCAGAGTCTCGAACGTTCCCATGGCTTAACCTCCCAGATCTAGGTTGGGTGCCAATCTTGGTCGCGGTGCTTGCGATCCACCATGCGTGGTCCCCGAGGGGCCCTGATGGATGGCGCGCACCATTAGATACATTTCAACGACGAGAAAAGTCGTATAGACCAGCAAGAATCCCGTCAGGGAAAATATCATGTACCCCACGCTATGCGTCGAGGCGCTCATCCACGTCGGCAAAACACCAAACACGGTCCATGGCTGGCGGCCGAGCTCGGCCACAAGCCACCCACACTCGTCGGCTAGAAAGGGCACTGGGATCATCAACACGGCAAGCATCAAGAACCATCGTTGGTCCTGGACCCGGTTGCGGAGCGTATAGAGCATGCCGATGACGAAATACGCCAACATCAAGAGGCCAAATGCCACCATGATCCGAAACGCCCAAAATACAGGTGCTACAGCCGGGATCGTGTCCTTGGCTGTCTTGGCGATTTGGGCCGGTGTCACGTTGTTCAAGTCTGGTGCATAGCGCTGGGCAAGAAAACCGTATCCAAGATCCTTTTTATGCGCATCGAACTGCGCTATTGCCATCGCGTCATGTGGATTTTTGGAAATTGCCTTGAGCGCTAGGACTGCGGGGATGCCGTTTTTTATCCTCACCTCCGCTTGTTTTTCCAGTGCATCAATGCCAGGAACCGTTCCGGCAAGTGAATGCGTCACCAAAATGGACAGGACGTACGGAACGCGGACCACATCCTCGTCTTTCTGTTGGGCCTGGTTGGGGAAGGCCAAGAGGTTGAAAGACATGGGTGCTGGTTCGTTCTTCCATAGCGCCTCCATGGCCGCGAGCTTAGTCGGCTGCACCCGCGCCGCCACGAACCCCAGGGCATCTCCGAGCGTGATCACGCCGAGTGTCGCGATCACGCCGAAAAGTGCTGCCATGCGGAAGGAGCGCTTTGCCAACTCCATGTGGCGCCGCTTCAGCATATAAAAGGCACTTACGCCGGCAACGAAAACGGCCGCCGTCACATAGCCCGCTACACTGGTGTGTACAAACTTGGACTGTGCATCCGGGCTGAAGATCAATTGCGGCAGGCTGGTAAGCTGCATGCGCATGGTGAACGGATTAAACGTCGCCCCGTGTGGGTCTTGCATGAAGCCGTTGGCCACCAAAATCCACAGCGCCGAAAGGTTGGAGCCCAGCGCCACGAGCCAAGTAACGGTCAGATGCTGCGCCTTGGACAGTCGCTCCCAGCCGAACGCCATCAAGCCGACGAAGGTGGATTCCATGAAAAACGCCATCAACCCTTCGATGGCAAGCGGCGCGCCGAAGATGTCGCCGACGAAACTCGAATAAAACGACCAGTTGGTGCCGAATTCGAACTCCATTGTAAGGCCGGTGGCAACACCCAGGGCGAAGTTGATCATGAAAAGCTTGCCCCAGAACTGTGCCATTTCGCGGTAAATCGGCCGGCCCGTGGTGACATACACGGTCTCCATGGCGGCCAGCAGAAAACTGAGGCCCAACGTCAAGGGTACGAAGAGGAAATGATACAGAGCGGTCGCAGCGAACTGCGTGCGTGAAAGATCAACTACAGTCCCATTTATCATGGCCGGCCCTCTTGGTCGTAAGGGGCCCGCATCGCGCTCTCCCGCAGGAAGCTTCCTACGAGGAATGCAGGCACCCATGTAGAGAGTTCTCGCCTCGCGATAGAGTCCGACTAAAGCAGGCCTGAACTCGTTATGCTCCTGGGGTTCGCGCTAGATGGGGCGCCGACCGCAGCCTTAAAGCCTCCCTGTGCCGAATCACCCGACTCGGTCCCGTTGAGCAAAACCCCAGCACTGGCATCATATCGCGCATCACCTAAACCGCCAGCGACACCCGCGCACTACCACAACGCCCTGGAATCAGGAACGAACCCAGCAACCAAACGATCTCATTATGAGAATAAACTAAAAAAAAGCAAGTGCTAATAAAAGGAAATACTAATGGATTAGAGCGGTTGCTGTTGAACCACCAAACCGTCCCCAAATGACCTAGGTCATGTCAATCGCGCGGTGATCCGACAAGTGGGGCACATCGAACTGCACGCCCACCCCGTAGGGGACGGGCCTTGGGCGCAGATGGCCTATAACCGCGATGATTTTTAAAAAGTTGGGGATGTCCGGGTGACAGAGTCAAGTCCGCCACCATTGCCAGACCAAGGGCCTGAATGTCTCGGTCGAACCACTGGGCACGGGCCATGCTAATCGGCATTGGACACTCTTTTGTGCGGGCCATAGGGGCTAGACACGCCACGCCGAAGCGGGCCACAGCTCGGGCTTGCTGCGATTCAGCAGCTCGAGCGCACGCCCGCTGTTAATCGGCGTATCTATGCCGTGAGTGGGACGCTGATATCCGGAACTGAGACGACCGCCTGCATCGAGAGCCCGCAAAGGGGGCCGCACAAAGGGCAACGAGGGACTACAATCGAGGAACGCGAGCAATAAACACGGGAGGTGGAATGAAGATCCATTTGAAGAAATTCCGCGTGCCAGAAGGCGCCCGGGTCAAACTTGATGCGTGGCCGACGATCGTAAAGCCCGTGTACCGATCCAAGACGCAGTACCAGGAGTGCCTGGAAGCCGACATTGCGAGGCTCAGCTCGCTCCAGCAACTACTCTACGCCTCTAACCGCTATGCGCTGTTGCTGGTCTTTCAGGCGATGGACGCCGCTGGCAAAGACGGCGCCATCCGGCACGTGATGTCTGGCGTGAACCCCCAAGGCTGCCAGGTGTTTAGCTTCAAGCATCCGAGCGCGGCCGAACTAGAGCATGACTTCATGTGGCGCACGACGCGGTGCCTACCCGAGCGAGGCCGGATCGGCATCTTCAACCGATCCTATTACGAAGAAGTCCTGATCGTCCGGGTGCATCCGGAGATTCTCCGTGGTGAGAATCTTCCGCCAGAACTGCTCGACGAACAAACCATCTGGACGCGGCGCTACCGCTCAATCGTCGACTTCGAGCGGCACTTGACCCACAACGGAACCCGCATCATCAAGTTTTTCCTGCATCTGTCTCCGGAAGAACAGCGCAAGCGCCTCCTTGAACGCATCGACGACCCTGAGAAGAACTGGAAATTCAGCCTTGCGGACGTCGAAGAGCGGAAGTTCTGGAAGGAATACATGGAGGCCTATGGGGACTGCCTCGGGGCGACCAGCACCCGCCACGCACCCTGGTATGTGATACCGGCAGACGACAAGGACAATGCTCGGCTCATCATTGCCCGGATCGTTCTTGACACGCTGGGGGCGCTGGACATGAGCTACCCGCAGGTGGGCACAAAACGAAAGCAGGAGCTGCTCTCGATACGCAAGCGGCTCGCCAAGTAGCGTACCGCGGTAAGTTGTAGGCCACATCCTCGCTAACGGGAGAGAGATATGACAGCGAGCCACAAAGAGCAGGGACGGGCGGCCCAGCGCCGACGCATGGTCTTAGAACAGGTATCGCCCGACTTCCTGGATCCTACCCTCGAGTGGCGGCGGTTGTTCGCCGAGATCTGGGGGACATTTCTGCTGGTTCTGGTCGCGGCGGGGGGCGGGGTTGTCGCGGCCCACGGCGGTGGAACACCCAGCGCAGCCGCCATCGCGGTCGCGCCTGGGCTCATGGTGATGGTAATCATTTACTTCATGGGCGCGGTGAGCGGCGCCCACTTGAACCCGGCCGTGACTTTGGCCTTTGCCGTGCGCCGCAATTTTCCGTGGCGCCGCGTACCGGGGTATGTGCTGGCCCAGGTGTTTGGCGGAGTTGCGGCGGCCCAGTTCTTGCGCTCACTGTTCGGTACGGTCGGGGCACTCGGTGCCACGGTGCCCGGCAAGGGCATTAGTGCGGGCGTAGCGCTCGCCATGGAGATCGTGCTGACTGCGGGGCTGGTCAATACGATCCTGGGGACCGCCTCGGGGGCGCGCAACATTGGGACCAATGGCGCCATCGCGGTAGGGGGTTACATCGCGCTCGCCGGCCTGTGGGCAGGGTCGATCAGCGGCGCCTCCATGAATCCAGTGCGCTCGTTTGCGCCGGACCTGTTGCGCGGTGATCTGCAGACGACCTGGATTTACGTGATTGGGCCGGTGGTAGGGGCGCTGATCGGAGTCGCGTTCGAATGGATACTGAAGGGACCGCCGACCGTTGCCGGTGGTATTGCAGCACAAGGCTCGCTTGAGCTAGACCGCGCCCACCCTCGGGACTGAAGCAACCGGCCGTCCTTCACGGCGAACATGCGGGGTACCAACCAGGGCAACAGGGTAGTTGCGCAATGAGACGCCGCGCACGGACGCAGGGATCGAGGCCAGCCAGCGGCGGCTTACCGTCGGTGGCGATATGGAGGCACCACCCAAGACCTCGGTCGCCTCGGTCGGTTGCGCGTGCGGGCCCAGCCGCAGTCGGGAGTCCCTGCACGGCGCTCTCCATAAATGCCGGCACAAAGATCCATTTGCTACGCCGATAGCGAACGAATTTCGTGTCCGAGAAGCTCGGTCCCGGCAACACATCCCGACCTACATTAGCGGTGCGCGCGGGACGAATCTCATCATTGCCACGACCTGGATGTCCTGGCTCAATTCGCGTCTCGTTAACGCCAATTGCCCGGATCAAGGCGGTGCCACCAACGCCTTAGGATCACCAGCTACTAACGGCGGTTGGGGGCCTTACCGAAAGCGAGTGCGCGGACAAATGACCCCTATGTCCGATGCGCTATAATGGGGGCGTGAATAGCAGACCTCGGTGCATTGGCCATCTCGACATGGACGCATTCTTCGCCTCCGTGGAACTGTTGCGCCACCCCGAGCTGCGAGGCATACCGTTGGTGATAGGGGGAAGGAGGCGCCCTACCGAGCCCGACCGCGAGGACCGTCAGCCCATGCGACTAGGCGACTATAAGGGCCGTGGCGTGGTGACGACATCCACGTATGAGGCGCGCGCACTCGGCGTATTCTCGGGCATGGGTATCATGAAAGCAGCGCAATACGCGCCCGATGCCGTTCTTTTGCCGGCGAGCTTTGATGCCTACAGGCACTACTCGGCACTCTTTAAAGCGACCGTGGCGGCCATTACGCCCACTATAGAAGATCGTGGAATTGACGAAATCTACATAGATCTCACGGATTCGGCTATGGATGCGGTCGTCTTGGGACAGCGTCTAAAGGATGCCGTCAAGGGAGCCACAGGCCTTTCCTGCTCGCTCGGCATCGCCGCTAATAAACTCCTGGCAAAAATCGCCTCCGATCTCGATAAGCCCGATGGTCTCACTTTACTAAGTCATGCCGATATCCGCGCGCGCCTATGGCCGCTGCCGGTGGGCAAAATCAACGGGATCGGACCGAAGGCCTCGGCTAGACTTGCGGCCTTACAGATCATGACCATAGGAGATCTCGCCGCAACGGATAGAGATTTTCTTGAGGGTGCATTTGGATCACGGTTTGGGCGGTGGCTGGCCGATTGCGCCCAGGGACAAGACAACCGTCCGTTGGCCGCGCGTACCCGGCCGAAATCACTTAGCCGCGAGACGACCTTCGAGCGCGATCTCCACCCGCGCGAGGATCGGGCACTGCTCTCCGAGATATTAACGATGCTGTGCGAGCGGTTGGCTGAAGACCTGACCCGGAAACACCATATGGGGCGCACGGTCGGCATCAAGCTACGCTACGCTGACTTCAAGACGGTTACTCGGGACCATACCATCCCCTACCCAACTGCCGATGCGATCCTTATCAGGACTGCGGCCCGCGAATGCTTGCGCCGGGTCCACCTGGATCAGAAGTTGCGTCTACTGGGGATCCGGATAGGAGCACTCGCGCCCGCACAGTCCCGAACGGCACCGGTTGGGCGCCAATGCGAGCTTCCCTTTGGGGACGAAGAGGATCGCGGTTAGGGAAGCGAAGGCCCCAAATGACTGCCGCCTGCCCCCAATGAACACCGATTCCCCACCATTAGGCACGCACGTGCCCTTGGCTGCAGCCACGCAACCCGGCTCGGTGGGCCGGTAGAGAAAAGTGCGCGCCGACCAGACGTGGGATGCGGGCGAGGGAACGGCTCGGTGATCAAGGAGGTACGGGGAACAGGGCATCATGCCGAACTAACGCCCATGGCGCGCGAGCCCCGCTGGCGATGAAATGATAGCGAGGTCTTCATGGGCTTGGGGCATACGCCGCTGGTCGGACCATACCGACACTTTAGCGTTTGCTGGCGCGACCCGCCCGGCAGCGCACCCATACCGCAAGAGCCGCCCCGGATCCCCAGTCGGCCGACCGCACCGCACAAAGCCATCGCCGCAACTATTCGTTGTTCCGACCAAGGCACAGTGGCCTCTACGTCTTAATGCAACGACGTACCGCAGAACGGCCTCAAGACGCCGCCAACAGTAAACAATACGTCTTATATAACAAAGCAATACAGCCCCTCCCTGACGCGAACATCGGGGACGGCATAAGAGTGCCCGTTTATCGGGTTGGTTCGCGTACCGAGACCTAGACGCCATTCGAGCAACAGTGGAAATACCATAAGCTGCTCACATTGAGGTCACGGTAAAGAGGCCCGCGGTTATAAAGGGGCCCGTCCTGGTGGATGGTTGTCTGCCAGCCATTGGGCAATTGGAGCACGGCGGTGCGGCATGGTATGGCAGACCAGCGGACGATTCCGCACTGGCGAAATACGGTGCGCCTGCTAGGGTTAACATTTACCGTTGTATGGACCATACAGTCGTATGATTTTCCGTGAGGTGAGCCCGTGTATAAGGATATTCGAATATTTGTAGCAATATGGGCAGCTGTGCTTGGCATGACCTGGAGCGGCCAGACCGTTGGCGCTCTCCAGAATCCTGGGGCCTCGAGACCATACGTCTTTGTCGCCGCGCCGCGTGAAACCGAGGCGCAGGGCATGCGTGTCTACGGGCCGATCGCCGCCTTCCTTACAGAGGTGCTCGGGCATAAGGTCGTCTATGAGCACCCAAATGGGTGGCTTACCTACGAGTTGTGGATATGGGAGGACCATGCGGACATCTATTTTGATGGGCCGCAATTTATGGCGTGGCGTATGATCCATTTGGATCAAACTATAGGGCCACGCGTACCACAACCCCAAGACTGGCGTCTCTACACCTGGAAAGGCTCCCCCGTGACAAACCTGCAAGAGGCCGCGAACGGCGCCTCGCTATGTGCGCCGCCCGTACCCAACTTCGGGACGTTATGGGTAACAAGCCTCTTTAGAAACCCGTCGAGGCAGCCCTTTATTCGCAACACCAGCGGCTGGACGCCCATCTTTAAGGCCGTGCGAAATCACTCGTGCACCTTGGGTATTGGACCGAAGCTTACGATCGAGTCTCTTGATCCCCACCACCAGCTGGTCACGATACTAAAAAAGGGGCCGGCTTATCCGAATCAGGGATTTACCGTAAGCGCCAAACTGCCCTTGTCCGTGCGCACGACCATTGTCCATGCACTCTTGAGTCCGGCGGGTGAAAAAGCGATGATGCCGTTGCGCAAGCGGTACTCTCACGGCCTGCCACTAGTTGACGGACACCCGGCTGACTATAAGGACGTGGATCAAGGTCTGGATGCGCAATGGGGAACGATTTACGCCGCTAGCATCAATCGTTACCTAGAAATAGACGCAAAAAACGAAGGGCTCTCAACCGCAAGGCTAATGGCCCCATAAAAACATGGAGAAAAAAGGATAACCATGAATAAGAAAGAATGGAAGGGTTTACTAGGAGGGGTATTTCTAAGCACCATGATGACGTGCGCCTACGCGCACGGGATACCGCAAATCCCAGGGGCGCCCATGATTCACGGGCACCCCACGGCCGATACGCCACATCTGTTGATATGGCCGCGCAACGCCAAACCAGCGGCTGCCGATCTTACCGATCCGACCGCAGATCTGCTGTATGACCTTCACGGCAACATCGAGGGGCGAGCCTGTCGGGGCATCGACCTCGTTGTGTCAACCGAAGGCAACTACCACATGGCGCTAGAGACCTTGTGGCACACGGTCTTACTGCCCCGCTACGGTCGGACAATTCGCAGCTGGTATTATTCGACAAGTCCCCCGATAGCCCTCCCGCAGCTCGCTCACAATGATCTGAGCTTCGGCAACCTCTATCTCCACTGTCGCCCAAGCGTAGCGATTGCCGCGCCGCCATTGATCAACAAACTGAAGGCGCGTGGCTTTACGGAAGGCCAAGCCATCCCCATTTTCAAAGGCCGCGGCAATGTGCTGCTCGTCAAGTACGGCAATCCGCTGCACATCCGTAGCGTATGGGATTTGGGCCGGCCCGATGTGCACCTTGTGACACCCAACCCCTATAATGAGCGGGGGGCCTTTTTAAACTATGCGGGGTCGATCTACGAGATCGCGAAACATGACCCGCACCCACCCAAAGGGTGGACCGCAAATCGCCTGTTCAATGCGATCTTCAATAGCCACATCAAGGATAAGTGGTTGTTCGGGGCACGCATTCACCATCGCGACGAGCCATGGTCTGTCGCCTATGGCAAGGCCGACGTGGCTATGATCATGTATCAGTTGGGCAAATACACCAAGGCCTCGTTCCCGCATGAGTTCACGCTAATCCCGCTGGGCGGAACGCTGGCGGACCCCCGGCCACTTCCTGGCAACAAGATCGGTAGCGGCTATCTGATCAGGATCAAAGGGCACTTTACGGCCCGTCAACGCGCCGCACGCCGGGATTTCATCAAGACGATGGAGTCTCCCGCGTTTACGCGCATCCTGAGAAAAGACGGCCTCACGCGGCCGTAATCGACCAAACCTCCGCGCAGCATGGATATGCTGCGCGGATCTGGGTCGCTGGTCAGACCATCCGATCCCCCCTAGGCGAACCACAGTGGCGGCATTACCGCTCGCCGGCGCTTAAATATTTGCCCGCCAGGGACCCTTGGGCAATCACGCCATCCAGACCTAGCTTTAAGCCTAGTAGAACCACCCCCTTTTTACGAAAACACCCTACTAGTGATAGTGCCTGCGTTTGTGCTAGCAGATTCCCGAAAAGGTGGGCCTTGTACCCCTATTGGTTTGGATATGCGGCCTTCGATGTCGACAGCCGGGGGTCCCAAACAAGGAACTGGCATGGGCCAAAGGGGCGTCGAGGCCCGGCTGCGCGGTATTTAGGCCCGCGGGCTTAGTGGCCTTAGCGGTCAAAGTGGGGAAAACTGTACTCGAGTAAGGCGCGGGCCTTGCGTGCGGTTAGACTTTTCCTTATAGTGCGGCCTCTTTGCATCAGCAGAACGCCCTTAAGCGAGGCGGACCATGAAAGCCGATATTCACCCTGAATACCAGACCATCACCGTGACCTGCACGTGCGGGAACACATTTAAGACGGGCTCTACGCTCGGCCACGACTTGCGGATCGAGGTGTGTTCCGGCTGCCACCCGTTTTACACGGGTAAGCAGAAAATTGTCGATAGCGGTGGGCGTGTCGAGAAATTCCGCCAAAAGTACGGCTTACGCAAGTAATCCCCGGGGCACATGGCCGAAAACGCGCGTGAAGCAGCGCTTCAGTACCATGCGGCCCTGCCTGCTGGAAAAATTGCCGTAACCCCCACAAAGCCTTGCAACACGCAAGCGGAGTTGGCGCTCGCCTACACCCCCGGGGTCGCCGAGCCAGTGCGAGCCATTGCGGCCAATCCGGAGGATGCCTACCGCTATACAGCGAAGGGCAACTTAGTGGCCGTCGTCACCGATGGAACCGCGGTCCTGGGGCTCGGTAACGTAGGGGCGCTTGCGAGCAAACCTGTCCTTGAGGGCAAAGCGGTCCTATTTAAACGCTTTGCCAATATTGACGTCTTCGATCTCGAGATCAATGCGACTAGCGCCGAACAATTCATTGAGATTGTAGCGGCTCTTGAGCCGACGTTTGGGGGCATCAACATCGAAGACGTGGCCGCGCCGGCCTGTTTCGTTATCGAAAAAGCCCTGAGCGAACGCCTCTCGATCCCCGTCTTCCATGACGACCAGCACGGAACCGCCGTGATTGTGTGCGCAGGGCTGTTGAACGCGCTCGAACTCCAAGGGAAACCCCTCCAGACCGCCCGGATCGTTTGTCTCGGGGCCGGGGCCGCCGGACTCACGTCCATGCGCCTTTTGCTGACCCTGGGCGCGACCCTAGAGAATATTACGGTCGTCGATAGCCGTGGCGTCGTCCATAGCGAGCGCACCGACCTCAACAGCTACAAGCGTCTGTTCGCGCACAAAACCCCTTTGCGGAACCTGCGCGAGGCGATGGAAGGCGCGGATGTGTTCGTTGGGGTGTCGGCGGCGGATTTGGTCGATACGGGCATGATCCAGGCCATGGCGCCGCGCCCGATCGTGTTTGCGCTAGCCAATCCGGTCCCGGAGATTTCGCCCGAGGTCGCACACGCCGCGCGTGCGGATCTGCTCATGGCGACCGGACGATCCGATCACCCCAACCAGATCAACAATGTCCTTGGTTTTCCATTCATTTTTCGGGGCGCGCTCGATGTTCGGGCCAAGCACATCAATCAGGCCATGCAACTCGCCGCCGTTCATGCCTTAAGTTCGCTGGCGAAACTCTCGGTACCCAAAGAAGTCTTGAAGGCCTACCGTCTAGATCACCTGGAATATGGGCCCAATTACTTTATCCCCACGCCGCTTGACCCGCGCCTGCTGACATGGGTGCCGCCAGCCGTGGCGCAGGCGGCGATCGACACGGGTGTCGCCCAGGCGCCCTACCCCGCACACTATCCGCCGCAAAAACTCTCCAGCGCCTGAGGGCACGGATGGTCAGCTATACTCGACTGAGGGTCGCGAAAAAGGGCGTTTCATGAAAAAGATCTGTTTGGTAGGCGCCGGGCGCGTTGGCGAATCGGCCGCGCAGATTCTCGCGAAAGAGGAGCTCTGCCAAGAGTTAGTGCTGATCGATACGCGCGAGGGGGCGGCCCAGGGAACGGCCCTAGATCTCGCCGAGTGCGCCCCGCTCTTTGGTTTTGACACGCAGATTCGGGGTAGCACCGACCTAGGCGCCATGGTAGATGCCGACCTCATAGTAGTTTCTGCCGGGCTACCCCGCAAGCCGGGGATGTCGCGCGCCGATGTCTTGGATGTCAATGCGCCCATTATCGGCGCGATCGCAACACAGGCTAGCGCCTTGGCGCCGCACGCTCTGCTGATCATCGTGACTAACCCCGTAGATGTCCTAACGCACATTGCGTGGCTTCAAAGCGGCTTTGACAGAAACAGGGTCTTTGGGCTTTCCGGGACATTGGACGCGGCCCGCATGGCGGGCTTCATCGCCGCTGAAACCGGCCTCTCGGTGCGGGACGTGCGGGCACTCGTCATCGGCGGACACGGGGACACGATGGTCCCCCTAACGCACTATAGCACGATAAGCGGCATACCCATCAGCGAGTTCCTTGATGCCGATGCGATTGACCGGGTCGTAAATCGCACGCGCGGTGGGGGTGCGGAGATCCTGGCGCTTAAAAAGACCAGCAGCGCCTACGACGCCCCGGGCGCTGCGATTGCCGCCATGATTGATGCTGTCGTTCATAATCGTCGTCGCCTTTTGCCCTGCGTCTGTGTACTAGACGGCGAATATGGGGAGTCGAAGGTATCTATGGGTGTTCCTGCCGTGATCGGCGCGCAAGGAATAGAAAGAATCGTGGAGCTTCCCTTGAATCCAGACGAGCAAAGACAAATGCGAGAATCGGCGGCGGCGATCCGCGAGGACCTGGCACATGCGATCGCGCCAAGGGTTGCCGGCCGATGAGCTACGGCGCACCCCGCACGGTTCGGGACTATGTTTTATATGTCGAACGCCGCCTCGCAAGCGCCCATGTCGGCTTCGGTCACGGAACCGACAACGCCCGCGACGAGGCTGCGTGGTTGGTTGCAGGTGCTATGAAAATTCCGCCGGGAATGCTTGCCAACAAGCTTATGGCGACCCCGACGACGCGCGAGCGGGCCCGCATGCGCACACTGCTCGCCGCGCGGATCCGAACGCGCGCACCGTTGAGTTATCTGTTACGGGAGGCTTGGTTTGCCGGCCGGCGCTTCTACGTCGATCAACGCGTCATTGTGCCACGATCTCTCATCGGCGAATTCCTGTTTCCGGGAGATCCATCGCCGCTGGCGCCTGCCGGCATCCGTTCCATTCTGGACCTTTGTACAGGAAGTGGCGCAATCGCCATCAGCGCGGCCTTCGCCTACCCGGCCGCCCAGGTCGACGCCGTCGATATTTCACCCGAGGCCCTGGCGGTGGCGGCCCGCAACGTCCGTCTCCACGGCCTAGGCCATAGGGTGCGAATCGTTTCATCCGACCTTTTTGCGGCCCTGTCTGGGCGTCGCTACGACCTCATCTTGAGCAACCCACCTTATGTCACGGATGACGAGATGCGCGACTTGCCCATCGAATATCGGCGCGAGCCTCGACTTGCGCTCGCCGCCGGCCCCGATGGCCTAGACCTCGTGCTGCCCATTTTGTATCAAGCCCACAAGTATCTGACCGCGCGTGGTCGCTTGGTCCTGGAGGTGGGGGCAAGCCGTGGGGCGCTCGAAGCCCGGTTTTCCGAGACACCGTTCTTGTGGCTGGCTTCGGCACAGGACGATTGCGTCGGTTATTGGCACAAAGAGGATCTGGCGGTATTTCGTCCTAGCTAAGGGCCCAGGTGCCGGGCTTAAGAGGTCGCGCCCCATATCGCGCCACGTCCTCCCGACCGCGCACCGACCTTAGCGACTAGTGCAGGCCCCGGTACGGACCCCCGATATCTGCTCGTGCTCGGTGATGTTGCCAAAGGGTGTGGCCATGATGGTGTGTGTCGTCCCGGTAAATCCGCGCCCGTCGGCCTGTATTTGCAGATGCGCCACTATCCTGATATTCATCGCGGGTCGCCCCCCGGGCGATCCCATATTGCAGTCCTCGGTGACCGCGATCTGGGTCCCATGGATAATGATCGGGCCGACGACATGACACTGACTATTGTTCCGGCGCAGGATTTGGACCACGGAGCGATGGCCCGTCAAGCATGCCGAGCGATGCAAATCCCCGGCGCTGGTGTGGGCGTCGATACGCCATTCCCCAGGGACAAGACCGACATGAGCGACGCAGGCCCCCGCCCACGTGAGGCCGCCCACGATCCACAATATGCGCTTGAGTCTCACAAGGTTCGGCTGCCTTATTAAAGGAAGGGATTACGGCGCCAATGCCCAACTTTGTCAAGCCTTAGACCTAACCGCCATGACCGTCCAAGGCGTGGGCTGCCAGCGGGGGCTACGGAAAGACTGGGGCCGATCACGCATGGCCCGCGCACGTACGCGCAATGGCGGTGGCCGCCCAAGAAAACGCCGTCCATGATCTACCAGAACGCGCCGCAGTGCTCGGCCTATAACCGCGTAGCGGTTTAGGGGGTGGTGAAGCGGCGCTATCGCCCGCAGGGCGATCATTCCGGTCTTTCCTGC
This sequence comes from Acidiferrobacter sp., assembly GCA_035530915.1. Taxonomy (GTDB): domain Bacteria; phylum Pseudomonadota; class Gammaproteobacteria; order Acidiferrobacterales; family Acidiferrobacteraceae; genus Acidiferrobacter. Next base: position 45,298 of record DATKTV010000032.1, on the reverse strand, counting down.
TGTTCAATGTATTGTTTGAGCACGGACAGTGGCGCACCACCCACCGTGAGGATGCAATAACTGCGGCTCCAGAATACCGGCTTACTCCAATAATACTGTTTCAAATGATCGGCAAACTCTTTACGCAGCAATCGGCTGGTAACCGTTTTTAGATTATTCACAAATGCCGATGGGAGCGCTTTCGGTGTCAAAGCCAGGAGCAGATGCACATGATCCGCCGCACCGTTGAATTCCAGCGCCTCGCACGCCCATTTTGCCGCCGTACTCCGGCAGAGGGCTTCCAGCGGCGTGTGCAGGCAATTAACTGATGCTTGATTTGTATGCAGATATGCCGACAGATTACAAGGCTTGGTGGGGCTTGGGGGGTGGGGTTTATGGAGCGGTTACGATACTTATTCATTATGAGTAAAGCATACCGCATGGGCGAGTTCGCAAAACGTATCGGCAGGTCTGCCCAGACGGTTCGACGATGGGAGCGCGAAGGCAAGCTGGTTGCCAAGGGTCAAGTCCATACCCAGTGGGGCTACAACGTTGCGCCTAAGGCCATGCAAAAACGCCGTGATGCTATAGAGGCATTGCAGGCCGAGAATGTCGCCAACGCCGTAGTATTTGCGTTTGCACAGCCGCGCCATGTGAATATCCACGAACTTTTCATTATGCCGACTCGCCAAACATACCCTTGAGGGCGCACACGGCCATCGGCGGCCGCCTTCTTTTTCGTCTCGCGGAAAATCACTAGGGGAATCCCGTCCAAATCAGTGGCCGCGTCCAGCAAATGGCCAGGCGCGCGATTTACCGGGGCGCTCGGTCCTCCGCGAGGCCCTACTCCATGCGGTGTTCGTGGGTCTTCAAGTGCGGCATGCAATACTCATAGTGTCCACGGCACTGCGTGCAGTATCGGAAGTCCATCCGCGGGTCATCTTTCTCCGTCATGCCACACACGGCGCACTTGTGAATAACGGCGGCCTGCGACTGGCTTATCTGGGCCTTGAAGGCCCGCCTTCGCGGATAGGAGGCGGCGCGGCCCTTCCAGCGAAGGGCGATATCTCTACCGAAAAAGAGGAAGTAGTTCAGGATAGCAACGAGCACCAATACTTTGCTAGACCATGACCCGACCACAACGCTGGCCGCCACCGCAAGCCAGGCGAGCCAACCTAGGTACTTGACCTTGACGGGAAGCACGAAAAACAGAAGGATCGAATAGTCTGGGTCAATGGTGGCAAAGGCCAGAAAAAGTGAGAGATTCAGATAACCCGCGCCGATGCTCTGGCCGGTAAGAAATCCCGCGAGCACCGTGGCGACCATACCTGTGAGGTAATAGATATTGAATCGAAAATCGCCCCACTCCTGCTCTAACCGCGTGCCCAGAAAGTAGTAAAAGTAGAGAATGAAAACCACCCAGATCGAGTACCCGGGCGGGATGAAGACGAAGCTTATAAGCCTCCAGACCTCGCCACGCAAGATGAGGGCCGGAACGAACTGGAGTTGCTCTATGAACCGCGCACCGTTCGGGCTGTGGGCCAGGAGAAAGGCCACCCCCTCGGTGCCCACGATGTAGACCATGAGATTAGCGATCGCGTATCGGCCAAATCGTCTTTCAAGTTTATTCATCAGACCCATAAGACTACCTCGACACCGGATATTGTTCGATCGGACACATCGCCCCAGGCCCGCTTCCTCGCGCTTTTTAACAGGGCACCCGCGCAACAGCGCCCGCTCATGCCACGACCTGGGCAGTCGATAGCCCCATTCGTCATAAGCTTCGCATGGGGCCCTGCCCATCATCTACGTGTCTGTCCGGTGCCCAACACCAAATATGGCTACCTGCGGTTACGGGAAGATGGGGCACCCGCCGTATAGGCGCCTGGGCCGGATAGGCTTTGGGCAGATAGGCGTCTGGACTATCATAGTATGGACTGTGTGGTCTCCGTGGAAAAGGTGGGCGATGACGAACCGTTATCACAAAATAGACTTACCTGTCTCACAAGTGCGGCGCTACCTGGAGCCTGGCCCGATTGTACTCGTATCCTCCGCTGCTAACGACCGGACCAACATCATGACCATGGGTTGGCATACGGTCATGGAGTTCACGCCGGCCTTGCTGGGTTGTGTCATTTCCGCGGGGAACTACAGTTTCGATCTCATCCGGACCAGCGGAGAATGCGTGATCAACCTGCCGACCACATCCATGGTGGATGCGGTTGTCGGCATCGGCAACTCCTCAGGTGCCTCGGTCGACAAGTTCGAACGCTTCCATCTGACAACGGAGCGAGCCCAAAAAGTCAAAGCGCCACTCATCCGCGAGTGCTATGCCAATTTCGAGTGCAAGTTAGCAGACGATGGCCTAGTGGATAAATACAACTTCTTTATCTTCGAGGTAGTAAGGGCGATCGTGGCGATATCACCAAAGCACCCCGAGACCCTCCACTATACGGGGGACGGCATATTCATGGTGTCGGGCAAGATCATCAGTCGCCGCGCTCAGTTCAGGCCCGAGATGCTCTGAGCGGGACACCTGAGCCGCGCGACATTTGCACGCAACGCCGAGAGTCATCGCTCCGCTCTGGCGATGCACCCCGATGCCTGCCGATCCCCACCGCATACGCCGTTTCTTGTGATTCCCGCACCGCGCCCAAAAACGCAACTCGGCCCCCCGAAAATCCGCTCAGCCCTTAGCGCGGGGACGCACGATCGTGGCGTCGCCCGGCGACGCTAGTGGCGGCGATCAAATAGTAATGCCTAGACGGGGAACAGACTTGTGGGCCCCGGGAAAGGTGTTCGGACCGCCTCCGGTCACGCACTTTTGCCTCGGTGGTATTCGCCTATGACGGCCGCGAGCAGGTTCCGTTCTGCGATGCGCGTTTCGTTCCAGTCGTTGTCGTTTGGGGAGCCGATAATGCGCCCGTCCATGGCCGCCATGGCCTTGTGGTAATCCATGTGCAGCCGGTCGATCACGCTGCCCTCTAAGATACCTAAGCGACGGAGGTCTTTTGTGATACGGCAGACATTGGCATCCGACAGCGGCATGTGGCCAGCTAATAGGGGGTCTTGTTGAATGGCCCTTCTAAGGCTCTCGTTGTGAACGATAAGCGCAGCATAGAGACCAAAGAGGCCGGTTGGATGCTGGCGGCGCTCTTTTGGCGGGCGCTTCAGGAACTCTAACACCTCATCTATCGGCATGGGTTTGGCAATGGTGTACCCCTGAAAAATCCCCGCGTCTAGAACGGTCAGTGCATCAAGGATGTCGTCGGTCTCTACTCCCTCTACCACAAGGTGTACGCCAAAGTTTTCCGCGAGCTTCTGCATAGTGGTCACAAAATACAGATCTTCCGGCCGATCCTCTAGCGTGCGAACGAAGCTTTGATCCAGTTTGATCTCATCTACAGGAAGAGTCTTTAGGCGCAGGAGCGAGGAGTAGGCGCTGCCCACGTCATCTAAGGCGATACGCACCCCGGAAACCCGTAGCTTCTCTAACCTGAGCATGGCCGCGTCGGTATTCAAAAACTCCCCGCCCTCCAATATTTCGAATGTTATGCGTTTGTGCACCGTGACATTGCTTGCTAGCGCCGCCCGCAGATAGGCCATGAAGGCGTCATTTAGGGAGGAAGGGTCTAGGTTCACTGAAATCCAGAGACGCAGATCATCCGGCCGCTCAATATCGATACGCCCCATATCGGCAAGAGCCTGCAGGAACACCTGATGCGTGAGATCGAAGAGATCGTCCTTGTTGAAGTGGGACAGAAACTCATCGGGCACGATAACGCGCCCGTCACTAGCCTGCAGGCGTGCAAGGGCCTCCATGCCGACGATGAGGCGGGAGCGGCTGTCTAGGATGGGCTGGTAAAAGACCACGAGACCACCCCCCCTAAACCATTGCTGATAGTTGTTGAGTTTTTTGGGGCTGGGGTGTCCATAGACCGCCCAGGAACGAATACGATCTTCCTTGTGTGCCTTCGCTTCATAGAGGGCATGGTCGGCCAAACGCAAGAGTGCGTCAGGGTTATCGCCCTCCTGGAACGGATACAGCGCCACCCCGAGGCTTAGGTCGATGCTTACCTCCTCGCCGCTTGCCAGCATGATGGGCGCGCGAACCGTAGTGCCCATTTTTTCGAGAAGACCGTCCAATGTGGCCAGATTGCTAATGTCGTTTACGAGCAGAACGAACTCATCGCCGCCCAGACGGGCGACGAAGTCCGTCTTGCGCAGCCCCTCCTGCAAACGTTTGGCCAGGACCTGGAGCACTAGATCGCCGGCGTCGTGGCCGTGGGTATCGTTGATGGGCTTGAACCCGTCTAGGTCCATCATGCAGACTGCGAGCAGCTTTTCAGTCCGATCTGCACGCGCCGTGGCGCGATCGAGCTCCAGATCCAGGGCACGACGATTGGGGAGGTTAGTTAGCAGATCCGTGGTCGATTGACGGGATAGCTCGTCGGTGAGATTGTGCCGCTCCGTGACATCCATGGACGTCCAAACGATAAGCTGGTGGTCTTGGTCCGTCAGCAGCCGTCGGCCGGAAATGTCCACGTAGACTAGCCGACCGTTTTTTTGTTTTAGGACGAGGTTTCGCAGCGAACCGCCGCCTTCAGACAATATCTGCTGCGTGAGGGTGGCCATGGCCTGGCCTTCTTCGCCGCAAGGATAGGTATCTTGGATCGGGCGACCGATAACCTCATGTGCGTCTACGTAGCCCCAGATATCGAGAAACCCTTGATTGACCTCGCGGATAATCCCTTGTGGATACTCCACCAAATGGATGCCCGTGGCGGTATTGGCTAGAAGGGATTCCTGAGTAGCGTTCAGCTGACGGATCATCTCTTCGTTGTGATGGCGCTCGGTGACATCCACCATCGTCCAGACAAGCCGCTCCTGGTCGCCCGAGCGCGCGCGCATCCTTTGCCCAGATAAATCGATATAAATGGGGGTGCCATCTAGCTTTTGGAAGTGCACGCCGCGTAGCGCCGCCTTGCCATACTTGATGACCGGCCCCACAAGTTGGCCGGTCTTTTCGTAGGTTTCGGTGTCGGGATAGAGGACGCGCGAGGAGTGGCCGACTAAGGCATCTTTGCTGGGGGCCTTAAACATGTCCAGCATCTGCTCGTTGACCTGCTCGATAATCCGATCTGGGTAGCGCATGACGTTCACGCCAACATTCAAATTATTTAACAGGGCGGCGTTGAATACTTGCGCATCGCGTTCTCGGTGAACAAGATCCAAGCGATCCAGCCCGAAGCCGATGTTTCTGCTAAGCTCCTCTAGGATACCGCGGGTATCTGGATTAAATAGGCCCTCCTTGCCTCGATAAAAATTCGCGATGGCCCAGAGTGCGCCGTTGCGGCGAAGCGGTATGGCCGTGCTCGTTTCAAGATGGTGGCGCCTGGCGCTTTCCGCCCAACGGGACTCCTTGGTGTCCGCAAGCAGATTAAAGTCGTAGACGGGCGCCGCCGTGCGCCATGCCTGACTCGTCACCACCGCGGCCGCCAGCTCACCTGGTCGGGTGGATATTCGGACCCCATCCAGGTATTCGGTATCACCAGCCTGGGCCAGCACCTGAAAATTCCCATGCTCATCGGGCCTGCCCACCCAGGCGAGCCGGATATTGGTATGCAGCACCGCCAAATGGCAGAGCTCCTGGAGTAGGGATGATTCGTCTTCCGCTCGGGCAATAGCCTGATTGGCCTCGCTTAAGAGTATGTTGAAATTGGTGAGCTGCCGTTGATACGCAAGGCTCGCCTGCAGTGAATGTTCCAGCGCCTTGCGCTTGGTAATATCACGGGAAGACGAGAACAGCACCCACTTACCCTGGATCTGAATGGGCGTTCTGGATATCTCCACAGTGAGAACGCTCCCGTCCTTGCGGCGGTGACTGGTCTCGAAACGCTTCAGACCCTGGGTGGAGAATTTCGGCGTCACGAACTCATGCTGCTCAGTCTCGCTCTTGATACCGTCCCATTGAGAGACATGCATCCCCAGCATTTCATCGCGAGAGTAGCCCAGCATCGCGCAGAACTGGTTGCTCGCCTCAAGAAGAAACCCATTTTCGTCGAGGACATGGATGCCGTCGCTTGCGTTTTTCAGCAGCGCCTCGTTCTTGGCCGAGGAGTCTTGAAGGGCCTTGTGTTGGGTGATGTCCTGCCACGAACTATGGTAAGCAATCACCTTGCCATCGTCGATGACCGCGGACAGGCGCGCCAGGAACGCGGTCCCGCCTATAGTGAGCTCGGTTTCATGGGGTGCCCCGGGCCCCTGGCCAAGTTTGCGCAGAATACGGCGGACCCTTTCAGGATCTTTATGAAACTGGTGGATAGACCCGCCGACGGCCGGATGCACAGCGCCGAAAGGTAGTGCCTGCGCGAAGGCGGCGTGATGCAGCTCCATGGCGCGGAGGGCCGCCTGGTTCATGTAGATAACCTTGTTTTCCATAGCCGGATCCGCCTCGACGAGGATCTCGATGCTAGGAAGGTCGTCTAGCAAGATGCGGGCGTGGCTTAAGAGATCTTTGATCATCATGTTAGTCGAAAGGCTAAACGTCGACCTCCACTGCCCGATCTCGACCAAGCAGCTTCAGCGGCGGGATGTTAAATGGGTCGGGGATATCATGCCGCACCCCCACCCTATCTATAATAGTCCATACGGGGCACTTTGCCCGACCTAATCATGAAGAAAATTTGGCGGCACCAGAAGTATGGGCCGAGACCGGCAAAGGGTTCACGAACCCCTGCTGGTGGTCCGCGGGTTCGGCATAGCGTGCAGGCCTGGCGCCTCATGGGGTGTTGTTGGATTGCGAAGCGCACAACTCGCTGTATTGGCGTTGTTTATGGTGATAGATGGGGCCCGCTGATAACGGCCCTGTTGGTGCGTTATTTAGCTTTTGTGGGCCACCGAGTTGGACGATCCTTACTCCGTTACGCCGACACCAATCGGCGAAGGGCCGCGGAGTTCATTCCCACCGAACACGAACCTATACGCCGTCAAGGGGGGAAATGGCGCGTTATTCGAGCTGATCTGAAATAGTGCCTCGGGGACCGAGATCGGGCTGACCCACAGAGGCCCCCGAGTCGCTCCTCAGGAGATCGGAATCAGCAAAAACAACCAAGCGGGCGGCGCACTCAAAATAATGGGCCTGGGCGGCCGGCCTAAACGGCCGCCATGGGTGCGCCTTACGTGTTCCTCTGAATTGGCTGAAAGACAGGGGCCCCCAATGATCGCCTGTGGGCCGCGCCCGTGTTCGCACTTGCCGGGGTGCAACACGAACCGCCGATTCGCGCCAAATGTAGATTGTCAGGCTCGGGCTGGGTTGACCCACCCGTGGGAATCCGAACCAGCAACAGAATCTGTCGAGGCCAGTCCCGCCACTTGCTTAGGGCGCTTATCGTGACCGGAAATCGCGGTGCGATTTGGCCAGGCTATGAGCAGTCGCGGGCCTAAAAATAACTATTTTTTTGGACAAGGTCGGTATGAACTACTCACGCCATAGCCGTTTAGGCTTGGCGGGAGTAGTTCATGAGCTGACCTACATCCGCAAGGATGGCAGCCGCTTCCCGGCGGTGGTGTCGGTCACGGCGCTACGCGATGCCCAAGGCGGAATCATCGGTTACTTGCTGATCGGCACGAACAACACCGCGCGCAAGGTGATCGAAGCCGAACAGCGGAAGCTTGATCAGCGTTTACGTGACCAGCAGTTCTACACGCGCTCGCTGATTGATTCCAATGTCGATGCGCTCATAACCACAGATCCGTCAGGCATTATCACCGATGTCAACAAGCAGATGGAGGCACTGACCGGTGCCACGCGCGACGAGCTGATCGGTACGCCGTTTAAGCATTATTTCACGGACCCAAGGCGCGCCGAAACGGGTATCATGCTGGTGTTGGATAAAAAACAGATCACCGACTATGAGCTCACGGTATGCGCCAGGGACTGCGAGGAAACTGCCGTGTCGTGCAATGCCGCCACCTTCTATGACCGGGACAGAAAGCTGCGGGGCGTATTCGCCGCCGCGCGGGATATGACCGAGCGCAAGCGCTTGGATCAGGTGTTGCAAGAGAAGAATGTTGAGTTGGAGAACGCCACCTCCGTACGTTCCGCCAGATTGCGGAAGACCCCGCCTCAATGTTGCCGCGATGGCGCATACAGCGTTTTTCGGCGACATTTCAGGATAAGCACCACATGATATTTGCGCTCCCGCTTCGAGTGGCTTGAGTCTTAATACTCGTCCCTCGTGAAATTTCCTCTTCGTTAGCTTGGCGGCTCACGAATGGGGGTTTCGTCGATGGACTCCCCCTATTTGTCAAACTTTTACTGCCTCCCCGGCAGAGCCGGGGGCCTCCTTTGTAGGCTAGTGTCCGTTTGGTTGATTAAGGCCCGCCGGAAAGTCAATGCTGGCGCGGGCTTCTGACGGTTCACGGGCGTCTACGACTTGACTGGAAGGTGACAGGCTTGGCGAACGACGAAGCACCACCTAGTGCCGAATTATTGGGTCAGGTGGAGAGTTCATAGAGGCATGGTCGGCGGAGAATCATGGCCGGCTTCTTGGTAACAGGCCGCGATCTCGGCTTGGTAGCGGGCCTCTATCCATTGCCGGCGCACCTTGAGTGTGGGGGTAAGGAAGCCATTTTGAGTCGTCCACGGACCCTTCACGCGCAGAACCCGCGTGATGCGCGTATACCCAGGAAAGGCGTGGAGTTGGGCATTTGCACGGTCGCGCAGGGCCTGCTCGTCGGTAAGCGCGCTAACCGCCAAAAGTAAAAGCTCTCCATGCCCTTCCCCTACCACCAAGGCCTGCTCAAAGGTTGGGTCCTGCAAAATCGCCTGTTCGGCATCAGCGGGCGCCACCTTTTCGCCATTCGACAGGACGATAAGGTCTTTAGCGCGCCCCGTGATGTACAAAAGCCCGTTTTCCAGGCGGCCCAGGTCGCCGGTGTGAAGAAATCCATCACCGTCGAAGATCTGGGCGGTGGCCTCGGGCCTGTGCCAGTAGCCCTGCATGACGCTAGGCCCCCTGACACAAATCTCGTCGTTGGCAAAGCGCAACTCAATCGCTGGCAGTAGCCGCCCCACGGAACGCAGGTCGCGATCGGCGAGGCGATTACAGCTGATCACGGGGGCTGTTTCAGTCAGGCCATAGCCCTGCAAAAAATGCAGACCCATGCCGGTAAAAAACGAGAGCAGGGCCGGAGATGCCGGGGCGCCGCCCAAAAAGACGTAGCGGAGCCTGCCGCCCAAGCGGCGACGCACCGCCCGGCCGATCACAAGGTCGTAGAGGCGCGCGCGCAGACGGTCCGTCCACGCCGCCGTTCCTTGGTGCACACGGAAACCAAGCGCAGCGGCCCGCGCGACCCAGCGCGCCTTGCGAGGAGCGGTCTTTAAGTCCTCTTGGATGCGAGCATAGCTGCGTTCAAATACCTTGGGAACGCTGACGAGAATGGTGGGCTTCGCCAACCGCAAGTCCGCACCCAATTCCGTGATGCCGCGAGAAAAGACGGTCTCGGCGCCCATCGCAATGGCCACATACTGCCCGACCGTACGTTCCAGCATATGGGATAGGGGGAGGAATGAGAGAAACCTATGGTTGCCGGCTGCGACCTCCGGGATGGCCTGCAGCAAGGCCTCCACATTGGCAAGAATATTTTTGTGGCTCAGCATCACCCCTTTCGGGCGACCAGTCGTCCCTGAGGTATAAACAATCGTCGCGAGACTATGCGGGTCTTGGCAAGCCATCGGTGGCACGTGCTCGGATGGTGGCAGCCAGTGCTCCAGCGACAATACGCCCGGCACCTCCTTTAGGCTCACGATGCCCTTCAAGTTACAGGTGAGCAACTCCGGCGGGGGCGGGCTGTCGACAAACAACAGGCGAACGCCAGCGTCTTGCACACAATAGGCGATATTCTCGGGTCGATCATTGAAGAAAAGCGGGACTACGGTGAGACCGAGAGAGAGCGCGCCGAGGTCACAAAATATCCACCGGGGCGAGTTATAGGCGCATATTCCGATCCGATCGCCAGGGAGCAATCCGGTACGTGCGAGGCCTGCCCGCACCCGCCCCACCTCCATCTCGGCTTCGCGCCATGTATAGCTTCGCCACTGGCCCTGCTCAATCCCCGCATACGCACGCGCGTCTGGGGTCGCCGCGACGCGCGCGGCGAATAAGGCGGCAAGGGTGTCCAGACCTTCGCCCGTCAAGGCCATCATGGCCGCGCAAGAGGCCGTCGTGTAAAGAGGTTCTCACGCGACCATGCCTCATCAGGCACAAACCGATCACCTAAGCGGCCGCTCAAATCGCTTAGGCGACCCTTCACTTCAGCTGCCCCCAAAACCTCCGCGTAGCCCAGAGGGCCACCCCGAAAGGGCGCAAAACCCGTCCCATAGACCAAGCCGATATCCACGATATCGGCATCCGGCACCACGCAGCCACGAACGCAGCGCGCCGCCTCGTTGACGAGACGCATGATCAGGCGCTCGCGAATCATGGGATCGGGCTCCGATCGCTTGCGCGCAAAGAACCGCCGCTTAAGCGGGTAGGTGTAAAAGCCGTGGCCAGACTTCTTCCCCAATTCGCCCGCCGCCACTTTGCGCACGAGGAGCTCTGGTATCGGGAGATCCAAAGGGCCACTTAAAGTCCGCGCGACCGAGAGACAGATATCAAGCCCCACCGTGTCGGCCAAGGCAATTGGTCCCATCGGCATCCCGAACCCGACCGCAGCCCGATCAATGTCAGCCAGCGCGACCCCCTCCTCGGCTAGCAACACCGCCTCGAGAAGATAGGGCATGAGCACACGGTTGACGAGAAACCCAGGAGAGCTCCGGACATCGATGGGCAGACGATCCAGGGCAACCGCCAGGCTGCGGGCCCGCGCCAAAACGGCCGGCGCCGTGTGCGATCCCGCGATCACCTCGATCAACTGCATCTTGGCCACGGGATTGAAGAAGTGGAGTCCCACGAGGCGCCCCGGAACACGCAAGCCGGCGGCCAACTCATCTAAAGGAATGCTGGAAGTGTTGGTCGCAATCAACACCTGATCGGAGATCCGCTCCTCGATTTGGGCGAATAGGCTAGACTTGGCCTCGCGATCCTCGATGATCGCCTCGACGATCAGATCGGCGTGCGCTAAACCGTCTCCTTGGATGTCTGGAAACAATCGGTCCTGGGCCGCCTGCGCCGCTCGTCCGCGGAGTTTTTGACCAAATAGGGCATGGGCCCGTTTAACGGCGCGCGCCAAGACCTCCGGTTCGCGATCCTGAAGGCTCACACCAAAACCCTTGAACGCCGCCCAAGCCGCGATGTCGGCGCCCATGACGCCCGCACCTATGACATGAATGCGCCGGATGTGGTGGGGCTCGGCGCGCGCTCGGCCCTTCAACTCCTCCGCAAGCTCAAAGAAGCGCACGAGATGACGGCTCGTCGGGCTTACGACAAGCTCCGCACAGGACAAGGCCTCGGCCTCAAAAGAGGCCCGCCGGGTCCAAAGATCTAGGATTCGGCACGGGGCCGGATAGTGCGCGCACTCCACCCGCGCCCGCAGCCCGCGACGTACGAAGGCGCCCACGTAGGGCCGCAGAAACCGGAGCGCGGGCCAGGCTTGGCGCCAAGACGGGCGCATCTTCGGTGGCACTCGCCTGATGAGCGCGCGCGCAGCGGAAAGCAGGTGACGCTCGGGAACCCACTCGTCGGCAATTCCCAGTTTATGGGCCTGACGGGCCGGAACCGTCCGTCCGCTCAGCATCAACGATAGTGCCGGTAAGGCACCAATGAGCGCCGGCAGGCGCACTGTTCCCCCAAACCCCGGGTGAATGCCGAGCTTTACCTCAGGGAGGCCGAAGGCCGTCCGTTCGTCATCACACGCCACCCGATAAGTGCAAGCAAGCGCCAACTCGAATCCGCCACCAAGACAGAGTCCCTGGACGACCGCCACCGAGGGATAAGGCAGAAGGCTCAGGCGGCGCAGGACCAGTTGTCCCGCTCGGGTCAGTTCGGCCGCACGCGCAGCATCGAGTATGCGATGGAATTCGTGGACATCCGCGCCGACGATGAAGCTCTGGGGTTTGGTGGACCGAATAATAAGCCCACGCAAGGGCCGACCTTCGAGGCCAGCAAGGATCTGATCTAGCTCGGCTATTGCCTCGCGCGATAGCACGTTGTGTCGGCGCCCCGGGACATCGATGACGAGTTCGGCAATTTCGTCTGCTTCGGATAAAGACCAACTAGTCTGCGTCATGCCAAGCCCCCTCCGCGCACCAACATCGCCCCGCCTTGACCGCCACCGATACATAAGGTCGCAAGCCCCAAGGCCCCCGGTTGCGCTTGCAGAGACCGCGCGAGATGCAAAACCAGCCGGGCGCCGGTGGCCCCAACCGGATGGCCGAGGGCCACCGCGCCACCGTTTGGATTGAGCCGGGCCGGATCGATCGCCCCCAGCGGCGCTTCCAGTGAGAGTTCCGTGCGCGCATAGTCCGCGCTCGCAAAGGCCGCTTGGCAGGCTAGGACCTGGGCACTGAACGCCTCGTTTAATTCGACATGGGCCAGATCGTTGATACCCAGTTTATGTGCCGTCAGAAGCTTTGCCGTTGCATGGACCGGCCCCAGACCCATTTGTGCGGGATCGACGCCGGCCCAGGCATGATCGACAATCTCACCTAACACCGGCAGCGCTAGGCGCTTGACGGCCGATTCGCTTGCCAACACGAGGAGCGCCGCGCCGTCCGTAATCTGTGAACTGTTGCCGGACGTGACCGTGCCATAACGGCGATCAAAGACCGGCTTTAGCTGCCCGAGTTTGTCTAGTGTCGTGTCGGGGCGCACGCCGTCGTCTGCGGCATGGAACCGCCCGTTGGATTCGTAGAGGGTTTCGATCTCGGCCTGAAAGAGTCCAGCGACCTCCGCATAAGCGTGGCGTTGATGACTTTGCATGGCGTAGTGGTCCTGCGCGTCCCGGCCGATCTCGAAACGATGGGCGATGATCTCGGCGGTCTGGCCCATGGACAGACCGACAACTGGATCGCTCAAGCCTAGCAGCAGGGAAAACACCGGTTTGAGATTCGCTAGCCGGAAATCGATGAGGGACCGGAGCTTTTGTTTAGAGGTCTTCGCGCGATAGAAACGGGCGAGCCAACGACTCATGGCCATATTCCATTGGATTGGGGCCCGGCTCATAGCCTCGGTACCGCCCGCCAAGACGAGTTGGGCGCACCCCGCGCTGATGTGATCGAAAGCGCAGGCGAGCGCTTGCAGGCCCGAGGCACAATTGCGCTGCACGGTAAACGCCGGAACGGCAAAGCCCGTGCCTAAACGCAGGCCGATGATGCGCGCGATGTTGGCTTCGTCGGGGGCTGCGATCACGCAGCCCATGATGACCTCGTCTAGGTCCTCGGCGCGAACGGGTAGGCGGGCAAGGAGGCCGCGGCCTGCCATGACGGCAAGATCTGCCGCACTGAACGGCCCGGGCTCGTTGCGAGCCTTCAAAAACGGGGTGCGTGCACCATCTACGATAAATACCCTGGCAGTCATCCTGTCTCCTCACTCCCCGGCATCGGCAACGCCGCTAATAGACCCTCTACCCAGACTCGCGCATCACCTACGCACCGGATGACGGGCCCGGAATCGCGGTCGGCGAAAAAGATCGGTGCTTGCGGGTCCTGGTTGATCGCCACAATCTGCGTGGTGTTCGCAATGCCCACGAGATGCTGAGGCGCACCCGACACCCCGATAGCCAGCAAAATTTGCGGAGCGACATGGGCGCCAGTCTGGCCGATCTGGTGCTCAAAAGATAAGAGCTTACTCTCCTGGACGACCTTACGGGTCGCGCCCAATGCGACCTTACAGCCCATCATAGCCGAGAGTCGTGCCTTTAGTTGCAAAAGCCCTCTCTGAAAGAAGGTCGGATCTGCGGCCCCGAGGCCCACATCCAGAATCACCCGGGCCCCACCCAGGCCACCCACCCCCTGACGAGCGAGGGCGCGCGCCAAACCGCCCGGGCCGCCGGCTACGGCCGGCCAATCCTCTACCGTACAGACCAGGGGCGGTGGCGGCTCTCGGCCCGCGGCCCTTTTGTGCGCCACGAGCACGGCCCGTGCAGGGCAAGGGGACAGCCGGGTGAGATCGCCGCCGGCGAGCACTAGGTCATCGCCCAGGCGCTCAACTACCCCGGTATACAAAGGGTAGCCCCAAATCTTCGCCAAGGCGGCGGCGAGCGTCGCCTGCTCACAGCCCAAAACGACAAACTGGCTGGCTTGCAGCCGTGACGCCAGATAATCGGCCATGTGCGCAACCGGAGCCTCGCCTAGGACCCGCGCCATCGGTCCTTCCACGCCAACTGGAGGCTCCCAATCGGCCGCGGGCGCCAACCACACCACGCCAACTTCCGGGCCGAGGCTGCGAGCCACCCGCAAGGGGGCGCGCGCCGCCGCCCCGGAATTCACCACCGCCATGATGGACGCGTAGCTTGCAACCCGTCCGGGTCGCACCTGGGGGCGCGCCGTCGGCACCCCGCCGCCCTGCGCAATCAACCAAAGAGCCAAGGCCTGCGGGCTATCCATTTGCGTGGGGGTCGGCGCACTCACGGCGGCATGCGCCCGGCGGACGACCTTAAGACCCACTTGGCGGATCTCCACCGGCGGCTGCTTTAACGCGGTAAGCCACTCCGCTACGGAAAAGTCATCGCTGCGACCGGTGGCAGGCCACGCGCAGCTCGCGAGCAGGCGGCGCGCGTGGGCGATGGGTCGATGGCGGCCGGCGCGCACGAGCCCGTAACCGCGCCGACCGCGGGCGCCTATCCGGGTCACATCGGCGACATACGAGGCACCTAAGGCGCCGCTTAAGGCCTGCACAAAGACCGGGTCGGCCGGGCCTGCCAGGACCAGATCGGGCCTTAGCTCAGTGATCGCAGTCGCTAGAACCACCGGGTCCGGCCAACCCGCAGTGATCACGGCGACTACGCGCGCGGCCGCGGCCACAAGGCGCTGCGCGAGATCGGGGCAGGGCGCGCGGGTTACAACCAGCGCCGTCACAGTCAGTGCGGGCGCGACTTGGGCCGCCGCCAGGGCATGGTCTAAGACGGCCTGATCGTCGGCGTCGAGGCGCACATCCTGTTCCCCACAACCGTTGATCCCGCGCACAAGCACCACGACATGGCCGGAGAAATCGCGATCAAAGCCCGGCTCGGCGATCGCGGGCGTCACGATCGCGCGTTCGGCAAGGCTGCGTACCGCATCTTCGTAACAGGACTCGTCGACAAAGAGCGCGCGTACGGCCTCGGCGTGCGCCTGGGCGGCCTCGGCAAGTGTGGCCTCAACCGTCCCCAATTCGGTCAGATAATCGGCCGCGACCGACTGGGACAGCAAAGCTTGGCGGCGCTCAACGAGCGCGGCCCATACATAAAGCTCCCCGATCCAGTCGACGACCGGGAACCATGCCAGCTCGCAATCGCCGTCGACTGCCACCCGCGCCTTCAGTCCCGCCACGCGAGGTTGCATGAAGTCGACGAAGACCTGTAGCGCCCGGTCAAGGTCCGCGCTCCCAGTCGACCGCAGGCCGGCAAATCCTGCGAACAGCGTCGGCAGGTCCTTTAGGACCAGGAATCGTTGGATCTCGTTTGTGCCTTCGTAAATGTTGAGGATGCGCGCATCCCGGCGCCACTTTTCAATCAACTCGGCGGTGGCCGCAGCCATCGGCCCGCGCGCCTGTTCGAGCGCCCACAACACGCGATGGAGGCCTTCGGAGGCAAGAAACTTAGACAAGGCCGCCTCTATGCGAAAACCCCCATACTGGAGATCCGCGCGATCCATAAGCCCGATCAAGCGCGCACCAAGGGTGCGAATACGCTCATACTCGTAAAGAATAATACCCAACGCCTCTGGGGATTTGCGCAACACCGCACCATAATCCTTAAGAACGCGCTCAAGGAGGCTCCCACAACCGACCACGAGACCACCGCGCCCGACACTCAAGGTCTCGAGCGCGTTCACCTGCCCGTGACCGCGATAGCCGATGATATGGCTTACGCACACGCGCACAGACTGCAGGCCAAGCTCATTCGTAGGGGAGGCCTGTTGGCCGAGCTTGCGTTCGTCATGGCCGATGAGCAGGCCTTCGGAGCGTCGCTCGACCATAAAGCCGGTCTCGCCCCACTCGGTCTGCGCATAGAGGCAGTAGCGATCGGCGATCGAGCCGTTCGTGATCCACATCTTGGCCCCGGACAACTCGTAGTGGTCATAGACAGGGCCCGCCGAAGTCGTGCTCGGCACGCCGATATCGTCGTATTCATGGCATGCACCCGCGTCTCGCACGACGCGCCGACGCCCCGTCTGGTGCACCGAATCCCAGGCGCTATCGTCTAGGCGCGCCGCCTCGCCATTCGCGAGACGGTATGAGACCACCGGACCACTGAAGTCGAGGCGTCGCTCATCGAGCAAGATGCGTTCGCCGCGATCGGTCGTGAAGTGCCAAAAACCCAGCGAATCCTCTGTCACCGGCGTCTGAACGCGCCGCGCGCGCATCGCCACGGCACCGGTATCGGAGCCCGCACCCGGTTCCGTGAGCGCAAATGCGCTGATCTGACCGTGGGCCAGGAACCGCAGAAAATGCTCATGGGCGAGAATGCGCGCGGACAGTTGGACCCGCTCCTCTGCCATCGCGGCCGAAAGCTGCTTTACGCTCTCGAGAAAGGCCGCGGCCTTACGTGCCAAGCCGTCGAGATCACGCGCCCGCGCATACGCTGCCAGCGCTTGAAAATCGGCCAGCACGTCTCGCGCCAAGTACTTGAGCGCCGCACCCGGCTTAAGGAAAAGGACCTTCAGGAGCCGCTCGAGCGCCCGGAATGTCGATTTGACCGCCAGGACCCGGAGGTGCTCGGTCTGCGCGATCAGCCGCGTACCCAACCGTTCCAGCCGCTGGAAACCATTAGCTGGAAACGCCGCCAGTTCCGCGCCAAGGCGCGGCAGGTCCTTTTGCAGGGCCAACAACACCGGCATGGTCCCGATGCTCGTGCTCGCCATGACCAACAGGCCTACCGAGGTGTCGGCGTGGCCCATGAGCAGGCTCGTCAATACCGCATACTCGGCCTTGCCCAGGCCCTTTCCACCCAACTCTTGCGGCACGATCGTGGCAAAGGCCTTGAAGGCCCGCAGGCGATCGACATCCGCAGTCGGAATGGCGTGGCGGGCGTCGATAAAGTGCCCATAGAGACCGCCGTCCGGGTCCCGGAAACCGCTGCGCAAGAGCCGCAACACCTGTGCGCGCATGCGCCTTAAAGCTGGGTCGCTCAGAAAATATTCGGGCAGAAAAACCGCGGCCGGCCCGAGCGTCTCACCGAACAGAAAGTGCCCACTCTGATAGGGAATCGCCGTAGGCGGAGGCGTTGCCAAGCCCCGAACACGGCGTCGCAATGGCCGACTCGGTGGTGGTACCGGCGCCGAGAACAGGCCATGGCGCAAAAATAGCGCCTCCGGCCCGTGCGTTAGTGCCACACGCCAAAGCGGCCCCTCCCACTGGGGCGGCGTGGCCTGCGGCGCCACACCTGCCGGCCACTGGGCAAGCACCATCGCGTCGCGGTAACGGGGGCTCAAGATATCGTCCTCGGAATAGGCGATCCCGCCAAAAATTTGCCCGGCGGCCCACGCGACACCGTCCAAAGAGACCGTAAAGCGCGCCTTCAAAAGACCCACTACGGCGAGCGGGTCGCGGGCACACTCGGCCGGTAGGGCCTGGACCACCGATAGCGCATATTGGATCAAGGCCAGCAGTCGCTTTACGGCGCCGAACTTGATGATCGTATCGCGGCCCCCATAGTCCCGATAGGTCCCATTGAATTGGACCCGGGTAGCAGCATAAGCGCCGGCGCGGGCCTGCAGGGCGCGGCCGAACCCTTCCATAAGACTGCAATAATATCGGGCAAACGTTTCCCCGATAACCAAAGGGGCCTCGTCCGGCGCGGTCGCGCGTACAGCGCGCGCGACATCGAGACCCGCGCCGTGCGCAACGACTTCGAGGCCCACGGGACCATGCCGCCCCCAATAATCGCCGCCGGTGTCCGGAAGCCACTCCGAGACGCCGTCGGCTGCGACGGTGAGCCAGGCTGTCAGGTTCGGCAGGCGGCGTCCCAGCTGATGCTCGGCGAGCAGGTGATGCATAGCGACGAACCCAAGCCCTGGGGCATGCCCGGCTAGGGCCGCAAGGAGTTCCTCGGCAGGCCCTTTGTGGTGATGCAAAAACCGCACGAGATCGTGTCGGTCGTCGGCCGTCCAACCCTGGGCCAGCTGCGCTAAACGGCTAACCGGGAATAGGTCGGCGAGCAACGCACGCAAGGTGGCGGCCTGCGACGGCACCGCGGGGCTTGTGCGCGCCCACGGCAATTGCGCGGTAACGGCCGCTTCCAGGGCGCCAAAGGCCCCCTCGTCGCACAGGCGCAGAAGCGGGCCCTCCTCCGCGGGGCCCGCGGCGACTAAGGCCGCGCGCACGGCCGCGCGCCAAACTGGACCCGATGTCGGTGGGCGCCCGATAAGCGCCTTCTGGATATGGGCCAGGGCGGGGTTTTCCGGCACCGTTCGATCCGCTAGAACAAGATCGCTGTGTGCGCTGCCATCAAGACCAAAGCGTGCCGCCCCCGGGACCTCATAGATAAAGCGGTGACTAGTGGTGCGATTCCAATCGATCCCCGGGACGCTCAGGCGACACGATTCGCATTTGATGCAATTTTCGGAAACGCTGCTGGCACCTGTCAGGGCGCTTCCCAAAGCGTAGACCTCGGCGGGACACACCCGGCGCAGGCGTTCGGCGTCCGCGCGCACGAGATCGGTGGGCAGACTCAGATGGCGCACATCGGGCCGTAATCGGCCAAGCGGTGCCAGCCACACCAGGGAGGAATAGTCAGCGCTATGATCCCAGGAGAGCGTGGCACGATAGGTCCGCTCTGCTTGGTAGAAGGGCCGGGCCGCGAGGGCCCGACGACCATGCATGATGACCGCAACTGCGTCCGATATGAATGCCGCACCCCCAGCTACCACATTTGGTGCTGCCCGCACGAGCGCCAAGCCGGTCGGCCCGACCCAGCGCCCCGCCCAGATAGCCCCTAGGCGGCTCCTCAAAAGGGGGAGTCCACGCCCGTAGAAATAGCCGATCGCGCGGGCCAATTGCGCAAAGCCTGACCCCGGGAGCATAACCCTCTGTAGCCGGCCGGCCTCGCCGAGCAACCAATGGACGGCCAGGGGCGGCTTGTCGGAGGGTAGGGCCTTCATGGGGATGGTCGCCGCCACCGAAAAGGTCGCGTAATCGGAGACGACTGAGCGCGCAGCGCGTGCCAGCGCCCGTGCACGCGTGCCCCGATCACGCCCAAACGAGGCAACCAGGGCCGGCAGATGCTCAAACATGAACGGACTGGCGTGCAACGCCCGCGGCCACGCACTAGAAAGCTGCGCATTCTGGTAATCCGGGGACTGGCGGAGGCGCCCCCCATAGGCCTCCGCCAGGGCGGCCGCCGAATAGTCGCCCTGATCCCGCAGTTCCAGCACGGCATCGGCAAACGCGATCCCGCTCATGGCCGCCGGACCCATGAAGTTGGGATAAGGGAACTCGAGACCGAGCCCCAGCAAGGCACCGCCGATGGCGAGCCCGTCGTGGGCGAAGGCCGCACCCTCGCTGACGCCCCCGGCGCGAATCACCTTAACGCCGTAGGCGATCTGGCGGCCCCCATCCAGGAACGTCGCCACCTCCGGCAGGCGCAGGAAGTGATTCAAAAGCTGCGGGTGATCGACCGGGCTTTGGCTTGCGACCTGAGCTAACGGCAGCACGAGCCCCACCGAGAGGCTGGCACGATTGGTATAGAGAAACCCGGTGGCATTCAGGGCCCGCGGGCGACCCCGAAAGGGTCCATTACGCACCAACCACTCTTGGGCCAGGCCCTCGTCCGCACCAATATGAAAACGCTCCTCGATAGTCTCGGCTGGTAGCGCGAAGATTGCCTTGATCCCTTGGGCATAGCGGACCGTCGGGCGCTCAAGACCAGCGCGCGCTAGCAATTGACCGGCGTCCCCCTCCGCCAAAAATACGACCGGGGCCTCGATCGGACCGCGGGCGGTATTCACCCCCACAACCCGCCCACCCGCAGAGCGCAGGCCAGTGACCGTGGTACGCGGCAGCAATGTGGCGCCCCACTGAATGGCGCGCGCGGCCAGGTAGCGATCAAACGCGGGCCGCAACACAGTCCAGGCCTCGCCGTAGTCGTTTTCGGGCACAGCGTGCGCCTCAAACCCCGCGCAACCCGCCCCGTCATGCACAAGCAGTTGGCGAGCGACGATGCGGCGCTCCTTCGGAGCCGCAGCAAAGGCCTCGGCCCCCAAAACGTCCTCGCGCAAGAGCGGCTCTGCGTGATAGACGCCGCCCGACCAATTCTCGGCGCCCACAAACTCGGCGCCCTCCACCAGCAAGACGCGAACACCAGCGCGCGCGAGCCGCAACGTGGCCGCAATTCCGGCCGGGCCGCCACCCACGATCAGCACCTCAGGGCCTTTGCCCATGGCGCCTCCTGCTGTCGAAAAATCGGCCCGCAACAGGCAGCCGGTCGAGAACCGGCCGGTGGGCTAGCCCGCGCACAACCCTCCAAGCCGTCGGTAGCTCACCCGCCATAGGGGCCAAAATCGGGGCCATGACGTTCGGCCGACGACCCCGATAATGGCGGGGTATCCTGGGCCTCCCAAGTGAGGGTCTGGTAATGGCGATAGCTTGCGGGCACGACCTTCACGACATCAAAAAAGGGTGATAGATCGAAGTCCTTGGGCATCGAAAGGCGACTATTGCGGTGATACCAAAGAGTACGGTCCGCCGCATGAACGAGAATCGGTAGTATCGGAAAGCCCACCGACTGGAAGGCCTCGGCGATCAAGGTCGAACAAACCGTGCGGGTATGGGGCCCGGCATGGCGCGCAAACAGGGTCGATCGGTAGCGCCGGGGGATAAATCGCCACGGGAGCGCAAACCGGGCAAGGTCTATGAGTTGGCGCAGATCATAACCGTAGCCCACGCGCGCCAGGGCATAGGCTACGACTGCGGTGCGATCATGAGGCGTGAGCTCGTGCGGCCGGCAGAGTCGGATATGCGTATGCCGGTACTCCGCGAGCGGCTTCAACACCGCCCCCTGACCCAATAAAACCTCCAACAGCAGCGGGCCGTCGGGCCAAGTTCCCAATCGCTGCTTTAGGGTCGCAAGCAGCGCCTGATCGGGGAACTCTTCAAGCCTCCCCAAAGACAACGCGACATGCGACCAAGTGCTCTGCGCGATCGTTTTGATCATGCCGCCTACGCGTGTCATGCCCTCCATGAGCAAGATGTCCCCTGGAAGGACTTTTTGCATCAGGGCATCATGGTCGGAAAGGGAGTCGAGCAAGACGTGGTTGGGCCGTTCGGCGACCAGCCATGCGATAAGTTGACGAGCAAACCATTGACGCAATGACATGCGTACAGTCCTTGGCATCTGATAATCTTACCAGCAGTGTAGGCGAAAAGCCGCCCCTAAAGGACCGCGCCCAACCGTAAGCCCTTCACCGCCCTCGGTAACGCTCGCTCCGGTCGCGCTCGGCGGCCCGACAAGAGCCGTTATGGTCTTACCTGATCGGGCAACCATCGAGTCCTGGCTCCATGGGCTCGAACCCGACTGCAATCACCGGTCGAATACTTGCGCCAGCTGACCTAAAATTGCAAGGCCGTTATCGGCCTTGCAGGCCGGGCCTTCACGCTTGACCCGAAAGGCCCTTATGCTAGAGTCTAACCCGCAGAAAGAGTTAACTCACGTAACGAGGTGCCTCATGAGTTATGCAAAACTGTTGCCTGTGTTTGCGTTGGGCTTTTTGGTAGCGTGCGCACGGCCTGCCGCTACATCAAGCAGTCAGCCGAGCGAGCAGAAACCGAAGCCGGTGAAGAGCGGCTACCTTACTGGCAAGCCTCGTCCGGGCAGCAAGTTCTATAAGGTTCGAATCGGAATGAGCCGCCAGGAGGTCATGGGGCTGATTGGACCGCCGACGAGTGAGAGCACTCATCCCACGGGCAAGCAGTTTATTCCCTTCTATTACGGCGGCGATGAATTCCGCACGGATTGGTATTATCGAGGGGAGGGCGAACTCACCTTCTCGCAAGTCTCCTATGGGTCTTCGAGCGAAGACTTGATTTATGTCCGCGTGAACCGGAAATCCTCAGGCTACGCGAAGTAAGCATGCATCGTCGCGAATGCCGTGCGCGCCATGGGCGCCCGTAGACTGGCGCGCGGTGCGCACTATGCCTGACCGCGGCAACCGGCTATTCTACCGGCTATGTCGTTATCGGTTGCCACGGTCGCTTCCAACCACACACCCGTTCCTGCCGCGCTGGAGGCCGTGGAGGTTGTCGCCCGTTACCCTGGATTAGCCGAACCGGCGGTGGCGGGCGTGACTCTCACGGTGGCCCGGGGATCTTTGTTTGGCCTGCTGGGTCCAAACGGGGCCGGGAAGACGACCCTGCTCTCGATGGCCTGTGCGCTGATACGCCCAAGCGCCGGGAGCCTGCGAATACTCGGGCTTGGATGGGACTCCGATCCCGTGCTCTTTAAGCGCTCGGTGGGCTTTGTGCCACAAGGGATTGCCTTGTATCCGACCCTGACCGCGCGCGAAAACTTGCGGGTCTTTGGGCGCATGCACGGGCTTTCCGGCGGAAAGTTGCGGGCCCGCATTGATTACGCACTCGGCATCGCCGACCTGCGGGAGCTGGCCGACCGACGCGTCCAAACATACTCCGGCGGGGTCCAGCGACGACTCAATCTGGTGTGTGCCTTGTTGCACGAGCCGTCCGTCCTCATCTTAGACGAACCGACGGTGGGCATAGACCCGCAGTCGCGGAATTTTATCCACACCGCCTTGCGCGAACTCAATAAAGCGGGAACGACCATTCTTTACACCTCGCATCAATTAGATGAGGTCGAGAACCTATGCGATACGGTCGCGATCATGGATCGCGGGCGGATCGTAGCCCAGGGAACAATGGCCGATGTGTTGTCCCAGCACGTCGGCATGCTCGAGTTGCGGCTCGGTGAGCCACCGCCCGCGGCGCTCTGCAGTGAGATTCGGGCCCTACCGGATGTGCAGGCCCTTCAGGTGGAAGACCGCACGATTATGATCCGCAGCGCACAACCTTTTCAGTTGGTCGTGGCGCTCATTCCCTTGCTGGCGGCCCGCGGCGTCTCGATTCTTGCCCTGTCGCTCGGCGCCCAAAACCTGGAGCACGCCTTTTTGGCCATTACCGGGACACGCCTTCGAGACTAGCTATGGGAATTCGGCGACAACAAATCTGGGCTGCAATCGTCAAGGAGTTTCTGGCGCTGGTGCGTGACAAGGAAGCGATCGCCATGCTGGTCGTCATGCCGGCTGTGTTCGTGCTGATCATGTCGCTCGCACTCCAAGACGTCTTTCATACCACGAGCGTCAAGCATCTGCGGCTCGCTATTTTGGATCAAGGACACAGCCATCTAGCCGTCCAGATTCGTGATTCGCTGGCGCGCGCCCATCTATTCAAGGTCGTGGTGCTGACGACGTCGGCGGGCAAAGCGGCGGGCGCTGTGGCCCGATTGGGGCACCGGGTCGCCGCCGGGCACTACGCCCTGGGGTTAGTGTTACCCGCAGGCCTTACGACGCGGATCCGACACCATTTGACGGGGGTTGGGGATCACCAGCCGATAGCGGCGCTCAACCTATTTGTTGATCCAGCACTACCCGCGCAGGTCCGCGGTGCGGCGCTCGCATCGTTGACGCAGACGCTGCAATCCCTACAAACAGCGATGCTTTTACAATCACTGGTTCGAGCCGATCCCAAGTTAGACGGTGCGCGCGTGATGCGCGCCTTGCAACCAGTGCTGCGGCTTAAAACCGACACACGGCTCGCCCGAAACGCGCCTGTGCCCACGTCAGTCCAGCAAAACGCGCCCGCCTGGGCGCTACTCGCCATGTTTTTTTTGGTGGTCCCGCTGTCGGTTACGCTCATAAAAGAGCGCCAGCAAGGTTGTCTTTTACGGCTGCGTTCGATGCCGGTCCCCGCCTGGGTGTTGCTCGTGGGCAAGGCGATCCCTTACTTTGTTTTGAACAGCGTGCAACTGGCAGTGGTCTTTTGGGAGGGCGTTTATGTCCTACCGCTGCTGGGCGGCACCGCCCTCCAGCTAGGGCACTCCCCCGGCGCCATCGTGTTGGTCGCGGTGGCCGCCAATTGCGCCGCGATAGGATACGGATTGTTGATCGCCACGATCGTGCGCACCCAGGAGCAAGCCACGAGTTTTGGGGCGATCTCCGTCTTGATTATGGCAGCGATCGGCGGGGTTATGGTGCCCAAGCTCGTGATGCCGCAGGCCATGCAACACTTCACCCACGTCTCACCCATGGCCTGGGGTCTGGAGGGGTTTCAGGCCATATTTGTACGCGGCGCCGCAGTCGCCGACATCCTGCCGGAGACTGCCCACTTACTACTGTTCGGGGGCGTCTGCGCGTTGCTGGCGGGTATTCGGTTCCGACGGGAATTACGACCACAAGATCTGCGGCGTATGGGGAAACTGGGGTAATTTATGTCGTTCGCAACTGATGACCAACCGGCGTTATTTCTAAAATTAAAACAGCTCATAACCGATGCCTGCCACCGAACCGAGGACCCGCAGTCGATTGATGACGATGAGGCGCTGATCGGGCCGCTGAGTGCCTTAGGGCTCGATTCGCTGGATGTGCTGCAGATCAGCGTCGCATTGACGGATTGCTACGCGATTCGTTTGGAGGACAGCAAACAGGCGCGACGCGCCCTGCGATCAATCCGCAGTTTGGCGGAGTTTGTCGTAAAAAACTCGCCTGGCGCGGCCTAGTGTCGATCCGCTTGCGGGCAGCAGGCCTGTGGTCCGCATTGGGGTTCGGCATGCCGGCTACGGCGGCGGCGCTCGCCGCGGGGCGTACCGCCCTAGGGCCCGCGACCCGATTTCGTCTGCCGATAGGCGAGCAGGCGCCCGTGAGCGAGATCGATCCCCGTCAGTTTCTCCATGACGCGCAAGGCGTAGACGCCGCGCTCGCCAGGACCGCCGCCGAGGCGCTCGCCAAGACCGCCTATGGGCGAATGCCGGCGGAGAGCCTACTCGTACTGGGGACATCGGGGGCGCTTTTTTTGGGCGAACAGCCAACGGCGCGCACGACCTGGTTTGGTGGCGCCGGCGACATCGCAGAACAACTGGCCAGCACGCTCGGTATTCGCTCGCCGCCGGTCACCATCCAAACGGCGTGTTCCTCGAGCGCCAACGCGCTCTTATTGGCAGCAGAAGCCCTTTCCCGCAATGAATATCCTTGCGCCCTGGTCGCGGGCATCGAGGGACTCGGTGCGGTATCCGTGCGCGGCTTTCAGTCCCTGATGCTATTGGATGCCGAGGGTTGCCGCCCGTTCGATGCCGCGCGGGCAGGCTTTCATCTCGGTGAGGCCGTCGCCAGCATCATTCTCGAGCCGGATGCAGACGAGCCGCGCGGGCTCGGGTGCTGGCTCTTAGGCGGTGCCCACGTCTGCGCGGCCCTCGGGGCCCAGGGTCAGACGCCAGACGAACACGCCATGGCGGAGGTAATGGCGCAGGCCTTGGCCGCTGCGGGCAGACATGCCCATGACGTGATCGCGATCAAGGCGCACGGCTTGGGCACGATGGAGGGCGATGCCGCCGAGGACACGGCGATACAGGCTGTGTACGGGCGTGCAGTCCCGCCGGTCACGAGCCTAAAGCGCTACTTTGGTCATACCCTGGGTGCGAGCGGCGTGGTCGAAACAGCGGCCATGATGGCCTGTCTGGACGCAGGCTTTATCCCGGCTACCAGCGGATTTGCGCGGTGCGATGAGGCCTTGGCGCTCACTCCTTTGCGTGCCGCCCAGCCCGCCCAGACCGGCTGCTATCAACTCAATTTTTTCGGGTTCGGCGCAAGCTACGTGTCGCTCGTTTTGTGGTTCTCATGACCGGGCCGCTTTTTATCCGGGCCGCGGCCGCGATCGGACCCCAAGGCATAGTCGGGCGCGGGCGCGCGGGCGCGGATACCGCGATCGGCGACCTCGACAAAACATGGCGCGAACTTTGTGGACCGTCCTTGCGCCAATGCTCGCGGTTCGTCGTGGCGGCGGTCGCCGGGGCGCTGCTCTGTACCCGCAAGGTCCCGGTCGCACCGGAGACTGGGCTGTATTTTGCCACGGGGCTTGGCGACACTCGGTCGGCCGCCGCGCTCTTTCAGCAGGCGCAAGGGGGTCAGGGGCGGGCATCGCCATTCGATTTCGTTAATGTGAATGCCAATACCGCCGCCTTCCATGTGGCGCGCCTAGTCGGATTGAAGGGTCGCAACCTGACGATAACGCAGAGCGAGCTGTCGTTCGAGTGGGCGGCGCGCCTAGCAGCCAGCGATTTGCAGTCCGGGGGGACGACCACCCTGCTCGGCGGCGTAGACGACTACCACCCGATCGATGCCGAACAGCGGTTGCGGTTGGCGCTGGCCGCCGACCAAAGACCCGGCGAGGGCAGCGCCTGGCTGCTGTTGTCCAAAGACCCGGCCGATGCCCTGGGGAGCCTGCTCCAGATATCCCTATGGGCGCAGCCGAGCCTCGATCAAGCCCCGTGGGCGCAGGATGTGGCCGCGCGGATTGCCGACCGCGTCCCGACTGAAGGTCTGCGCATCCTGCCGGGGTTCCGGGTCGACGCCAAACAACGCGCAGACCTTCAGGCCCAGCTGCCCGACGCCATCATGATGCCCTATCAGGAACACTGCGGATGCTTCCATACCGCAACGGCCTTCGCTATGGTCTGGGCATTGGGACAGGCCCGGGGAGCGACCGAGACGTTCGCCCACATCACGCGCGATGTAAGCGGTCACAACGGGCTCGTCCTTTTTACCGCCGAGAGCGGCGCCGGCAACCTGATCGGTGGCGCGGGTATCTAAAGGGCCGCGCGGAGCCGCCGGAACAGTTGTTCTTCGGCGGTTGCGCAGTCTTCGACCATGGCGGCAAGCAGGGTCCACGCCCCGGTCCCGCTGTCAGCGCCTTGACACAGCCGCGCACCGGCCACCGCAAAGCGGCGCCACTGATCGCCGATCGCGGTCATCGTAGTCGACAACTCCCCTAATAGGGGTTGGTCGATGACCGTGCTCGCCTCCTGGAGGAAGGCGGCGAACATGAAACGAAATCCGGCGCCGCCCGTACCGATCTCCTCCTGCATCCGGATCACATTGGCGATATAGGCACGCGCCCGCTTATCACCGAACTTCTGTGGCCACTGGGCCAACTGGCGCGCGAGCCTATGCATGCCGCGGATCCCGATCGGTAATACCGGAATATCCAACATCTGACGACAGGTGTGGCGCAACGCCTGGCGTATGGCGCGCGCGAGCGGCAGCTCCTTGGGGATTGATTCGGGATAGTAAATCAGGCCACGCGGGGCAAAGGCGCCGCGCGCGAAGCGCGCGCGCTGCAAGGCGTCGGCCGAACATGTGACCATGTCCTCAAACACGGGGTCGCTTAGGAGATAACCCTCTTCGCTGCGGGCGACCGCCACCAAATTGTGGGCATTGAATTGAAATCGCATATCGTCGGGGAAATAGGGCAGCCAATAGACACAGGTCTGGAGCCCCACGGATACGCCGGCCGCCAACAGCGAGTCGAGCGCCGCCTGCGCGTCCCGTGGTTTACGAAAATGCTGGTAACGCATGGGGATCCCCAGGCGACGACAGGCATTGCGGGCAATCGAGAGCGGCGCGCCACGATAGCTGGTGAGCGGCATGCCGCCCACCTTGATGAGGCCGGTATGGAGGAAGAAGAGCCCCCCGCCGATACCGAAGAGCATCGATTCGGTGAGATCGAGGCCGCGATCGCGCAACAAGGCGTCTAGCGTCCCGCTCTCGCAGTGCGCGGCATGGCGATGCACAAAGCTGCCCGCTGGACGTTCAGTCATGGCTTGGCACCGGTGGGACATTGCGGAGCGCCTCGCAACTCACGTCCAAGGCCGCAGCATAACGCGTCAAGGTCCGGAGTTTCAGGCGCGCAAACGGGGCCGGGCGCAGATGGCGCCGTATACGCCAGCGCCAGATACCGCAATTGGCGGCGAGCAGCGCCGTATCCATCTGGCGATAGGCCATATGGTAGGCAAGCGGGCTGGACACGCCCGCGCAGACCGCGCGACGCATCTCTTCGATGTGCTCGCGCACACGGCCAACGGCGTTTTGGTTGACGACGCGCTCTACCTCCCAGCCACGGCTCGGAACGATGACATAATGGCCCTGGTCGTCTTCGACATAACAGGCCCGCCGATTTCCCTGAAGGATCGAGTCGTCTTGTGGGACATCGCGCGCTTTCGTAGTAAGCCTCCTGCTCTATACGGCCGTGAGGTGCGCGTAACAAACAGCGAATCGGGCACTCTCCGGGACCATGCACAGCAGGCGATCGCCACGGCGTATGCGCCCCGAATAGAGCAATTCCTCCAAAAGCGAATACATCATGGCCGATCCGATGTTCCCGCGATACGCCATGTTCGAAAACCAGCGATCCATCGGTAAGGGGAAATCGATAGCGACGAGCGCGTCCCGCAGGGGATTCCGGAAGTATTCGGATGAATAATGCGGCAAGAACCAGTCGATATCCGCGGGCTTCAGGTCGTGACGGGCCATAATGGTCCGCAGCGCCCGCATCACGCTGATATCGATGATATGTTGCTCGAGCCGCCTCGCGTCCTGCTTGACCGTAAAGAAGCCTCTTTTTACCGCCTCGTATGGAGGGACCTCGCGCCAGCCGCGCAACCGACCGTCAGCCTCGAGGTCGGCGCCGCTATACATACAAACCGGCAATTCGCCGGCATACGAAAGGCAATCGATCCAATCGATGCGCAACGACACGCGGTCTTCGTTAGGTTGGGGGCGCAGCACCGCCGCCCCCGCGCCATCGGACAACATCCAGCGGAGAAAATCTTTCTCGAAGCCCACGAGCGGCTGGCGTTCGGCGTCTTTTTCAATACCGGGCTCGGACCCGAACTGCGCGGCTTGCATAAAGCTTGAGGCAAACTCGGATCCCGTGCTGACAGCGAGGTTCGCGCCGCCGGTCGCGACCGCAAAATACGCATACTTAAGGGCCGTCGCCCCGGCGGTACAAACGCCGGCCACAGCGGCCACCTCACAAGGGGGGCTTGCGAGTTCGCCGTGGACCATGTGGGCATGGCTGGGCTTGAACTGATCGGGACTGCTGGTGCCGCAGGCCAGACAGTCCAGGTCGGCCAGGGAAAGCTTGGCGCTGGCAAGCGCCGATCGCACGGCCTGCGCCGCCATCTTGGCATTGTTATGGGTAAACGCCCCGGTCGCGGGATCAATGGCGTAGTGGCGGGCATAAATGCCATTGCGCCCAAGGATGATCCGTCGCGCCCGTGACGGGCGCCCGCCGACCATACCCAGCACGCCCTCGATGGCATCGTTTTCGACCGCGGCGTTGGGGAGAAACAGGCCTAGGTCCGTAATGTACACGTCTCTCATTGATAGTCCGCCAAGCGCTCGGAGCCACGTCCGGAGGGACGCTCGAGCTCGGTTGCGGCGCGCGCCAAGCGCGCCTTCAGCACCGGATGCAGGAGAGTCGCAAAGACCCAGGTAATGGGCACCACTGTGATAATCATAGCCGCCAAGAATACCGCATAAAAGATCAGCACGGCACGGCGTGGCTGAGTCCCTGGCGGGCCCAGGGCGCGCAGAAGGCGTCCCCAAAGCAGGAAGCTCCTATGACCCACCCGCTCGCTGGCGATATACCGTGGGTCCACGGTCACCGCCCGCAGGCCCTGGAGCAGGGATCGCGACGGCCGGTCCCCAAAGGCCGCCCGCTGGTCGCGCAAGGCCCGCCCGAATCGCGCGGTAGCGGCAATATCGGCGTCGGCTACGCCGGCGGCCGGGAAGATCCGCCAGAAGCCCGCTTTCTTGCCGGTCAGCAACCATCGGGGGGTGGTAATGAACGTGCTCCACGGCGAGCCGCGATCCGTGAGGACAATATTGTCAATCAGCATCGCCCCGCAGGCAGTAAGCGCTTTTTGCATTTTGGCGTGCGCCGTAAGCCACATATTTCGACACGCGATCAGGGTCACGACCGGTTTCCCGCGCAGAACCCGCGCGTGGGTTGAGCGCAAAAAGGCGGTTACGGGAAGTGACGGGGAGAGAAACCAGACTTGATAGGCGAGCACGACCAGATCAAAGTGACTGTCCGGATCAAAGGATAGCGGCGCCAGTTCCGGGGGATCCATAAACACGGCCTCCGGAAATACGTCGAGGAAACCGAGAAAGCTCCACGGAAAGGGGTAGGGTCTTTTCGGTTCCAGGTGCCCCCATACGATCTCGACCTCGGGATCGAGGGCCAACGGGCCGACAAGCGATTCGGCGGCGCGCGCGAGTTGGCCGGTCTGGGAATAAGAAAGGACGAGAATGCGCGTTTTCGCGGCCTCGGTAATACCAGTACGCCCCTCTTGCACCCAAATGGTCCTCGTCATCTGGCCTGGGTATCCTGAAACGAGATACCCTTAATTTTGGTGCCCGCTTGCCAACCCTGACACCAGAACCCGCCTTTTTAACCGTATGGCAAGAGCCTTCTCGCGCAGACGTGTGACCGATAGTACCATTGACGCGAGATTACCGGCAATCATGGCAGGCTGATGACGGGCTCGATAAGTCAGTAAAGGGCCCGCCTTGAGCCTAGTCCACGAACACGGCCGGGAGATCGATCACGTCTTCCATCGCCTCGCCCGCTACCGATACAACCGCAAGCGCTTGGCGATTGTAGAGCCTGCGGATGAGTAGCGCCGAAGTCAGCGGTATATCGCGCCGGTCAGGGCACGCCACCCGGCCCAGCAAGCGCTCGAAATAATGGATGGTATGTAGGTCCTCGGTACGCAGACAGAGCTTCTGGCGGAAATTTTGCAATAGCGTGTCGGCAAGATCGCGATCGCCGAGGGCTGCGTAGAAACTCGCAATAGATTGCGCGGAAATGATCCCCACGGTGCCGAACGCGCGACCTTTATCCCAAAAATTGAGATCGGATAGCCCATCTTTGTTGGCGCTTACAATCTCCTGGTATTCGTCGCACAGGAACAGCACCGGGCGGCTGCGCTCGGGCGCTGGCCGACGTTGCATGTATTGAAAAAATCGTAGCTTTAGAAACGTATAGATCACCTTGGCGCCAACGCCCCAGACCGCGAGCGGGAGATCCACCAAAAAAATCTCACCCGCACCTAAGCCGTCGATACTGAGCGCATCGACCGGCGGACAAAACGCGTCGACCAGATCTGGGTGCGTAAACGGCGTCAATACCTGGGCCGCGCTCGCCAGCACCCCGGCCACGACCTTGGCATCGAAGCGGGTAAAGACGCCCTCATGGTAGGACTGGTAGCTGCGCAAGAGGCGCAAGGCCTGCGGGCTCAAGCCAACCGCCTCGACGCTCAGCTGGCGATCCCAGCGGGCGCGCACATCGTCACAGAAGAGATACTCATAGAGGCCTGCTAAGCTGTAGTGCTCCGGAATAAAGGACAAGACGCCGAGGGCGTTGCGGCACAGCTCCACTGCAGTGTCGACCCAAAAGGGATCGCTGGGCGAGCCGGTCAACAACAGCGCCGATTTCAGAAAGCCGGCTGCCGCCTCCGGGGTAAGTCCGCGCAATAAGTTGAAGGCGCGACGGTTCGGGCCGATCACCGTGAGCGAGCGCTGCGCACTTCGGCTCAAGGCGGCGGCCGCCACGCCGAAATCCCCCTTGATGTCGAAAATCAGGCCCCCCACCCCTTGCTTAAGACACTGCAGCAACACGGGCTGAATCACAGACGTGGTCTTGCCAGACCCAATGCCGCCCAAAACGAGCAGGTTTTGACCGAGATCCGGGGCGCCAAGGACGACCGCGCGGCGACCGGGGTGTCGGTACCGACCACGCTGATGCAGAAGAGTGGTGGCCATGCCTAAATGCACGGTGAGAGGCGTGGTTCGCGCCTTCGCGGGTCGCGCGCGTCGCAGGAGCGAGCCGGCCGCGGCAAACGGGAGACCGAGCCAGAGCAGGACCGATGCGAGCCGCCGATAACGGCTGGGGCCCGCTTGGGGACGAGTCAGGATGCGGGCCTTGGCGGCCTTCGCACGGTCGGCCTTCGCACGGTCGGCCTTCGCACGGTCGGGCTGCGCGCGGTCGGGCGGCACGACGGGTTCGGCAGACGCCTTCCAGCGCGCAAGACGCTGGGCGAAGCGCTCCGAGCCGGCGAGCAGGCCATGGGCCTCGAGTTGTTCGCCCGCGTCGATGAGGGCGCGCAGGCGGCGGCGGTCGGCGCGACTACGCGCCTTAGCAGGGGGCGGGGATTTGGCGGCCGACACCAGGATTCCTCCGGATAAAAGCCGAGGCTAGCAAGGTTTATGCTTGTGCCCCACTCTCCAATTGCCGAGGACCCCCCGTGAATAGAGGCCTCTTTGTCCACAATATCTCCCGCGGCCAAGGGCAAAGCGCGGTGCGCGCCGCAGCCTATGCCGGCCGGCGCCGGCTCGTTGATGAAAGACGCGGCAAGACCTTCAATTTTTCGCGAAGGCCCGGGCTCGCGTACTCTGAGTTGCGCTTGCCGACGGGGGCCGACCCCCGCCTAAATGACTCGGGCCGACTATGGAATGCGCTGGAGACTCATTTGACCCGCGCCAATGCCCGCTTAGCGCGCGAGATCATCATCGCCCTACCCCGCGGCTGGGCGCTTGAGAGCCAGGTCCTGCTGGTACGCGGCTTTCTGGAAGACGAGTTTGTCGGTCATCGGCACGCCGTCGATTGGCACGTCCATCTCGATCGGCCCCGCAACCCCCACGTCCATGCGCTGATCAGCTTTCCGACCTTAAGCGCGGCAGGCTTTGGTCCGGCCGAGGCGAACTGGGACCGGCGCGCTTGGCTAGTCGGCCTGCACGCCGTTTGGCGCCGCCATTGCGAGCATCACGGCCTCTCCCCAGGATGGACGGGCGACTCTTGTGGGTTTGTGCACCTGGGGTCGGCGCACGCCCTTGCCGGCCGGGGCGTCATCACGCGCCAAGGCCAGCGACTGGCTGCTTTGCAGGCGCTGGCGGCGCGTCCGCGCGCAAACCGCTGGCCGGGGTGGTTGAGAACGCGCCTGCGCCGCAGGGAGCGGAGCGAACGGAGCGAACGGACCAGGCCGCGCACACGGGAGGACTTCGAGCGGGATCGTTAACAGGCAAAACTGCGGGGAACCAAGCCGCGCGGCCTGGGACACTTTTCTCATCGGCGACCGCTTCTTAGAGCCCCTATCGGCCGCTTGCGGTTTGCTAGGGGGTCAGCGGCCCGCTGAGAACTAGGTTCGGCACCACGGTCCTAATCCCAAGATAACGCGCCACCCGTTTGGTGCTCGGTCGCGCGCGTATCAAAGAAATGGTTTTCCTTTTTTTGGTCCAGGGCCTCGCCCATCCAGGGGAATGGATTGCTCGCACCCGGATATTGGGCCGGAAGGCCAATCTGCTGACAGCGACGGTTGGCAATGAACTTGATATAGTCATCGAACATTGCGGCGTTAAGGCCCAGAACCTCGCGCGGCATGGTATCGACCGCGTACCGGTATTCGAGGGCGGCGGCCTCTTTTATGAGGCCGATGATCTCCTTTTGGAAGGCCTCCGACCACAGGCTCGGGTTTTCGATCCTGACCTGATTGATGAGGTCGATTCCGAAGTTGAGGTGCATCCATTTGTCCCGCAGGATATAGCGAAACTGTTCGCTTAATCCCGCCATCTTGTTGTGCCGACCAAAAGACAGCATCTGCACGAGGCCAACGTAAAAGAAGATGCCCTCCATGAGGACGTAGTAGCCGATCAGATCGCGCAGGAAGCGGCGATCATCTTCCTCGGTTCCGGTGGCAAAGTCGCTATCCATGAGGTCGCGCGTAAACTGGAGCTGAAAGGCGTCCTTGTCTCTTATGCAGGGGACCTCGCGGTACATCGTGAAGATCTCGCCTTGATCCAAGCCTAGACTTTCTGCGATGTGCCGGTAGGCATGCATGTGTAGCGCCTCTTCGAAGGCCTGGCGGAGCAGGTATTGCCGACACTCGGGGTTTGTCACATGGCGATACATGGCCAGCACGGCATTGTTGGCCGCCAGAGAGTCTTCGGTCACACAAAAACCTAGGCCGTGCTTGATAATGGCGCGCTCGTCCGCACTCAAGCCCTGCGGGTCTTTCCAGGTCGCGATGTCGCGCGACATATTGATCTCTTGCGGCATCCAATGGCTCGCGCAGGCGTCGAGATACTTCTGCCATGCCCATTGATACTTAAAGGGCACGAGCTGGTTCACGTCCGCTTGACAGTTGATGACGCGTTTATCATCTACTTGAACGCGTTCGGCGCCCGCCTTCAGTTCTTCCAGCCCAGTGACGCCGCCGCGCGGCGTCTGCGCGCGTGGCGGTGTGTCGAGGTCAAAATCTAGCATTATCGCTCCCGGCCCTTACTGGCACGCCTCACACTGTGGATCATCAATGGCACAGGCCTGCGGCGCTGCGGTCGCGGGCCCGCGAACGGCATTGAGCGCCCCATCGTTTAAGGTCGATTTTTCCACGGATGTGGCGCTCAATGTACGCAGATAGTATGTGGTCTTAAGGCCCTTCTCCCAGGCCAACATATACATGTCGGACAATTTACGCCCGGATGGCTCGGCCATGTAGAGATTTAGGCTCTGCGCCTGATCGATCCACTTCTGGCGACGTGAGGCCGCCTCGATAAGCCACTGCGGTTCAATCTCGAACGCGGTCGCATAGAGCGCCTTCAGGTCGTCGGGCACCCGATCGATGCCGCCTACGCGCCCGTTATAATATTTCAGGTCGTTGACCATGACCGGATCCCACAGCCCCCGCTCTTTGAAATCTCGGACAAGGTGCTCGTTCAACACCGTAAACTCACCAGAGAGATTCGATTTGACGAATAGGTTCTGATATGTTGGCTCGATACTCTGCGCCACGCCGGCGATGTTCGAGATCGTAGCGGTCGGGGCAATGGCCAGACAATTGGAGTTGCGCATGCCATACCGACCTATGGCCTCACGCGCCGCCGTCCAATCCAGGTGCATGCTCCTATCCATGGAGAGTATGCCCGCGCGGGCCCGCTCCACAAAGGCAATACTATCGATCGGCAGGATGCCCTGACTCCATAAGGACCCTTCGTAGCTCGCGTAAACCCCGCGTTCCTTGGCCAGTTCGCAAGAGGCAAGAATGGCGTAATAGCTCACGGCCTCCATGGATCGGTCGGCGAACGTCACGGCCCCCTCTGAACCATAAGGGAGGCGCAACTGGTACAACGCGTCCTGGAATCCCATCAGCCCAAGACCTACAGGGCGGTGACGCAGATTGGAGGCGGAGGCCTGGGGGACCGCGTAGTAGTTGATATCGATGACGTTGTCCAACATCCGCATGGCCGTCCGAACGGTGCGCCCGAGCTTCTCCATGTCGATGCCGTGCGCAGCATCCGCACTCGCATGGGCGGCAAGATTCACAGAACCCAGATTACACACGGCAATCTCGCTGGCTGAGGTATTCAGCGTGATCTCGGTATTTTTGGTGATCATCCCGTTGACGGTCCAGGCATGCGTGTCCGACTCGACGGTCAGACAGTAGGCGTCCTCGTTAGGAAGCGGGGTAAGTCCCGTGAAGGTCGCGTAACCTCGTTGCTTGGCGGTGAACAACGGGCCGTCGGTGTGGTGGGGAGGGCAATCTTGGGTACTGATCCGCAAGGCCTCCGCCACCCGGTCATAGCCCTCGCGGCTACTCATGACGAGGCGATAGCGCACATGCTCCCCATCCATGTTTTGGATGTGCGTCTCCACGCCGAGATTGGCCCACAGGATCTGCAGGTCCTGGATGAAGGCCCGGTCGTAGCAGGCGAGCGCGAGACTCTTGATCGTGCCGGAGCCGGCCTGGTAAATGCCCCGTAAGTAGGCCGTGACCGTCGCCTGATCTCCCCCCCAGATCAAGGCCGGGGTGGCAAGGCGCGGGCGGTCTTGCACGCCGGTATGAGTGCGCACTGCGGTATCGCCGGCCGCATCGTGATCGCCGGCCAAGACCACGAGCGCCTTGCCTTCACAGGCGAAGTGTTCGGCCTCGCCTGCCATGACGGTACAATGCCGTCCATAGGCGGTACTGGCGACCATAAGGCCGGCGACGAACGCGATGTCTGGGTTGTGAGCGGGTCCAAAGAGGCCTGCCCGTTGTTGGATGAGCAAGTGATCACCGGGCTGCAGGTGTTGGGCCTCAACCCAGCCGCGATCTGCCACCCAGACCTTGTGGTCGGGGGTCACCTTGTGACGGTAGCCCTCGACGGTCTCGATCTGCACGATCGGGGCATTGGGTCGCGGCAACAACATTTCGGAGGCTTGGTAGACGCCGTCTAGGCCCAGAACGCGATTGGTTCCGCCGAGCGCATAGAGTTCGCCTACGGTCAGCAGTCCCCGATCCGTAACCACCCTTTGATCGGCGGTCATGCAGCATAGGTTGGAGCTATGAACCACGCCCTGGTGGCGCTGCGGGCTGCGCAGATTGCATGGATCTTTAAATGTGAGCCAGGGGTGGCCGGTCTCGAACAACATAGAGAGCATTTTGCGCCAGAGGTCCAGGGCACGGACCCGCTTGTAGAGCTTCAGCTCGCCTTGGTCGGCGCGCGCCTCATGGCGCTCATACGCCACCTTGAAGTCCTCGCCATAGAGGTCGTGCAAATCCGGGGTATCGGACGGCGAAAAGAGCGTCCAGTCACCGCTGCTGCGTACGCGCTCCACAAACAGGTCGGGCACCCAGTTCGCGGTGTTCATGTCGTGCGTCCGCCGTCTGTCGTCGCCCGTATTCTTGCGCAACTCGAGAAACTCTTCGATATCGAGATGCCAGGTCTCCAAATACGCGCAGAC
Source organism: Acidiferrobacter sp. (assembly GCA_035530915.1). GTDB lineage: Bacteria > Pseudomonadota > Gammaproteobacteria > Acidiferrobacterales > Acidiferrobacteraceae > Acidiferrobacter. The sequence goes on along the minus strand of DATKTV010000032.1, from coordinate 8,396 downwards.
CGCGCCCTTGCGCCGACCGCCTTGATTCACCGCCACGGCCGTATCGTTTGCGACCTTCAGGAACGGAATGATGCCTTGTGATTTGCCGTTGGTCCCTTTGATGCGTGCACCAAGCGCCCGAACCTGCGACCAATCGTTACCGAGTCCACCCGCGTATTTCGAGAGCAGCGCATTATCTTTGATTGCGCTATAGATTCCGTCCAAATCATCCGACACCGTCGTCAGGTAGCAAGACGACAGCTGCGAGCGCAAGGTGCCGGCATTGAAGAGGGTCGGCGTAGAGGATACGAAATCAAAGCTGGACAGCACCTCGTAAAACTCGATCGCGCGCGCCTCGCGATCGGCCTCGTTTAAGGCCAATCCCATCGCAACCCGCATCCAGAAGGCTTGGGGCAGTTCGATGCGGCGCTCCTCGCGATGCAGAAAATAGCGGTCGTATAGGGTCTGTAGGCCGAGATAAGTGAAGCTTAAGTCGCGATCAGGGTGCAGGGCGCGGCCTAAGCGCGCGCAGTCGAAGTCCGCTAGGCGCGGATCTAGAAGCTCCGCTTGGATGCCCTCGTGGATGAATCGGCCGAAATAGTCGGCGTATTCCCCGCACATCTCGGCATGGGTCAAGGGGCGGCCCAAGACCTCCCGGCGCAAGACGTCCAACAAGAGACGTGCGCTCACATAGGTGTAGTCGGGCTCCGTCTCCACCAAGGCGCGTGCGCTCAATATCGCCGACTGCATGACGTCGAGTTCGTCTACGCCATCGAACAGGTTGTGGATCAGCGCCTGGAAGACGGTGTCGGCGGATACCTCGTGCAGGCCATCGCAGGCCTCCCTGATCACCGCTTGCAACCGTTCGCGGTCAAGCGGCACTACGCGCCCATCGGTCGTTCGGACATGGAGGACTTGTTCGTGCGTGACCGCCGGTCCGCGCATGCGCGCCTGCGCCCGTTGCTCGCGATAGAGCACATATCGGCGAGCCGCTTCATGGTGGCCGTTGCGCATCAGCGCGAGCTCGACCTGGTCCTGAATATCTTCGATATGCACGGTGCCGCCGCCCGGCTGTCTACGGGTAAGCGCGGCCGTCACTTGGTCGGTAAGCGCCGTTACGATCTCGCGGACGCGTGGCGAGGCCGCGCCTGAGCTTCCTTCGCTGGCAAGAAAGGCCTTGGTGATGGCGATGGCGATCTTGGTGTGGTCGAAGTGAGCAGCATGGCCGTTGCGACGAATGACGCGTAACCCGCTTTCGATAACGGCACCACTTGGGGAGGCCTCAGCCGACTGAGCATATTCCATTTGTGTCAGATCTCCGTTGGATTTAAGCGGCGGATGGCGGTTCAGTCTACTGTAACCGCCATGACCCGAGCAAGGCCTTAATCGCGACATCTTGTGTATTAGGCGAACCTAATGCACAAGGTATAGGCAGTAAGCGAAAAAAGCCGGCCGTCGCGGCCAGCCGGACAAATGGTGATGCCACGGCCTCCCGGTCTACCGGCGGGGCTAGGTCAGGCCCCGCCCGGCCCCGTAACAACTCATCTGGGCTCGTCAGCGGCTCTGGCGCATCATGGCACGCGGCTTTTGGCGGCATCGTTGCGGCCCCTGACCGGTCAGGGGCCGGTGGTGGCCCAATGGCTTAGGCGGCCACGCGCGGTCGCTGGATTTTCCAGGGGCGCCCAAGGGCGCCATAGTCCGTCAACCCAACGCCATGAGGCCGCCGGAGCGCGATTGAATCAATCCACATGCCAGCATCAAGGACGGGGGCGGGTGCGTCGAGCCGCTTTACCGAATTCGCGAGACGTCCCGCGCGCGACCAGAGCTGGGCTCGTGTCGTATCGGTGCCCGGAGGAACTTATCGGGGGCTAGGCGGCCCGAATCTCGGAGGCGCCTCCGGCGAGCATCGGCAGGCCCGCCGCACAGGGGTTATGTGGGACAGATCATATGACCTAACTCCTCTGTCAGTCGAATATTTTCGGTATAGTCGACCGGACAATCGATCAGAGTCACTGTCGGGCGCTCCAGGGCCGCTCGTAGCGTCGGCAGAAGGTCCTCGGCCCGCTCGATGCGATAGCCGTCTGCCCCAAAGGCATGGGCATATTGAACGAAATCGGGATTGGTGAAGCGCACGTTGCCGGTCCGCTGATAATGGAGCTGCTGCTTCCACTCGATGAGACCATAGCCGCTATCGTTCCAGATCAAGACTACGAACGCGACCTGAAGGCGCATCGCGGTCTCGATCTCTTGGGAGTTCATGAGAAATCCCGCATCACCCGTAACTGCCACGACCCGTCTACCCGGACAAGCGAGCGCGGCCGCGACCGCCCCGGGAACGGCAATACCCATGCTGGCAAAACCATTGGAGATGATGCAGGTGTTGGGCCGCTCGGCGTTGTATAGCCTCGCCATCCACAACTTGTGGGCCCCGACATCGCACAAAACCACGTCTTCCGACGCCAAGGCCTGGCGTAAGTCGCCCACAATCCGCTGGGGTTTCAAGGGAAACGAGGGGTCATCCCGAAAGCCGTTCAATTCGCGGCGGATGAGGTCGCGAAGATTCGCCGAGCGATCCGGAGCCTGGCTCGCTACGCGCTCGGCGATCGCCGGCAGGGTCGCCGCATAACCGCCGATGACGCCCGATGTAACAATGTAGTGGGCATCGACCTCGGCGGCGCGCAGATCGATATGAACAATTTGGCGATCGGCGGTCCTGTGCCACAGCACCGGCGGATATTCCACGATATCGTAGCCTATGCAGATGATGACGTCGGCGCGATCAAATCCGCAGGAGATGTAGTCGTGGGCCTGCAGCCCGACCGTGCCAAGGCTTAAAGGATGCGATGCCGGGATGGCGCCCTTCGCCATGAAGGTGGTCGCAACCGGAATATGCAGCCGTTCGGCAAACCGCAATAGGGCCTCGCAGCCCTCACCGCGGATAACACCATTGCCAGCCATGATGATCGGGTATTTAGCAGCGGCTATGACGGTGGCGGCCTCGGCGACCTGGGACGCGGCCGGATAGGCCGCGGCGGCCATTTGGACCTTCAGCGGGGCGCCGGACGCCGTTTGCGCCGCCACGTTCTCCGGAAAATCGATAAAGCACGCCCCCGGTCTTTCAATCTGGGCGAGCTTGAAGGCCTTCCGCACGATCTCTGTGACCGTCTGGGGGTCCAGTACCTGAACGGCGTACTTGGTGATCGGCGTAAAGAGATTGACGAGGTTTAGGACCTGATGGGACTCCTTGTGCAGCCGCAGGGTCGAGGCTTGGCCGGCAATCGCAACCAGGGGCGCGCGATCCATGTTGGCATCGGCAACACCGGTCACTAGGTTGGTGGCGCCAGGCCCCAGGGTCGCCATACACACCCCGGCCTTGTGGGTCAGGCGACCATAGACATCGGCCATAAAGGCCGCCCCCTGTTCATGACGGGTCGTCACGAACCGGATGGGGGAGTCGAGCAGGGCATCCATCAGGCCCAGGTTCTCCTCCCCGGGAATCCCAAAAATGTATTCGACCCCCTCGTTCTCCAGGCACCGAACAAAGAGCTCGGCCGCGTTCACCCGGAGCGGCCCTTCAGGTGTTGCGCCTTGTGGATCAAATAATCCACGACCCGCATCATCTGGCGTCGCCCACCGGCAAGCGTCGGGTTGGTGCGATAGCGGCCGTCAACAACGATGGTTGGCACGGAGTGTATGTCCTCTTCATTTTGCTGTTGGCGCGCCTTGCGAACGGCTAGGCCCACGGCAAAGGACCGATAAACTTGACGAAAGCGCGCAGCGCTTACCGCGCTATGGGCACCGACCCAAGCCGATATCGTCGCGGCGTTATCTAGGGTTTCATGGTGGATGTGGATGGCATTAAAAAACTTGTCCTGAAGGGCCGGTACGAGGCCCAGCTCTTTGAAGGCGAAGAAGGCCCGTGCCTGAGGCAACCAATAGGGGCTGATGGCCGCGGCTTGGCGACTGAAGGTCACGCCTTTGGGCTTATGGGCGAGCCACCGATTCAGGATCGGCTCGAGGTGAAAGCAGTGGGGGCAGCCGTACCAAAAAACCTCCTGAACCTGGATCTGGGGTCCGGGAGGTACGGGCTGCGCCGGACTGATGCGGATGTACTCGACGCTTTCGAGCATATCCGCGTGCGCGAATGTTCCCGCAAGCGCCAGGACCAGACTCAAGACTAGGCCCAAATGTCTCCTCATTGCACAACCTCCTTTTAGGAAAATAGACTGACTCCATTGTAGCTGCTTTTGTGTTCCCCGCAGACCAGGGCTATTCTAGCCGCAAAACACGCGCAGTCGCGAGGAATAGGCATGGCGGTAAAGTCCAAGGTTGAACTGGCGGAGTTTCTCACCCACCAGTACCTGTGTGAATCGTTGACCATCAAGGAAGTGGAGACGCTCCTTGAGTACACAGAACTCGTGCAGTTTCGAAGAAATGACGTGATCGCGGATATCGGCGAGGTCGGCGAGGCCCTCTATTTCGTGGTCAAGGGGGAAGTGGCCCTCTATTATGAGGACAACGGCGAGGAGCATGAGATCGGCCGAATGAGCGAGGGCGAGCTGATGGGCGAGATGTCGTTTTTTGACCGCCGGCCGCGCTCAGCGCGCATACGCGCAAAGACCGATGACACGCGTGTGCTCCTGCTCTCGCGCGCCAAGTATAAGCGCATGCGCGTCGAGCACCCCTACATCGCCGTCAATCTGCTAGAGCACGCCATCATTAGTCTCGACCACCTCTTCCGACGAGTGAGCAATGATGTCGCGCGCTTCTCTCAGTACATTCATGGGGGCATCAAGCTGTAGCAGCCAAGGCCGCCAACAAGCGGTTGTGGATATCCGCGAACCCGCCGTTGCTCATAATGAGGACGTGATCGCCAGCATGCGTATCCGCGACCAGATCCCGAAGAAGCGCCTCGTGGGTCTTATAGATGCGGGCCTTGGCGTTGTGGGACTTAAACGCCGCCTCCACATCCCAACCAATATCGGCAGGTGCGTAAATATAGACGCCATCGGCCTCGGCAAGCGAGGGCGCTAAGGTGTCGCGGTGCACGCCCTGGCGCATGGTGTTGGAGCGCGGCTCCAAGACCGCGAGCACGCGGGCCTCGCCGACGCGCGCCTTCAGCGCATCTACGGTGGCCTTGATGGCCGTAGGATGGTGGGCGAAGTCGTCGTAGACGGTAATTCCAGCCACCCGACCGCGCACCTCAAGCCGGCGCTTAATGCCCGTAAACGTCGCCAGGGCCTGCATCGCGACCGCTACCGGAACACCCGCGAACCGCGCGGCGCCCAAGGCCGCCAAGGCGTTGGTGACGTTGTGGTGGCCGAGCAAAGACCAACGCACGGTTCCGCAATCTGCGCCCCGAAACGAGACCTGAAACGCGCTGCCGTCGGCCGACAGCAGTCGTGCCTGCCAGCCCTCGGGGCGCGAGAAATACTCGACCGGTGTCCACACCCCGGCCGCAAGAACCGCGGCCAGGGCGGGGTCGGCGCCGTTGGCGATTACCAAACCTTGGCTGGGCACAATCCGCAGCAAGTGTTGGAACTGACGAGCGATCGCCGCAAGGTCGGGATAAATATCGGCGTGGTCGAACTCGAGGTTATTGAGCACCGCGACCCGCGGGCGGTAATGGACGAACTTGGCACGTTTATCAAAGAAAGCCGTATCATACTCATCGGCCTCGATGACAAAAAACTCACTGTCGGTGGCGCGCGCCGAGATGCCAAAGTTCGTGGGGATACCGCCGATCAGAAACCCGGGGGAGAGACCCGCCTCCTCAAGGATCCAGGCCACTAGGCTTGTGGTCGTCGTCTTGCCGTGGGTTCCGGCGACGGCGATGACGAAACGATTCTTCAGAACATGTTCGGCTAACCACTGCGGGCCCGAGATATAGGGGACGCCTTGATTCAAGACCTGCTCTACCACGGGGTTGCCGCGGGACAGCACGTTGCCAATCACGACCAGATCGGGGAGTGGATCCGGGAGCCGGTCGTAGCCCTCGGTTACGGGAATGCCGCTCTCGCGCAGTTGCTCGCTCATCGGCGGGTAGAGCCCTCGATCCGCACCGCTCACGTCGTAGCCCGAGGCCTTGGCGATCAACGCCAAACCGCCCATAAAGGTCCCGCCAATTCCTAAAATATGAATGCGCATGATCTCTTAAGGTAAGAAAAAACATAAGCTAAGGTCCGGCGGCCCGCCAGCGCGCGGGCCGAACTCACAAGGGCGTGCTGCATCGGCATCCACCACGTCCGTTAACACGGCCAAGCGCCATGAAAGTCACCAGAACGCACGGTACCGGCACGGCTTCTGGGGGCCCTCGTCAACGGCCGGCATCCAGGACGCGGCCTGCGTGGCGCACGTTCAGAGGCCAGCTAAAGAGGGTCCACGAGGGCGAGCGCGGGGGCATCGGGGCATAATAAACTGCTTTGCGGCTGGAAGAAAACGGCGCTTCCCTCTACACTGCGGCGCTCATGACCGAACTTCTGACAGACCAAGGGGCGCTCAAGACGCTGTGCGATGCCATAGCGACGGCCCCGTGGGTAGGCCTTGATACCGAATTCGTTCGCGAACGAACCTATTTTGCGCAACTCTGCCTGATCCAGGTAGCGCTGCCCGATGCCCTGGTTTTGGTCGACCCCCTGCACCTCGATATTCGACCGCTCGGCGCGGCATTGAGCGCGCGTGGCATCAAAATCTTTCATGCCGGGCGTCAAGATCTAGAGCTTTTGCTCCAGGAGACCAATGAGCTCCCCGCGCCGCTCTTCGATACCCAGATCGCGGCCGCCCTCGTTGGGCAAAACGAGCAGATTGGCTACGCGAAACTGGTGGCGCACTTCCTCCAGGTAGAGCTGAACAAAGACGCGACGCGCACCAACTGGGCCCTACGGCCGCTGAGCGCCCGGCAGTTGGCCTACGCACAAGACGACGTGCGCTATCTGGAGACCTTGTACGACAAGCTGCTCGCCGAGCTTTCCCGCCTCGATCGCACCGCCTGGCTACGAGAGGACTGCGCGGCCTTGACGGACCCCGAGATCTACCGCTTCTCGGCCGATCAGCTGACGCGACGCTATCGCCAAGGGGCTAATCTGTCGGCCGCGGGCCAGGCGATTTTTCAAGACCTACTGGTCTGGCGTGAGTCGGCTGCGAAAGAGGCCGATCTGCCGCGAACCTGGGTGCTTCCGGACGCCGCGCTGGTCGATCTGGCCGCTCGCCCCCCGCGGACACTAGGCGATTTCGCCGACCGCCACGGGTTTGATGCTCAGACCATCCAGCGCTTTGCCGAGGCGCTCCTTGCTACTGTAGAAGGGGCGGCCCAAACCCCGCGTTACGCATGGGCGCAACCGATCCTCAAACCCGAAGAGGATCGCTTGTATAGCGCCCTCGTGACACTGGTAGAGGCGCGCGCCCAGGCCTTGGCCATCATGCCCGGGGTGATTTGTTCGCGCCGGGCCTTAAAAGAGATCGCTCAGGGGGCAGCACCCGCCAACCTAGCCCACGGTTGGCGGGCCGAGATTCTCGGGTCGAAGGGCGCACGGCTCCTTACCGATATCGCGGATCTCCATGCCTGACCTACATGATGCCGCGTTTATCGCCGGCGCGGTCAAGCTGCGCGACCTGCCCCCCGACACCGACTATGAGGTCGCCTTCACCGGGCGATCCAATGCCGGAAAATCAAGCGCCCTCAACGCACTCACGGGCCGGGCGGGGCTCGCGCGGGTCAGCAAGACCCCCGGGCGCACCCAACAGCTGAACGTCTTCGCGCTCGATGCCGGGCACCGCCTCATCGATCTCCCAGGATACGGCTACGCCAAGGTCCCGCAGGCGTTGCGCCAAACCTTCCTGACGCTGGTTTATGACTATCTATCTGAACGCCGAAGCCTGCAGGCCTTGGTGCTACTGGCGGATATTCGTCATGGGCTCAAGGCGGAAGATCGCGCCCTGCTAGCGGCGCGCGTAGACCTCCCGATCCTCGTTCTGCTCTCGAAGGCCGACAAGGTGAACCGCGGCGAGCGGGCAAAGCAGGTCCGCGAGGCCGCAAAGGCCGCCCCGGAGAACGCCTTTTTTCTCCCCTTTTCGGCGCACAACAATGAAGGCGTCGAAGAAGCGCGGGCCATGATCCTCGGATTTTTGAAGCTCAGCGCGTAAAGGCCTTGCTCAGAGGTCCGGCCCTTGATTTCCACTTGAGCGCGTGTCCGCGCATTCCCCCCCTTCGCCGTACGGACAGCGCAAGGGGACTCCCCGCCGGCCTTAGCGCCAAGCGGAGGCCTTAAGCGAACGACGGGTGGTGCCTAACCCAGAATACAGTACCCCCACGAGGGTCGGTGCGGTCCGAAGGGACGCCTCAGGGTCTTATCAGACGCATCGGTCTCTGGATCGGGCGCAAGCGATGCCACCCCGGAAAATCTCTTCGTGCGGAGCGC
>DATKTV010000031.1:0-55143 GCA_035530915.1 Acidiferrobacter sp. | reverse complement strand
TGACCCGCAACGGCAGTTCTAAGATAAAGGAGGGACCGGACTTTTTGATCATGTTGAGTATTATACGATCCCTGCATAATGACGCCAAACGCCGCTGACCCCAGGGATAAATCCCGGGGCTTGCGCGGCGGGCTTGGTCAGGCGCTTGAAGAAGGCCGGGTGCGGGGCTGGTGATCCGATCATGGCTGTCCATCGCATATCGTCGCCGTCCAACACCGTGTTGCGCAGCCCACTGAATATGGGCCGGCGCATTCCCCCCGTGGGCCGTAGGCCAGGGGTGATAGGCCGACAGCATCACGGCACACGGCCCATATTGCCGGGGGGCTCACGCACCGCGAGCACCTGCGTCCCCGAAGGCCTGTCTCTTGTAAGTGACCGTCTGAAGCCCGTCGACCGCCTAAACTGTTGCGGTCGCCCGCTTCCTGCAGTTTCTCGTAGCAGGCATCGAGAATGAGATGGGGGTAAGGCTCGTCTAGGCGACATGTCACAAAGGCGGTGAGGGCCTCGCCCAAAGTCTTGTTGATGGCGCTGATGCAAGACGCCGAGACCCTGATGCCCACAGAGCTCTTCGGTGATAGTCTTGATCTTCCGAGCGGAGACCCCTTGCACAGACATCTCCGCCACAGCGGACGCAAACGCCTTCCCGGAGCGCTGGTAACGTTCAAAGAGCGCGGCCTGAAACGGGCCGTTCCGACCAACACGCAGGTTTGGTCAATACTGCTGGGTGTATCAGTTGTCACCCCAACAAACGAAGATAGACCGACATCCTAAGATCAAGGGTTAGGCCTGACCTAGTTCGTGACGCTCGCGCAACCAGCGTCTGCGAAGACCGAGCAAGGGCGCGGGGTCGGCGCTCAGGAGCACGGCGGCCAGTCGCGCGGCCTCGGGCAACAAGGCCTCGTCTTGAATAAGATCGGCCACGCGGAAACTTGGTAAACCCGTTTGGCGGGCGCCGAAGATCTCGCCTGCGCCACGCAACTCCAAATCCTTGCGGGCAATCGCAAACCCATCGTCGGTAACACGCAGGCAGGCGATCCGCTCGCGCGCTACGTCTCCCAATGGGGGCTTGTATAGGAGGACGCAATGACCGGCAACGGCGCCCCGCCCTACCCGGCCACGCAACTGGTGGAGTTGCGCCAGGCCGAGACGCTCGGCGTTTTCGATGACGAGCAGGCTCGCGCTGGGCACATCGACACCAACCTCGATCACAGTCGTTGCCACCAGTACCTGGACTGCGCCGTGCACAAAATCGTCCATCGAGCGCTCTTTCTCGGCGGGCTTCATGCGGCCATGAATCAAGCCCACGACAAGCCCCGGAAGATCACGGGCGAGTTCTGCATGCAGATCGACTGCTGCCTTCAAGTCCAGTTCGCCCTCATCGATCATCGGGCACACCCAATAGGCCTTAGCCCCCTCTTCGCAGGCCTGCCGCACCCGCGCGATGACCTTGGCGCGGCGCGTCTGGGGCAAGGCCACAGTACTGACCGGCGCGCGCCCCGGCGGCCGGCTATCGAGAATCGAGACCTCGAGATCGGCATAGACGCTTTGCGCAAGCGTCCGCGGGATCGGGGTCGCGCTCATCGCCAAAAGGTGGACTGCCCGTTTGGCGGAGACACCTTTGGCACGCAGGGCCTGGCGCTCGCGCACCCCAAACCGGTGTTGTTCGTCGATGATGATGAGACCCAGGCGATCGAAACGCACCCCCTCTTGAAACAAGGCCTGAGTCCCGACAATAAAGGGAGGTGCCTCCTCATGCAGGCGGGCGCGCGCAGCGCTGCCGCCGGCGCCAAGCCGCATGAGCCCCCCGACCTCAATACCCAGGGGGCCAAACCAGGCACTAAAGGTGTCGCGATGCTGGCGCGCCAGCAACTCGGTGGGCGCCATCAGCACGGCCTGGAAACCGGCCTCGATGACGGTAAGTGCGGCGCACGCCGCCACTAACGTTTTTCCCGAACCAACGTCGCCTTGAAGGAGGCGTTGCATGGGCTGGCTACCACGCAGGTCGTGCACGATTTCCGCGGCCGCGCGATCTTGGGCGACCGTGGGTTTGAAGGGCAGACCCGCCAAAAAGGCGGGTACGAGGGTACCCGCGCCCCGGCAACGGGGGGCGGGGGTCTTGCGGACGGCGTGGCGCAACTGCAACAAATGGGCGTGATGGGTGACGAGTTCCTCGAATGCCAGTCGCCGGCGAGCATCGGCCAAGGCAGACCCCTTAGGGGGGGCATGCAACAGGGTTAAGGCCTCACGCAAGGACAGGCCGTCGTCTTGCCGGAACGGGTGCAAATAATCGGTAAGGCCTGGGAGCGCCAGCGCCAGCGCCGCGCGAATCAGGCGACGCAACGATTTCACGCTCAGCCCCTCCGTGCTCGGATAGATCGGGGTCAACGCCTGCTCCTGCAAGGACCCTTCACCTGGGCGCCGATACTCCGGGTGGATCATCTCCGGGCCCTGGAGTCCAAAGCGCACCTCGCCAAAAACGCAGATGCGCGTCCCGGGGGTGAGCTTGGTCTTTTGGGTGGCCGTGAAATGAAAAAAGCGGACCGTCAGATGCCCGCGCTGATCGGCGAGCTGAAGCACTAAGGTCGGGCGCGCGCCATGCGTGACGTTTGCGGCCACGATCTCGCCCTCAACCAGGGCGGTTTGGCCGGCCACGACCCTCGTGAGCGGGCAAACCTCGGTCCGATCTTCATACCGCAAGGGCAGATGAAATAGGAGGTCACCCACCGTATAGAGGTCCAGTCGAGCGAGCCTTGCGGCCACGGCCGGGCCGACACCGGCTAAAACTGTGACCGGCCGTTCCCAAGGAACCGAAGCGGTCGCCTTAGCTGAGGTCGAGGATGGCATCCATTTCGACCAGCGCCCCACGCGGCAAGGCGGCCACTCCGATCGCCGACCGCGCCGGATAGGGCGGCTTGAACCGCTCAGCCATGAGTTCGTTTACGAGCGGAAAATGGGTGAGATCTGTGAGGAAAACGGATAATTTGACGATCTGACGAAACTCACCGCCAGCCGCCAAGATGACGGCCGCCAGATTATCCAGCACTTGCCCGATCTGGGCGCGCGCATCGGGTGCGCAGATCGTCATGGTCGCGGGATCGAGCGGTATCTGCCCGGACAAAAACACTAAGGAACCTGAGCGTATAGCCTGGGAATAAGTACCGATGGCGCGCGGCGCATCGCTCGTCTCTACGACATCGAACGTCATATTTATCCTCGTTTACGGTTGATGCGAACGACCGCCTCCTGAGAGCGAATGCGGCGAATGATCTGCGCGAGATGGGCGCGATTTCGAACCTCGATCACGAAATCCATGGCGGTATCCTGACCGTCCCGTTCGTCGATGGCCACGGTGTCGATGTTGGCATCCATTTCCGACATGGCCGCCGCGACCGTCGCCAGAACCCCCCGCCGATTCTTGACCTCAATCCGGATAGCGACCGGCCAAGCCCCTTCGGTATCGGTCTCCCATTGCACATCGATCCATTTCTCGGGATGCTTGCGATACTCCGCCACATTGGGGCAATCCTCGGTATGCACGGCGATCCCGCGACCGGCGGTCAAAAATCCGAGCACCGGATCCCCAGGGATCGGGCGACAGCACTTCGCGTAATTCACCACCGCGCCCTCGGTTCCGCGGATCGCCAAGGCACCGGGGGTGCCAGGCGGCGGCACGGACGCGGACATCGGCACATCGGGAAGCAATTGGCGGGCGACCACGGATGCGATGCGCGTGCCAAGCCCGATATCGGCCAGGACATCGTCCCAGGTCTTCATCTTTAAGGTTTGTAGGAGTGCGGCGCGCGCCTCCTCGCTGATCTCGCCATCGAAACCAAGCGATTGCAGGGCCTTCGCCAGAAACCGCTCACCTAGGCTTACGGCCTCATCGCGGCGAAGATTCTTCAGATAGTTACGGATATGAGCACGCGCCTTACCGGTCACGACCGAATTGAGCCATGACGGGTGCGGGGCACTATAGGCCGAGGTGATGACCTCCACGTGGTCACCGTTGCGCAGCACGGTACGCATCGGCACGATCTGGTGATTGACCCTGGCACCCGCGCAGCGCTTACCGATATCGGTATGGACCTCATACGCAAAATCGATAACGGTCGCCCCGCGGGGCAACTTCTTGATGTCGCCATTGGGGGTAAAGACATACACCTCGTCAGGAAACAGATCGATCTTTAGGTGCTCTAGGAACTCTTGCGGGTTACCCGCCTGTTGCTGAATCTCCATCAGCCCCTGCAGCCATTGCAGCGCCCGCTTCTGCATGCCGACGTCGCCGGTCTTGTAGAGCCAATGGGCGGCGACCCCGTTTTCGGCCACGCGATGCATGTCCTCGGTACGGATCTGGACCTCGATCAAGACCCCAAAGGGGCCAAACACGACGGTGTGAAGCGATTGATAGCCGTTCGTCTTGGGGATCGCGATGTAATCCTTGAATCGCCCAGGGATCGGCTTGTAGAGATTGTGAATAAGGCCGAGCGCGCGGTAACAGTTATCGACCTTGTCGACGACGACCCGGAATGCCAACAGGTCGTAGACCTGCTCAAATGAGAGCCCTTTCTGGCGCATTTTGCTGTAAATGCCGTAGAGATTCTTCTCGCGCCCCGACACGTCCCCAGATAGGCCCTCGCGCCGCAGCTGCTCGACGATCGCGACCCTGGCCTTATCCACCAAGGCCTTGCGATTCCCGTGGCGCTTGCGTACCGCCTCCTGCAAAACCCGGTAGCGCATGGGGTAGAGGATCCCGAACGACAGATCCTCGAGTTCGATCGACCAAGTGTGCAATCCTAGGCGGTTGGCAATCGGCGCATAGATGTCCAGGGTCTCGCGCGCAATGGCGCGTTGCCGAGCTGGCGATAACACCCGGATCGTGCGCATATTATGGAGACGATCAGCGAGCTTGATCAGGATGACGCGGATGTCGCGGGCCATCGCCAGCAACATTTTACGAAAGTTTTCGGCCTGCTCTTCTTCCTTGCTCTCGAACTCGATCTGGCCGATCTTGCTTACGCCGTCGACCAGTTCCGCCACCTCCTGGCCGAACTGAGCAATAATTTCGTCTTTGTGGCGCCCTGTGTCTTCAATAACATCGTGCAAGATCGCAGCGATAAGACACGGGGCATCGAGGCGCAGGCCCGCGAGCAGTCTCGCGACCTCAAGCGGGTGGTAGATATAAGGTTCGCCACTGCGGCGCTTCTGGCCCTCATGGGCCTCCGCACCGAACAGGTAGGCACGATAAATGGACGTGACCTCATCGTGCCCAAGGTAACCCTCAAGCAGCGCTAGGAGATCACTAATATGGAAGGAAACGTCGCCTCCCCCGGCCCCGACCTTAATTGATGGGGTTAGGACTGGCGTCGCCACCGGTTCCGATGAGTAAGGCGGCATCATCGTCAGCCTCCAGTCCAGCCTCGGGGTTATCGTCCAAAATCGCGTTCGTCACGAAGCCCTCGGCGATCTCGCGCAAGGCGAGCACCGTTGGCTTGTCGTTCTCTCGCGGCACACACGGCTCCGCCCCGGCCGCCAATTGGCGAGCTCGTCTCGCAGCTACCAAGACCAGTTGAAAGCGATTCTCGACGTGCTCCAGACAATCCTCAACGGTAATACGGGCCATAAAAACTCCTTTAAAATGATTTTAGTCTAACAAATGCCCCTACCGGCCGGTAGGCAATAGCGTAGTCGGGTCAAGACTCAAAGGCCGGCGCTCGCGATCCTCGAAAATCAAGGCCTTCAGATCCTCGAGCGCGTCGTCGAAACGGTCGTTTACGATCACCTGATCGAACTCCGCGTAATGCGAGATTTCGTCACGGGCCTTGGCCATGCGCGCGGCGATGACGGCTTCGCTATCCTGGCCCCGGCCCATTAAGCGCGCCTTAAGGGCGTCGAGCGATGGCGGCAAGATAAAGATCGTCAGCGCCTGCGGCCAAGCGGACTTGATGCGCCGCGCCCCTTGCCAATCGATATCGAGAATGACGTAACGACCACTGTTCACGAGCGCCTCCACCGCCGCCCGGCTGGTCCCATAGTCATTGCCGAAGACCCGAGCGTGCTCCAAAAAGGCCCCCGCCGCCACCATGCGTGCGAAGGTCGGCTGGTCGACAAAATGGTAGTGGATGCCCTCCTCCTCGCCTGGTCGCGGCGCCCTCGTGGTATAAGAGACCGACACACCAAATCGCGCATCGGCGGTCAGCGCCTTTGCCAGGCTGCTTTTGCCCGCCCCGCTCGGCGCCGACAAGACGATGAGACGACCCTCTTTACTCAATGTTTTGCACCTGTTCGCGCATCTGCTCAATCAACACCTTAATAGCCACAGCTTGGCTTGTGGCCTCGGCCGATGGCGATTTAGACGCCAAGGTATTGGCTTCCCGATTCAGCTCTTGCATCAGGAAATCCAAACGTCGCCCCATGGGCTCACCGGTCGCCAGAATCTCGCGTACCTCGACCCCATGGACCGCCAGGCGATCGAGTTCTTCGGCCACGTCGCTGCGCTGCGTCTGCAAAACAACCTCCTGCTCCAGACGGCCGGGCTCCAGGGTCACGCCTAAGGCCGCGATCCGCGCCCGCAACCGCTCGCGCAAGGCCTGGGTCTCACCGGCCACAAGCCCCTTTAAAAGCCCGGTGCGCACTTGGATCTGATCAAGTCGCTCGACGAGACCCGCCGCCAGCCGATCCCCCTCGCGCCGTCGATGTGCGAGCAGCGCCGCGATCGCCTGGTCAGCCGCCTTAAGGGTCACGTCCTCTAAGACCGGCGCCGGCGGTACAAGCATCACCCCCGGCCAGCGCAAGATGTCCGCAAGCCCCAGCGGGGCCAACCCCGGGTGTTCCGACCGGATCGCCTCGGAGACCCGCACGAGTTCCGCGACCAGGAGCGGGTCTAGCGCCAGACTCGCGCCGGTCCGGGCCCCGCGAAAGGAGATTTGGCAATCCACCTTCCCGCGGCTCAAGGCCGTCGTGAGCCGCTCACGCACGACCCCTTCTAGTGCGCCGAGGCCATCCGGCACCCGAACCGAGATCTCAAGGTAACGGTGATTGACAGACCGAATCTCGCAAATCGCCTCGCCCTGCTCGCAACGGACCTGCTCACGCGCAAAGGCGGTCATACTCTTAGCCGAGACAGTCATAGCCGTATGTTAACCGAAAATCGTGAAAGCTCGAAGCGCCAGCCCGCCAGAAACGCTCGCTGGGTGGGCCAAGACCCAGCCCCTGCCCGCCTATGGTCCCCAATCGGCGCGAAAGAGGCACGCTGCATTTTGGTCGGTTTTCGGCTATTGTTGGGGCAAATGCGCAATGCTCCCACACCCCTGGCCAAAGGCTACCTTCTAAAAGGCTATCGAATCGAGAAGACCCTCGGTGGCGGCGGCTTCAGTTCGGTCTATCTCGCAACAGACCTAGAAACCGAAACCGAGGTCGTCATTAAAGAGTTTCTTCCGGTCACCCAGGCCTACAGGACCCCAGAGGGCCGCGTCGAACCGCTGTCCGAGGAGACCACGCCGCTTTTTATCTCCGGTATCAAACGGTTCTTCGAGGAAGCAGGGGCGCTCTCCAAACTGCATCACCCCAACATCGTGCAGGTGACCAACTTCTTTCGCGCCCACAACACCGTCTATATGGTGATGCGTCACGAACTTGGCAAAGACCTGCGCTGGTACATCAAGCGCCATCCCCGAGGCTTGAGCGAAAAATTCCTGCGCACGGTGTTCCCGCCGCTTTTGGTCGGGCTCGATGTGCTCCACAAACACGGCTTACTGCATCTGGACATCAAGCCAGCCAATATCCTTTTGCGGACCGGCGGCAATCCCTTATTGCTCGACTTTGGAGCCGCCCAAAGACTCCAGGACCGGCCGCCCGGCATGCGGACCCTGACCGCCGGCTTTGCGCCCATAGAACAGCATTCCAAGGGCCACATCGGTCCCTGGACAGACCTTTATGCGATCGGGGCCTCGATGTGGGCCTGCTTGAGCGGGCGGGCCCCGCCAGCGGCTACGGCACGAGCCGTCAAAGACACCTTCAAGGGCGCGTATCGTCCCTATGGCCGCCGCTACTCGCCTCAAATCCTCGAGGCGATCGACTGGTGCATGCAAATGAACCAGTTGGAGCGACCGCAGAATGTGGGGCAATTGCTGGCGTTCCTAGACGAAAAACCGGTCGTGGCGAGCGACGGTGGCCGCGAGGGAGAGCGCTGGTTCGAGAAATGGTCATGGTGGCGACTTAGGCGGCTCTAGACGTCGGGTCGATGCGGGGGAATTGTTATGAGCGCTAATCTATGAAGTACGTCTGCGCGCGCGGATCGCGGCAAGGTGGCCGCGCCCATAACGAGGATCGAGTGGCGGTCGCCGAGCGCGATTCGGCCGTGCTCATGATATTGGGCGATGGCCTCGGCGGACATAAAGGCGGCGCCCTCGCCTCTGAGACTCTTTGTAAAGTCGCGGTCAACGCCTTTCGGGCGGTGCGTTCGCCGCTCATAAAAGACCCGTCGAGCTTCCTGGCCTTTGTGGCCTTCCAGACCCACCAAACACTAAAACAGCTCGGCCCAACACTCAATCCGCCCATAGAACCACGGACGACCTGTGTGCTCTGCTTGGTGCAAAAAGGTTGCGCCTACTGGGCCCATGTCGGGGATAGCCGACTTTATCACTTCCATAATGGCCGCTTGGTGAGGCGCACCCAGGATCACACGACCGTCGATGTCTTTCGGGAACGCGGCATATTGGACGAAATGGAGACTCGCGCCCACCCGGAGAAGAGTCACCTGCTCGCCTGTCTCGGCGGTCGCCACGAACCGACCGTGAGCTTAAGCGCGGAGACCCCCTTAAAGACCGGCGACCTGCTACTGCTTTGTAGCGACGGAGTCTGGGAGGCGCTAAAGACCGAGGAGGTGGCACAATCCCTGTCCCACCCGGTACTAGAAAGCGGCCTTGCCGATCTTTTGCTAGAGGCCGAGAACCGCCGCCAAAAGGCGGCCGACAACATCAGCGCGATCGGCCTGCGCTGGCAAGACGAACCGGCGGCGCCACTTGGCCTTGCCCCGCAGGCGCGCCAGATCACGGCCCAGGAATTCTGGGAAGAGGGCCAAAAGCTCGCCCTTAGCAATAAACTAAAAAAGCTAAAAACATCCGCCAAGGCCCCGCCCCGCAGCTAACCCGATGACAGCTAGGATGTCTTCGGCATGCGCCGTCTTGCCAACCTGACGCGGGCCGCGCACCGCTGCGGCCACGAACAGCTTCTCCGATTCACCGTAGCATGGTGACGCGGGGATGTTTTTGGACGAAGTTGGCGGGAGTCGAGCGCCGCGACTCGATACCACCTGTGGGGCGGTATCGACCTTTATGGTCGTACGCAACAAACACCTGGGAGCCGGGTCGACTTCTTTGCTAGACTACCCCATCCTCGACATCATTATTAAGGAACATCTCATGCGACCAAGCGGACGCGCCCCTAATGCCTTGCGCGCCATCCAGATCACTCGTAAGTTCACCCGTTATGCCGAAGGCTCCGTGCTCATCGAGTTCGGTAATACACGGGTTTTATGCACAGCCAGTATAGACGAGCGGGTCCCGCCTTTTCTTAAAGGCCGGGGACAGGGGTGGGTGACTGCCGAATATGGCATGTTGCCACGGGCAACCGGTCAACGCACCCAGCGGGAAGCGGCGCGCGGCAAACAAGATGGGCGCACCGTCGAGATTCAGCGTTTGATCGGTCGATCACTGCGTGCGGCAGTCGACCTTAAAGCGATGGGCGAGCGGACTATTACAATCGACTGCGATGTCCTGCAGGCAGACGGCGGCACGAGAACCGCTTCGATCACGGGCGGTTATGTCGCCTTAGTCGATGCCGTACGGTTTTTGCAATCTCATAAGCTGCTAAAAGACGATCCCTTGCGCCGCCAAATCGCATCGGTCTCAGTCGGCATATACGGTGGTGAGCCGGTCTTGGATCTCGACTATAGCGAGGACTCGAACGCGGGCACCGACATGAACTTCGTCATGGACGACGCCGGCGGCTTCATCGAGCTGCAAGGCACGGCCGAGCGCGGCAGTTTCCGGTTCGAGGAAATGATCGCCATGACCGAGCTCGCGCGCGGCGGCATTGCGGACCTCATAGCCGCCCAGCGCCAGGCCCTGGCCAGTGATCCATGAAAATCGTCTGCGCCACCCACAACCCCGGGAAGTTACGGGAATTTGCCGGGGCGCTCGCGGAACACGGCGTAACCCTCATTGAGCAATCGGCGCTCGGCATTGCCGAGGCCGTCGAGGATCGGCTCACGTTTGTCGAAAACGCACTCATTAAGGCCCGGCACGCCGCAGCGGCAAGCGGCCTACCGGCGCTCGCCGACGATTCAGGCCTGGAGGTTGACGCCTTGGGGGGCCGCCCCGGCATCCACTCGGCCCGGTTCGCCGGCCCCGCGGCCGGCGACCCCGAGAACCGCGCCGCGCTGCTCGCCGCGCTCGCTGATGTACCGGAGCCTCTCCGCGGGGCCCGCTTTTATTGCGTACTGGTTTATGTCCGCCACGCCGAGGACCCCCGACCGGTGATCGCAGACGGCCTCTGGGAGGGCCGCATCCTGACCGCCGAAGTCGGCGACCGGGGCTTCGGTTATGATCCTGTCTTTTTCGTTCCCGACCATCAGTGCTCGGCGGCCGAATTGCCGCTCGAGACAAAGCAGCGCCTGAGCCACCGCGGCCAGGCGTTGCGCAAACTGGCCCAGGCCTTCCGCCCGACCCCATGAGCGCCCCGCTCCCGCCATTGAGCCTCTATATCCACATCCCCTGGTGTGTGGCGAAGTGTCCATATTGTGATTTCCACTCTGTGGCGCGCCAAGGTGCGCTCCCGGAGGTCGCCTATGCGCAGGCGCTGTTGGCCGACTTCGATCGTGCGAAAGCGGCCATTGCCGGCCGCGCGATTGCCAGCATTTTTTTCGGCGGGGGCACGCCTAGCCTCTTTTCGGGGGCTGCCATCCACGAGATCCTAAGCGGCATCAACCGCCGTGCAACACTGGCACCGGACTGCGAGATCACGCTCGAGGCCAATCCGGGGACCGTCGAGACCGGGCGGTTCGCCGCCTTCCGGGAGGCGGGCGTCACCCGTCTGTCACTTGGCCTCCAAAGCCTCCACGACCCGGCGCTGCGCAGGCTCGGCCGGATCCATGACGCAAGCGCGGCGCGCGCGGCCCTCGAACAAGTCGTGACGAGCGGTTTCCGTTCCTTCAACATCGACCTTATGTACGGTCTGCCCGGCCAGACCGCCGCCCAAGCACTCGCCGATGTGCACGAGGTCTTGGCCGCCAAGCCCCTCCATCTGTCCTTGTACGAACTGACCATCGAGGCCCATACCGCCTTTGCCCACGCACCCCCGGTGTTGCCCAGTGAGGCGGAACGTGAGGCCATCGAAGACGCAGTCCAGGCGGCAGCGCAGGCTGGCGGCCTCCAACGCTACGAGATATCGGCCTACGCCCGCCCGGGTTACCGGTGCGCCCATAACCTCAACTATTGGGAGTTTGGCGACTATCTTGGCTTGGGCGCCGGCGCCCACAGCAAGCTCCACTACCAGGACGGGGTGGTGCGAGAGGTACGCGTCCCGAGCGTCGATCGCTACTTGAAAAGTGGGGCCGATCAGATCATGACGCGTCGTAGCCTCGCCGAGGCCGACCTCGTTTTTGAGTTCCTCTTAAACGCTTTGCGCTTAATCGAAGGGTTCTCGCCACAACTTTTCCGGGAACGCACGGGTTGTGAATTCCCAACGCAAGCGCCGCAATGCGCCCAGGCGGTGGCCGACGGACTCCTGACCGTGGAGGCCGAGCGGGTGCGCGCAACCGCCCTTGGGCACCGTTTCTTGGATTCGCTGCTCGCCTCGCTCCTTGCCGAATCCCCCTCACGCCACCCTTTTTCGGAGTCTTACCATGCTCTGGGTTAAAGCCTTTCATATCATCTTTGTGGTGACTTGGTTTGCGGGACTCTTTTACCTGCCGCGACTTTTTGTCTATCACAGCCTGACCGATGATGCGGCGGGCCAGGCGCGGTTTGTGGTCATGGAGCGGCGGCTCTACCGCTTTACGACGCCAAGTGCGATCCTAGCTGTTGGGTTTGGGCTTTGGCTATGGCTCGGTTTCGGCTTCCACGGCCTGTGGCTCGACATCAAGGTTACGCTGGTAACCGGACTTTTAGGCTACCATATCTACTTGGGGAGGCTGTGCCGGGAGTTGGCCGCAGGCCACAAGCGAACCGACACCTTCTACCGGGTGATCAACGAGATACCGGTCCTGGCGCTCATAGCCATCGTCGTACTCGTTGTCGTCAAACCCCACCTCTAAAGTGGTCGATGGGGTTGACCGAATATCCAAAGGCGACGGGGCGCGCCAAGCAGCGGGGTCTATGTTCCATATATAACTGTTTGCTAATATAGCGCAACGCTACTGCGATACCCTTCAAGGAGACTTCATGGGGTGGTTTTGGCGAACACTTTTCGCAGCATTGTTGGTCGGATCCACCGGGGTGGCGTTTGCCCAGACATTCACCCTGCGCGAGGCCGTGGATTTTGCGCTGCAGCACAATAGTACGGCGGCGATCGCGCGCAGCAAGGTCGCGGCGGCTCAGGATGCGACTCGCGCGGCCCGCAGCCAAGACCGCCCACGAGCGGCCGTCAGCTACGGCTACCTCTGGAGTAACGACCCACTAGCGGCCCTCTCCGCCGAACTCGAACGCAGACAGGTTACCGCGGCAGACTTTGCGCCAGATGCCTTGAACCACCCCGGAACCACGCGACTTGGCACCACCACGCTCAGTCTGTCTTGGCCCCTCTATATGGGCGGCGCGATCCGCGACGCAATCCGTGCCGGACGGTTCGGTCAGAAGGCCGCCCAGCTTGCGGCACAACGAACGACACAGCGCATCATTACCAATGTCGTTCAGGCCTATGAGGGCCTCGTCATGGCCAAGGCCGCCACCGAGGTGGCAAGGAAGGCTATGATGACGGCCACCCACCGCGCCGACACCACGCAACACTTATACATCCGCGGGCGGATCGTGCACTCCGATGCCCTCGCGGCGTCCGTGAATCTGGGAGTAAATAAAGCGCTGCTAGCAGAGGCCCAAGGGGATGTCGCGACCGCGACGGAGAACTTGGCGCTTGCCATGGGGGCGCCCAGTGGACTGGTGATTGCGATACCCGACCGCTCCTTGGGGCCGGTCGTCCTACCCCGGAAGGGGCTAGCTGATTACCTAAACGAGGCGCAAAGCCATCGTCCGGATATCGAGGCGTTGCGTGCCCAAGCCCGCGCCATGCGCGCCCAGGCGCGCGCCGCACGTGCGCAGTCGTCTGTTCACGTGATGCTGACCACCCAGTCACAGTGGTTTAGCCAAACGCCGGCGCTACGCAACAACGCCTGGACCGTGGGTGCTGTCATCAGCAAATCTCTTTATGATGGCCATCACAATCGTGATCGCGCGGATGTTCTTCAGGAGCAGGCCACCCAACTAGACGAGCAATTGGCCGGGCTCAGATCACGCATCCGTTACTCTGTCACCGTTGCCTATGAAAATATGCAGACCGCTGAGACACGCTACGAGCTGGCGCGAGCCAACGTCATCGCCGCCAGACACGCCGTGGCGCTCGTCCGGGTACGCTATGGCGAGGGCCGCACCATTCTCCTCGACCTCTTGAGTACCGACCAGAGTCTGGCGCAGGCCCGCGAGGCGAAGCTAGGCGCCTTGTATGCGCTGGCAATAAACCGCGCCGCACTCGAGGGTGCCTGTGGAACCCTCTCTGTAGATACGCTTGCATCGTTGGGCCTGCCCTCATGAGGCGCGAGGCCTGGATATTGGGATGCTTATTCCTTGCTTTAAACGCCTGTGAGCGTCGCCCGCCGACACCCACGCCGCCGGTCGTCCTGCCCGTCGTTGTGCGGGCGACACTCACCTTGCAAACACCCGCGGACTTGGACGCTCATGGAGATGTCGTGATCCCCATGGACGCGATCGTAAGGCGGGGTGGCATTCCCGGTGTCTTCGTATTGAGCGACCATGGTCTAGCCCGCTTTCGGTTAGTGAAAATCGGTACGACCACGACCGAGAAGGCCCAGATATTAAGCGGCCTGAGCGGCGACGAGACCCTGGTCCTCCCACCTTTTCAAGATGTCTACGACGGCAGCCCCGTGCGTTCGGACAAACAACCGTGATAAGGGGAACACATGGCAGCTCGTGATCCGCTACCAGAAGAGCCGCTCAATATTTCGGGGCGACTCACCCATTATTTCATTGAAAGCAAGATAACGATCCTCGTCATTATTGTGGCCGTGTTAGGTGGCGCCCTGGCATTGCGCCTGACGCCGCGCACCGAAAATCCGCAAATCGTGGTCCCGGCGGCCAATATCATCATCTATAAGCCCGGCGCGAGCCCCCGCGAGGTCAAGAATCTCATCGTCGACCCGCTCGAGGCCATTTTACGGGGTATGCACGGCGTTCACCACACCTACGGCTTGGCGCTCGATTCGATGGGTGTCGTAACCGTCAAGTTTGAGGTCGGACAGAATCGCGTAGCCTCGCTCGTGCGGCTCTATAACAAGATCATGAGCAATATGGACCGCATGCCTCCTGGGACCGAGCAGCCCATCATCCAGCCGCTTGATGTAAACCAGGTGCCGATCGTCACGATATCGCTTGCCACGGAGCACTTGAACGGCGTGGAGTTGCGCGCAATCGGCGTGCGCGTCCTTCATCACTTGCGGCGTGCGCCCGGCACATCGATCGCCTATGTCATCGGCGGCCAACGCCGCAAGATCAATGTCGTCCTCCACCCGACCCTGATGCGTCGGTACAATGTCACTTTGGTCGACATCCGGCGGATCGTTCAGGCAACCAATGTCAACATCCCGTCCGGTCACTTCACCAACCATAACCGCCGCACGACTATCCATGCTGGCGGCATGCTGCGTTCGGCCGAGGACGTCGGCAGTATCGTCGTAAGCCTCTACGACCACAAACCCGTATTCCTGCATGACGTAGCGACTGTCACCGATGGCCCCGGACGCATAAAGGCGGTTCACAGTATCGGGTTCGGTCCGGCCTATGCGCAGGCACGGCCGCGCAATATCGAGATACCCGAGGTCACGATTGCGATTGCCAAGCGCAGCGGAACCAACGCGGTGACGGTCGCCGACGGGATCATCCAAAAACTCGACGCCCTCAAAGGAACGGTCATTCCGAATTTCGTACACGTAACCATCACCCGCAATGACGGGCAACGGGCCAATAGCGCTGTAAACACCCTGATCGAACACCTATTCATTGCCGTGAGTACCGTTATCCTTCTGCTCGTCCTATTTTTGGGCTGGCGGGCCGCGGCCATCGTGACGATCACGATCCCGCTTATTTTGTTCGTGACGCTTGCCGTCGGCTATATGGCTGGCCAAACGATCAACCGGATCACCCTGTTTGCGCTGATCTTATCGCTCGGCCTATTGGTTGACGACTCCATCGTCGTCATTGAAAATATTTTCCGACACTACGCGAAGCCGGGAATAGATCGGGCCCGCGAGGCGATACTCGCCGTAAACGAGATCGGTGCGCCCACCAATCTCGCGACGCTCGCGGTGATCGTTGCGTTCCTGCCCATGCTCTCGGTAACCGGGATGATGGGGCCATACATGGCGCCGATCCCCAAAAACGTTCCAGTGGCGATGATCGCGTCACTTTTCATAGCCTACACGGTTGCCCCATGGGCCGCTAAGTTGTGGCTTAAGGGACACTTTGTCCACGAAGATGCAAAGGCCGGCCTCTTGCAACGGGGCTACGAGCGAATCATGCGAACGCTGCTATCGCGGCCCATCGCCCGACGTGGATTTTTGGTAGCAATTATCCTTTTGTTCGTGGGCGTACTTTTGATGCCGATGCTGCGGCTCGTAAATTTCAAGATGCTGCCGCGCAACAATAATAATAGCTTTGACATCACAGTCCGCACGCGCGCCGGCAGTACGCTTGAAGACACCAATCGGGTCGTCAAGGCGATCGGCGACATCGTGCGGCAGAATCCTTACGTCACGACCTACGAATTATCGTCCGGCGGAATGGGGGCCATTAATTTTAGTGGCCTCTTGCGTGGAGAGACCCTCAAAAAGGGCCCGACGGTTGGCGAGGTCCAGGTGCACCTCCTGCGCAAGCACGAACGTGCTGTATCTTCCATAGATATCGTTCGCAATATGCGCCCGGCGATCACGGCGCTGGCCGCGAGAACCGGGGCCATGATCAAGATCGTGCAGCACCCACCCGGGCCGCCGGTACGGGCTACGGTCATGGCCGAAGTGTTCGGGCCCGACTACCACAAACAAGAAGAGATCGCCCAGGACCTGCGCTATGGGCTTTTTGCGCACACGCGTAATCTGGTCGGCATAGATAGCTCCGTGCCACATGATTCGGTCCAATACACCATCGAGGTGAATCGACGCCGCGCGGCCGAATACGGCGTGAACCCGGCGCAGGTCGCAGAAACCTTAAAGGGTTTTTTGGCGGGTATTAACGATGGGACGGTACATATTGCCCACGCCAAAGAGCCCGTACCGATCCATTTCCGGATACCGATCGCAGACCGCATTGGACCGTACGATCTCGGCAAGATCTTCTTTACGAACCCCGACGGCAAGGAGATCCCGCTTTCGGCGATCTCGCGCGTGATCAAGCGGACTGCAGCCAGACCGATTTATCAGAAGGACGGCCGTGAGGTCGTGTATGTTACTGCGGGCTTGAGTCCGGGGAGTCCTGTCTATGCGGTCCTCCATATGTGGGAATACCTAAAGGACCACTCGGTCGCTGGCGTACATCTGAAGCAGAGCTTTATGAAAGACCCAGGCAGCTTGAGCTATGGGGTCCGATGGAGCGGCGAGATGCGCCTTACCCTCAACGTCTTTCGTGACCTAGGATCGGCCTTCGGCGTTGCGATCGCGCTCATCTATATTATTCTGGTGGGCTATTATCGTTCGTTCATGATCCCGTTGATTGTCATGGGCGCTATTCCCCTGACGATCATAGGTGTGCTCCCGGGGCATGCGATCATGCACCAATTCTTCACCGCGACCTCCATGATCGGGGTCATCGCCTTGGCTGGCATCGTCGTGCGCAACTCCTTGCTGCTGATCGACTTCATTCTGGATTATCGCCGCGCAGGCCATAGCCTCACCGAGGCCGTGGTGCAGGCGGGCATGGTCCGGCTGCGTCCGATTATGCTAACGGCCCTGGCCATCATGCTCGGGACCGCCGTGATGATTGTCGACCCGGTGTTCGGGGGGCTCGCCATTTCGTTGATTTTTGGCACCCTGGCATCGACTGTGCTGACGCTCTTTGTGATCCCGCTCGGCTACTTCGGGTATGCGCGTTTCTCCGAGCGCCGTGGTGCGGCCAGTAACGCTGGCTAACCGGGCCTTGTGGGCAGGTGGCACGTAAGGCTTACATCGTTCTGCGTAGCAGCGAGGAGGGGCAATGAAGCGAACCGGGCTTTTTATCATTTTCTTTTTCGTGTGTGCGGTGCCCGCCATGGCCGGCCCTAAGACTGTGGCCGACTACATCCAGTTGGCCCACCAAAAAGAAGGCACTTTCTTTGATAGCGACCACTATCGTGATCTTGAACAGGCCATCGAAATCTACGACGCCATCATCAAGCAATATCCAAAGGAGTTCCCGGAGGTCTATCTCTATCGGGCCGAGGATCTTGTGACGGCCGGTTATGAGAAAAGGGCGATCAAGGATTTCAGCAAGGCGCTGACGCTCGATTCTGCCAACCCCAAAGGCCCCTACCTAAGGCACGGCGTGATCTATGAGGAACGCGGCGAGGCGGAAGAGAGCACCTATAGTTACAAGGCTGCGGCTGCTGATTTCACCCGGGCCCTAGCCTCCCGACCGACTGACAGAAAACTGCTAGGCGAGCGCGCGCGGGTCCGCATGGAACGTGGCGACTGTGGTGGCGCGATCAGCGATTACTCATCGGCCATCGAGCAAGCTACTCCGGGGGAACCCGCCTCCAGCCTCGACTATGAGGGCCGTGCCGTCGCCCGCATTTGCACAGGCGATCTGCCGTTGGCGCTCGGGGATTATCGCACGGCGATAAGGGCCGACAAGGCGCTCGATGCGCACGCGCACCAGCACTTCATCATTTCTGGGGAACTGAACAAATGGGCGCTATTGAGGTATATGGGGCGCAAATCCGATGCCGACCAGGAGCTTTCAGCGGAGCTCGTGGCGGCCGGTACGCCCACGGGAATCGATTCGGAATATGATGCAGCGCGCTATTTCCTGGGACAGGTCAAGGAGGCGGTCTTGTTTGGTGACGCCGATGCCCTGAAAAAGAGACAACCAGAGTACGCTGGCTCTTTCGAAAGCGATGCCTGGTATCGCGTCGGATTAAAGCAAGTGGCCGATGGCCACAGGGCCGCAGCACTAAGAGACTTTCGCAAAGTGCTGGCGATTCACCAGCACACCATGGGCGTAGTGGAATCCACCCAGGCCTGGATGCGAGAACTGAATCGCAAGCCGCATTAGGCTGGGTGCGGATGTTCTGGGAGACCAGCACACCAACGAAGGGCGGGCGTAAAGCGGACCTGCCTAGACAAGAAGGCCGGTCGATCCCGGGCGACGCGGTGAGTCGGCACCCCAATACCGGTTGGGCCCGCGCCGCGACTCACCGGATGCGCGCATCGACGTGCTCTGCAGCTCGCGACAGACAGGCCAACGGCCAATCAGGCCACTTCGAGATAACGACGCACGAGGCCATCTTCCAAAAGGGCAATCGGACCTGCGCTGGCCACTATGCCCTTCTCAAGAATGGAGTAATGGGTCGCGACCCGACGCGCAAAACCGATCTTCTGCTCGACCAACAGCACCGCCATATGCTCATCACGATGCAGCCGCATAACAATCTCTTCGATCTCGGCTGCGATATTGGGCTGGATGCCCTCCGTGGGCTCGTCTAAGACAAGCAGCTTGGGCCGGCTCGCCAAGGCCCTAGCAAGCGCTAACTGCTGCTGCTGGCCGCCGGAGAGCACACCGGCTTTGCGGCGCAGCATCGACGTAAGGCCCGGAAAGTAGTCAAAGATTTTTTCGGGTAGGACGCTCGTGCCCCCTGGGCAAGACAGGGTCGCTAGCCGTATGTTTTCTTCCACGGTCATAAACGGGAAGACCTCCCGACCTTGAGGGACGTAGCCTAGGCCTGCGCAGGCACGCTTATGGGTGGGCTCCTTGGTCATATCCACGCCAGCCAGCACAATGCGGCCGGCCTTGGTGGGGAGCCGGCCCATCAACGTCTTTAGGAGTGTCGTCTTGCCGACCCCATTGCGTCCGAGCACACAGACGATGGACGCCTCCGGGACGACCAGGTCGACGCCGTGCAAAATTTCGACATCCCCATAGCCGCTGGCAACACCGGTCAGGGTCAGAATAGGCTCAGGCATGCGCAGGCTCCGGTCCTAGGTAAATCTCGCGGACATGCGGGTCGTGGCTCACCCGGTCGAACGATCCCTCGATCAGTAACCGCCCTTGGTGGAAGACGCTGACGCGATCGGCGATCGTTTTCACGAAATCCATATCGTGCTCGACGACGAGCACCGAGCAGTCTTGGGCGATCTCACGCAGAAGCTCGGCGGTCTTGGTCGCTTCCTGGGCCGTCATTCCAGCAATCGGCTCATCGATTAGCATGAGCCGTGGGCGCCCGGCGAGCACCATGCCGATCTCGAGCCACTGCTTTTCGCCGTGGGCTAACGTGCCGGCAAGCGTATCCCGGCGATGCGCCAAACCGATGCGCTCTAGGATGCTGTCATAGTGGGCCTGATTGGAGTCCCGCAGCCCCCGCACGAGCGTGGCCCAAACACCCCTTTGGCGGCGGCCCGCCAACACCAGATTGTCACCGACCGTGAGCCCCGGAAAAACCGAGGGGGTCTGGAACTTACGGGCAATGCCGAGCCGCGCGATGCGAAAGTCCGCCATGCCGGTAATGGCGCGGCCATCGAACACCACGGTACCCTCGTCGGCTGCAGTCCGGCCGCTTACGATATCGAGCAGCGTGGTCTTGCCGGCACCATTGGGGCCAATGATGACCGCGAGCTCGCCTTCGTACATGACAAAGCTTAAGTTGTCGAGCGCTCGGTGGCCATTGAAGCTGACACTGACGCCCGATACTTCAAGCAGGCTCCGTCCCTTGGTCATGGCTCCTCGCTTCAGGTGAACGAAAATGTTTTAGGACGCGCCGGCTGATGCCAGCCAAGCCCTCGGGCATCACGAGCACCACGAGCACGAACAGGCCGCCGACGAAATAGAGCCAGGCATTCGGGTAGTGGTTGCTCAAATAGAATTTGGCGTAGTTCACAAACAGCGTCCCGACCACAGCACCAACGATGGTGCCGCGCCCCCCGATGGCCACCCAAATGACCATTTCAATGGCTGGAGCCACACCGAGCTGGGCCGGGGCGATAATGCCGTTTTGGGGCACGAACAAGGCGCCGGAGATCCCGGCCAGGACGGCGGCGAAGGCAAACACAAAGGTTTTGAACGCCGCCGGATCATAACCGAAGAAGCGCAGTCGCGTCTCGCCGTCGCGCACCGCCACAAGGACGCGACCGAACGGGGAATGGCATAACCGCCACGCGAGCAGGTAAGCCACACCGAGCGCCAGCAGGCTGACCTCGTACAAAGCGACCTGCGTTGCGTGCGCATATAACGAGGCACCGGCGATCTGCGTAAACCCAGTAAGGCCCGAGCTTCCGCCCGTGAAGTTCTGGCGATTGACGGCCAAGGTGGCGGCAACCACCGCCAGCGCCTGGGTCAAAATGGAAAAGTACACACCCTTGATACGGCTACGGAAAATCAGGAAGCCGAGGCCAAAGGCCACGATCCACGGGACCCCAATGACAAGTGCGATCGTCAGCGGAAAGTGACGGGCCAGCTGCCAAACGAGCGGCAGCTGCGTGACCCCGCTCCAAGACATAAAGTCGGGAACCTGACCCGGTTGCAGGGAGGAGGCCTCCAGATACATGGCCATCACGTAGCCGCCCAGACCAAAAAAGACGCTTTGGCCGAGGCTCAAGATCCCGGTATAGCCCCAGATGACATCAAGCCCGATGGCCAATATGGCAAGCGCCAGGAATTGCCCCAGCAGGCTCATCTCGAATCCGGACAAAACGAGCGGGCCACAGACAAGCCCCACGAAGCCCAGGATCAGGAGGGCGGAGGCCTTGTTTATCGACGGCATGGTCATGGGCTAGTCCAGGCTCCGTGACCGCGAGGGAAAGATCCCGGCCGGCCTGATATTCAAGAAGATGATGATGAGCACGAAGATCAGCACCTTGCCTGCCGTAGCGCTAGTGAAGAACTCGAAGGTCGACTGCAACTCGCCGATGGCAAACGCGCCGACCACAGCGCCTATGACCTTGCCCACGCCGCCGGTCACGACCACCATAAACGAATCCACGATATAGGCTTGGCCCGTAGTTGGCCCAATCGGACCGATGAGGGCAAGCGCACAGCCGGCAAGACCCGCAAGCCCGCAACCTAAGGCGAAGGTCAGCGCATCGATCTTGCGGGTGGCGACCCCAAGACACGCGGCCATGTCGCGATTTTGCATAACGGCCCGGATCTCCAGGCCGGACCGGGTGCGATAGAGGTACGCGAAGACCCCGCCGACTACGACCGCCGCGAACACCAGGATAAAGATCCGCACATACGGCAAATCGAGATTGGTCGTCACATGCCAAGCCGATCGCAGCCATGTCGGGGTCGTGACCGAGACATTGTTCGAGCCAAAGATCGACCGAAAACCTTGTTGCATGATAAGGGACACGCCCCAGGTGGCTAACAAGGTCTCCAGTGGGCGCCCGTATAGATGCCGGATCACCGTAAGCTCGACGATGAGGCCGAGGACTGCGGCAACCAGGAAGGAAAGTGGTAATGCGGCCAAAAAGGCATAGGTAGAAAGCGCCGGCGCCCAATGGGTAACCGCACCTTCGACTATATACGCCGTGTAGGCGCCGGCGGTCATGATCTCGCCATGCGCCATGTTAATTACGCCCATCAGGCCAAAAATAATAGCGAGCCCCAAGGCCATAAGCAGCAGGATAGAGGCGCTACTAAGACCATTGAAGAGCTGGCTTACAAAAATTGCGCCGTCCATAAAAAGACGGCGGCCCTTGCGGGCCGCCGCTCCGTTACGCCCGCTTTAAAAGACCACCCTTGTTCCAATCACACACAAAATTGGAAATATAACGACTGTACGGCTTAGGTGCCAATGATTTCCCGGAATTCCAGACCTCTTTGAACATGCCGTTGGCCTGGATCTCGCCGATCCGCGCCACCTGAGACATGTTTTGGTTTTCCGAACTGATCTGCACCTCCCCTTGCGGGGCGTCCATCCGGATCGAAAACGCTGCCTTGCGAACGGCCATCGGGTGGAAAGATCGCGCCCGCTCCACGGCTTTGGCCCACAGGTGCACATTCACATACCCGTGCTCGATGGGGTCATCTACTACCTGAGTGTGACCGAAACGCTTTTTGTAGGTCGCAACAAAGGCCTCGTTCAAATGCCCCTTCGTGGTCTCGAAGTAGTTCCAGGCCGCATAATGCCCTTCGCAGTAAGACGGTCCGATACCTTGGACTTCGACCTCGGCAATGCTGACCGCCATGATCGGAAGCTTCGCCGGCGTAAGGCCGGCGGCCGCAAACTGCTTATAGAAGGCCACGTTGCTGTCGCCGTTCAGGGTGCTAAATACCACGTCTGGCCGGGCCTCCCGCATCCGGTTGATGACAGTCTCGAACTCCATATGGCCTAGGGGCACATACTCGACCCCCGCCAAGGTTCCGCCCTCAGCGTGTAATTGGCCTTTGATGATGGCATTGGCCGTCCTCGGGAAAACGTAGTCCGAGCCAAGCAAAAAGAACCGCTTACCTTTGTTTTTCAAAAGCCAAGTGACAGCCGGTTCGATCTGTTGGTTAGGACAAGCGCCCGAGTAGATGATGTTTTTCGAGCACTCGTTGCCCTCGTACTGCACCGGATACCAAAGGAGGTTGTCATACTGCTCGACCACCGGCTTGACCGCCTTGCGGCTAGCTGATGTCCAGCACCCGAAGATCGTGGCGACATGGTCGCCGGCGATGAGTTGACGGGCCTTTTCGGCAAAGATCGGCCAGTTCGACTCACCATCGACCACAACTGGCTCAATATGATGTCCGAGCACGCCGCCCTTGGCATTTAGCTCCTCAATTGCCATCAGCTCGGCATTCTTGACGGGGATCTCGCTAATCGCCATGGTGCCCGTCAAGGAATGCAACACACCGACTCGGATGGACCGAGTCTTGCTGGCGGCCGCAACCCCACCCACGAGGGGTAGGACTGCGCCCGCGGCGCCCATGAGCGCCCCTTTCATAAAGTCGCGACGTTTCACAGTGACTCCTTATTTTAGAAGGAATAATCGATCTGGGCCGCCAAGACATTGTTGCTGGTCTTGTAGGCACTCGTGGCGGAATCCTGGAACATGTCCGCGTTCGCCTTGTCGTAGCGATACTCGAACTTCACGATCGTATTCTTCTCCGGGTAGAGCAGAAGGTCAGCGGTGATGGCCTGACGAATAGGCCCATTATTGACGCCAACCGCAGTTGTTGGCACATAGAAGCCGTCAGATTTATCGGCAGTCGAGACATGGCCGCCGTTCTTCTCGTCGTTTAGATAGTCATAACGCAGGGTTGCGCCGACCATCGGGGTGAAGCGATAGTTGGCCAGTAACGAGGTGCCATACCACAGGGCATTGCCACCGTTTGCCGCGGCGTCTTGCTGACGGCCAAGATCGAACTGCCAGTTGAAGGTCGCAGCCCCCAGGGTGTAGGCACCGTCGAAGTCGTTATAGATACGCGTAGTCTCGGTAGTCGTCGCGCTCGAATTTTTCCCATAGGTCCCGTAAAGACCAAGGCTCAAGGCGCTGGTCGGCGCAAGCGAGATGCGGTATTCGAACGTCGGAGCCTTAGTGGAGGCGGCTGATCCTGTATAGCTCGTATTCCAGGAATTGCCGAGCATGGTCTGGACTGTCAGGATGCCGGCGGTATAGCTGCCGCCTGCGCCGGTGAAGTAGCCGGGCTCACTGAAGTCATAGAGCAGATTGTGGGTCACAGTCAGCATCTGCGGCGAGGTCTCGGACTCGTAGCCGTCCCAGGCGGGCATTTGACCGGCGATGAAGTCGATCGTGGTGGTAACTGGCAGGGTCAAAACCGCGGCATTGATGATGCTGCCGCCGTTCGTGCCGAAGCTGCTACCGTAGCCGCGGGTCGGCATGAGTTGGATGTCGACCGAACCGCCATTGCTAAGCTTCTTGTTGAAATCGAGATACAGGTCACCGAAGGTGCTGTGGTAATACGTGTAAGCGGCGCCCGGATTAGCGAAAAAGAACGAGCTTATGTGAGCGTCCTGATTGTAGATATAGGTAGGGTCGATATAACCCGATACCGCGATACCGTCGACGGTTTGCGCATTGGTAGTGGTCGCCATCACCGGGGCTAGGCCCGTCATGAGCGCTAAGGCGATGGACCGACGAAGGATCTTCAAGTGATTCTTGGTGACTTGCATTGGGTACTCCCCTGGTTGGAATGTTCCATGCCCACTATAGCAAGAACGATGCCAAGAGGAGATCTGCGGAAAATTCGGGGCGTGGGCGCGGAATTAGGCCGATTCTAGGTTCCGAGAGGCCAAGCCACGGTGAGGGCATGCACGACCATGGTGCAAAAAGGGGCGCGGCATGCCCGAGATCAGGGCAAACGGGTGCGCAGACCCCCTGCTTGCTCGATAAAGGTCGCGACCTGGGCGACTTGGTCGCCCGTTTTCAGGTTGGTCAGGAGGAATGGCCGTTCGCCACGCATGCGTGCGGCATCCCGCCGCATAACCTCGAGCGAGGCCCCGACATGGGGGGCCAGATCGATCTTGTTGATTACCAAGAGGTCCGAGCGCGTGATGCCAGGCCCCCCTTTGCGGGGGATCTTGTCGCCGGCGGCCACATCAATGACGTACAAGGTGAGGTCTGAGAGCTCAGGGCTAAAGGTCGCGCTCAGGTTGTCGCCGCCGCTCTCGACAAAAACGATATCGAGGAGCGGAAACCGGTGCACCAGGTCGTCGACCGCCGCTAGATTCATGGACGCGTCTTCGCGGATGGCGGTATGGGGGCAGCCGCCCGTCTCGACCCCGACGATGCGCTCGGTCGGCAAGGCACCGCTGCGGATCAGGAATTCCGCGTCCTCGCGCGTATAGATATCGTTGGTGACGACCGCGATCTCATAGCGGTCACGCAGATATTTACACAGCGCGTCGACCAATGCCGTCTTGCCGGAGCCCACCGGACCACCGATCCCGACCCGCAGGGGGCCGCGCAAACCTTGTCTTGTCGTCATGAACGAAAAAGCCTCGTGTACTGGGTCTCGTGATGGGCGCAGGCCAGAGCAAAGCCCGGAGCTAAGGCCCCTAGCGCATCGTCCGGCAACGTCTCGGCGGTCGCAACCGCGGCGGCTAACGCGCCGAGTACGCCGCTGATAATCCGTTGACCGGCGGTCTGGCCCAGGGGGACGAGCTTCACGGCCGCCGCCACTTGGTTTTCGAACCAAGACCACGCATAGGCGGTAAGCGTCGCGCGTAACGAGATATCCCACGCCAGACCCGCCGCCGCGAAGCCGAGCGCGAGGCTCACCGGCAGATCGCGGTCCACAAGCGGGTCGGTCCGCTGGGGCTCGGCCAAAAGCTTCAAGAGGCTAAGACCCAGGGCGGCATCCTCGTTTACGAGTTCACGGGCCTCCCGGCTGGCGCGCAGATACTCGCTCCAAAATCGGAGCCGCTCCTGATCATGGCCTTCGAGCGCCACGCGCAGTCTGCACACCAAGGGCAAATCGAGGCGCGCCAAGCCGTTGGTCAAAAGGCCCTCGATCCAGCTTTGCGCCGTCGCCTCGTCTACGACCCAGCCCTTGGCGACCGCACTCTCGAGGCCCTGGGAGTAGCTATAGGCCCCGATCGGCAAAGTCGGGCTCGCAAGCCGCAAAGTCTGGCAGAACCGCAACACCTCGTCATCCATGGTGGTGGCCGTAGGCCCCCGTTTCAGGACGGAAAGGGGCATGCTGCGACTCCACCGTGAGCCCAAGTTGGCGCACCATGGCATCGAGCACATGGTCGGCCAGATAGGACACGGTATCGACCTCGATCTGGAGGGCCACGTGGCGGTTACCAAGGTGGTAACAGGCGCGCGCCAACATCAAGGGGTCCGTGCTGCGTGCCACACTCAAGGATTCGTCTGCGGCCCGGACCTCGACTATCAGCCCATCGTCGGTCCGCAACTTGTCACCGTCTTGCAAGGCCTGTCCGCGCGGTAGATCCAAGAGCACGTCTTGCCCCTGATCGAGCGAAAGGCGTTGGCGCGCCTTGACGCGCCGCTCAAAGATTAATGTCAGGGTCGCCTGGGGCGCGTCTGCGGCACCGGCATAAC
Source organism: Acidiferrobacter sp. (assembly GCA_035530915.1). Classification (GTDB taxonomy): domain Bacteria; phylum Pseudomonadota; class Gammaproteobacteria; order Acidiferrobacterales; family Acidiferrobacteraceae; genus Acidiferrobacter. The sequence goes on along the minus strand of DATKTV010000031.1, from coordinate 28,667 downwards.
CCGTTATGGTGCGCATAGTCGCCGGCCTTAAAAGAGAAAATAGCGCTGCGCAAGCGGCAGCTCGGCGGCCGGCTCGCAGCGCAGCAGGAGGCCATCGGCATAGACCTGATAGGTCTGCGGGTCTACTTCGATCTCGGGCAAATAGTCGTTGTGAACCATATCGCTCTTGCGCAGCGAGCGCGTCTCCGACACTGCCACTAGGCGTCGCTTAAGCCCCAGACGGCCGCCTACGTCGCGCTCGAGCGCTGCGCGGGAGACGAATGTCAAACAGGTCGCGGCCGGCGCCAGCCCACAGGCCCCAAACATCTGTCGGTAGGTCACTGGTTGCGGGGTCGGAATCGAGGCATTCGCGTCACCCATCAAGGCGGCGACGATCATCCCCCCCTTGATCATCAAAGACGGCTTGACCCCAAAAAATGCCGGGCGCCACAGCACGATATCGGCAAGCTTGCCGACCTCGAGTGATCCGACCTCACGGCTAACGCCGTGAGCGCGCGCCGGGTTTATGGTGTATTTAGCGATGTAACGCTTGACGCGCACGTTGTCGTTGCGCGCCCCATCGCCCGGTAACGCGCCGCGCTGGGTCTTCATTTTGTGGGCCGTCTGCCAGGTCCGCAAAACGACCTCGCCGATGCGCCCCATCGCCTGGGAGTCTGACGACATCATGCTGATGGCACCGAGATCATGGAGAATATCCTCCGCCGCGATGGTCTCTGGGCGAATGCGCGATTCCGCGAACGCGACGTCCTCGGGGATCGCCGGATCCAGATGGTGACAGACCATCAGCATATCCAAATGCTCATCTAGGGTGTTGATCGTAAACGGCCGCGTGGGATTGGTCGATGACGGTAGGACATTGGCGCGTCCACACGCCTTGATGATATCCGGAGCATGGCCGCCGCCTGCCCCTTCCGTGTGATAGGTATGGATGGTGCGGTCGCGAAATGCGGCCAGGGTGTCCTCGACGAACCCCGATTCGTTTAGGGTGTCGGTATGGATAGCCACCTGGACGTCATGGCGTTCTGCCACATTCAGGCAATTGTCTATCGCCGCAGGCGTCGTGCCCCAATCCTCGTGGAGCTTAAGGCCCATGGCGCCAGCCTCCACCTGCTCCTCGAGTGCCTGCGGCAGGCTCGCGTTGCCCTTGCCCAGGAGGCCGATATTGACCGGCATGTCCTCAATGGCGCCGAGCATGCGCTCGATATGCCAGGAACCCGGCGTGCAAGTCGTTGCGTTGGTTCCCGCCGCCGGCCCCGTGCCACCGCCGATCAGTGTGGTGACCCCGGACATGAGCGCCTGCTCAATCAGTTGCGGGCAGATGAAGTGGACATGGGCATCGATACCGCCGGCGGTGGCAATGAGTCCCTCGCCGGCGATGATCTCGGTTCCGGGCCCGATCGGGACATTCACGCCGGGCTGAATATCCGCATTGCCGGCCTTGCCGATGGCCGCGATCCGTCCCGCCTTAAGGCCGATGTCGGCCTTAACGATGCCCCAGTGATCCACGATCAGGGCGTTGGTGATGACCGTATCCATGGCAACCGTCGAACCCAGCTGCCCTTGACCCATGCCATCGCGGATCACCTTACCGCCGCCAAACTTGACCTCCTCGCCATAGATCCCATAGTCCCGCTCCACCTCAATCCACAAATCGGTGTCGGCCAATCGCACCCGATCCCCAGTAGTCGGACCATAAAGCGCAGCATAAGCCTTGCGATCGATCTTGATCATGCGTCCAGCTCCCCCATAACGAGGCCGCGAAATCCGAATACGCGCCGACCCCCTTGATAGGCTATGAGATCCACCTCACGGCTTTGCCCAGGCTCGAACCGCAAGGCCGTGCCGGCTGGGATATCGAGGCGACACCCAAGGCTTTGCGCACGGTCGAATTCGAGGGCGGCATTGGTCTCATAGAAATGATAGTGAGAACCGACCTGGATCGGCCGATCCCCCGTGTTCGCGACCATAAGGCGTCGCGATGGTCGATCGGCATTCAAGACAATCTCGTCGCCGACCGCATCAATCTCGCCCGGTATCATAATGGGCCTCTCATGGTATGGGGTTGTGAACAGTCACAAGCTTCGTGCCATCGGGAAAGGTCGCCTCCACTTGGACCTCGCTGATCATTTCGGCGACCCCCGACATCACGTCTGCGCGCGTCAACAAAGTCGCGCCATAAGCCATGAGGTCAGCCACGGTCCGCCCGTCGCGCGCACCCTCCAGCAGCGCTGCGCTAATAAACGCCATGGCCTCGGGGTAATTGAGCTTGAGCCCGCGGGCTCGGCGCCGCTCGGCGAGCAGACCCGCCGTGAAGATCAAGAGCTTATCTCGCTCCTGCGGTAATATATCCATGGGCGTCGTTCCTTCTTATGTTCGCCAAATTCTCGGCTCGTAGGCTGTGGCCCCGAATCGGTCACGGCGGATGATATGCCACAGGCGCGATAGCGTCTCACGCGCGACCTGGGCGCTATCGCCAAGGTAGCGCGCAATGAGTATGTCGCCGTTTCGGGTGACGGACAAGAGTTCCGGGCCGACGGCAGCCTCGGCACGCAAGCGCTCCACGAGCGGCTGGTCTATGTGGGTGCAAATAAACGTGCCGCTTACGGTGTGCCCGCCAAGCCCAAACGCCCCGCGCAATAGGGCCCCGCCCCCCTCGTAGGCGGCATGCTCTATCCACAACGGCCGGCCGGCGCGCCACAGGCTCAACCGCTGATCGAAGAAGCCGGTTCGAAACAGTTGGCCTCCCGCCGGGCGGCCAAAGCAGACGATGTCCCAGCCGAGGAATGCCGCATCGGGGTGAAGCTCCACGCGCACACTGTTGGCAAACCGCGCCTCATCGAAGACGATAGTCTCCTGAGGGAGCCACTCCAGACTCGCCCCCTTGCCAACCAAGAGCGTTTGGTCTTGATAGACGATCGGGCCCAACGATTTATAGCACTTTGCGGCCGCCGGTGTCGTCAGGAGAACGCGGGAATCGGCCTCGCAATGCACCAATAGCGTCTGGCGATCGCCGCCGACAAATCCCCCGGGCGGATGGAGTAAATAGGTGTGGGCGCGACCGCAGGCCTCTGGGTAAAACGGCCGCTGCACCCGTAGCGGCCCCGCGTGGCGATTCTCGGTAAGTATCGTGCGCTCGCCTTGAGGCGCAAAACGCAGAAAAAGCCGCGCATCCCAGCCGCTATCAATGTCTCGCATCAGCCCGCTCCTAGCGGAGCGCGGCCGTCCTGGCCGCCCTCGACCTGGCACATCGCCGGTGTGCGTGCCCCATCCCGTACGAGCGGATGCCCGGAAAAACGATAGCCATGAGGGGCGACTGCGGGCCGATACCGAAACAGGCGTTTGCTCATCATGCACCTAACGGGCAAAGTCCCGCGCAACGGTTAGTGGGCCTTGTATGGATACCGCCCGAGGCATGTTCATCCCGGCACAACGACCCCGATCGGCGTCGCCACACCTCGCGGGGACATTAACAACGTGCCGTTCATTTTGCAAAATCACAGCGGCTATGGGTGTTCAGGCATGCCATTTTGACCTTGCCGAAACCACGGCCCGACGCAGAGACTTCCTCGCCCATGACAAGGGCTTCGTATTTCTCGCTCAGTGCGAAAAGCTAAGTCCGGTTGGGTTTGTTGCACGTTACGAACGCTACGCCCTTTACGCCGAAGGCGCTTTCGGCACCATACCCGAGGCTTACGTTCGCCCAACGTACCGCACAAATAAATTGGGGCTTCGTCTTATGTCGCAAGCAAAGTCGTTCGGTACGTTGCGTGGTTGGACGCGCTGAGAAGTCGCGACTCCGCCGGCTCCCCCCATTTGACAGAACCTTGCGGCTTTATGATCGCGAGGGTTTTGCCATAACCGGCGGCCCCCATTCCAACATAAAATACTTGTGAAGCCTGCTCCCCAAAATGAAGCCTCCGGTTGCGGCATAGCTTGTGTGGCTACACTTTCGGGCCACTCATACCTAGAGGCGGAAACTATCGCAAACACACTTGACATCTTCGCTAACGACAGTCTTTGGCCAGATACCCGTTATATTCGTATCCTTCTCGGGCACTTAAATATCGCAGCTGATCAAAACGAATTCCTGTTTTCATCATGGGAGGCCCTTCCAGACTTGGCGCTTCTCGCCATCAAGTGGCACCTGAAAAACGGGTGCCACTTTTGGCATGGGGTCATTTTTTGGCGCAGCCCAAATGGCCCCGTTATTTTGGATCCTAAAAAATCGCTCAAGACGCACGTGCGTACCGATTTCTGGCGAATCAAACCAAAGTGGTCTATTCCCATTAAACCCCATCCTAACGGCGTCGCGTCAAAACAGGGAATAGGGGTCGACATCAAGTGACCAGCGGACGCCCGCTGCGGCCGGCGCCGTGTTTAGGCGGGGGAGCCATTCCCTAAGCCAGGCCTGAAGCGCGCCTCGGTTCGCGCTCGTCACCAATAGCTGGGCACGGTAGTAACCCGCGCGGCGCGCCAGCGTGGCCGGCAAGACGCTGCCCAAGAGGATCGCGGGCGAACCGTGCCCAAGGGCCTTGGCAGACTCAAGGAAGCGTGCCGGGAGGTCAGGCTTTAGGGCCTCCGCCCTCAGCAGCGCACAGTAGGCATAGGGCGGAAAGCCCGTATCCTTGCGGTCCATGAGCGCGAGCTCTGCAAACCGCTCGTAGTCGAGCATGGCGAGCGGGGCCCAGAGGCGATGCGTCGGGTGGTAGGTCTGGATAATAACCTCGCCTGGCTTCTCGGCGCGCCCCGCCCTTCCCGCCACCTGCACGATTTGGGCGAATAGTTGCTCGTCGGCGCGGAAATCGGCCCCGTGCAGACCTTGGTCGGCATTGATGACCCCGACTAGGGTCAGGTCCTCGAAATCGTGGCCCTTGGCTAGCATCTGGGTGCCTACCAAGACATCGATCTCATGGGCACGCACCTTGCGGATCAGTTCCTCGAAGGCGAGCCGGCTGGTGACGGTATCGCGATCGATGCGCGCGATGCGCGCCTCTGGGATCTGGCGACGCAAGGCCTCCTCGACCCGCTGGGTGCCCTCGCCGACCCGCAACAGCTTGGGGTGATGACACTGGGGGCAGCTGGTCGGAAGGGGCCGCTCGTGCCCGCAATGATGACAACGAAGGCACTGCTTGGCCAAATGGACAGTAAGGCGCGCATCACACCGATCGCAGGGCGCGTGCCACCGGCACTCGGGACACAAAAGCACTGGGGCATAGCCGCGGCGATTCAAAAACAAAAGGGCCTGTTCGTGGCGCGAAAGCCGCTCGCGAACCGCCTGGACGAGGCGGGCCGTCAGGCCTCCATCTGCGGGTTCCCGACCGAGGTCGACTAACCGAACCGTAGGTAGGGTCCGACCGGGGCCCCTATGGGGTAGGCGTAGGAGTTGGTAGCGCCCCTCGGTCGCGTGCCGATAGGTCTCCAAGGACGGGGTTGCCGATCCGAGCACGACTGGCACATGAGAGCGCTTGGCGCGCAAGACCGCGATATCGCGGGCATGATAACGAAACCCGTCTTGCTGCTTGAACGAGGCGTCGTGTTCCTCGTCGACGACGATCAGGCCGAGATTTTTAAGCGGCACGAAGACCGCCGACCGCGTCCCGATGACGACGCTGATGTCCCCGGTTGCGGCCTGCGACCAGACGCGTAAGCGCTCCCCTTCCGTACAACCCGAGTGCAGTACGCCAATGGCGCCGCCGAGCCGCGCCTCGAAGCGCGCCACGAGTTGGGGTGTGAGACCGATCTCCGGCACCAATACCAGCGCTTGCTGGTGTTGGGCGATGACGTCAGCGATAAGCTGCAGATAGACCTCGGTCTTGCCGCTGCCGGTCACACCGAACAAGAGCCAGGACTGGAACCGATCGAACGCGGCGCGCACCGATTCGTAGGCCACCTGCTGGTCGGCCCGGAGCGCCAGACCCGGGCCGACGACCGGCGGTCGGCGGGGCACGACGCACTCCTCGATAAGGCCGTCGGCCATGAGGGTCTTAAGGACGGGCCGCAACCCGCGACCGAGCACCTTCAGGTCGCTCTCGGACAGGGTCGTGGCCGCCTTGATCGCCGCCCACAGCGCGCGCTGGCGCAGGGCACGACCAAAAGACTGTTCATCCCGGTCCCGACCCTTGTCCGTCAAGCGATAGGCCTTAAGTTTAGGGAGGGCCCGGTCCCGCTTCAAGGCGGGGGGGAGCGCCCCGAACAACACCTCGCCTAAAGGATGATGGTAGTAATCGGCCACAAACCTGAGCAAATCGAGGTGTTCTGCGGTCAGGAGCGGATCACTATCGACGACCTGAGCGACCGAGCGCAACGCGATCCCCGGCGGGGCTACAACCGGCGCCTCAATCACAAGACCGGTCAAAATCCGTGGACCGAACGGGACACGCACCCGCACGCCCGGCGCCAACACCTCGGGATGCTCGTAGTCAAAAGTGCGCCGTAATGGGACTGGTAGACTTACCCGGATCGCAACGATAATGAGCCCCTCTTTCGATTCCGATCGTAGTCTGAAACCCCAAAACCGCTTGCGCTTTTTTCGCTAAATGGCTGGTTCAGAAAGCAATTCCTTGTTACCCACAAACTCTGTGGATAACTGTGTTGAAAACCTGCGGCGAGTCCTCGGCCGGTGGCCTCACTGCTGGCCTGCCGTTAATCTGATGAAAAAATAGGCTATTTAAAAAACTCCTTTGTTTATAGTAGGTTACATAAAAAGGAACGGTACGGGGCGCGATCTCTTGAGGGGGCTGCGGGGCGCCGCACGCGAACCGCCGGAAATGTTAATAACCAACGACCTCCATCAGGAAAAACTAACATGCCGCGCCTCAAAATGAGGCATTTTTGCCCCCTTGGGACCGAATCCTTGGCGGCGGCGGGCGGCTATGTCGACAAACGCGAGCGCACGCTTACAGCATGCACGGTATCGATACATAAACCGACCCTTTCCGGGTCGATATCCGGGAGCACTCCGTGCCCCAAATTGAAGACATGACCCGGACCAGGTCCAAAATCGGCCAACACGGCCTCGACCTCGGCGCGCAAGCGATCAGGTGGGGCGTAGAGGGCCATGGGGTCTAAATTCCCCTGTAGTGCCACCTTATCACCGACTGCGGCCCGCGCGGTACGCAACGAGCAGGTCCAATCGATGCCAAGCGCATCACACTGAGTCTCGGCCAGCGCCGGGAGCCACGTGCCGCCCCCCTTGGTGAACACCACGACCGGTACTGGCCGGCCATCCTGGGTACGTTTAAGTCCGTCGACGATCGTGCTCATCGGGTCGCGCGAGTAGTGCAGAAAGTGGTCCGCCGCGAGACTTCCGCCCCACGTGTCAAAAATCATGACGGCCTGTGCTCCGGCCTCGATTTGGGCGTTTAGGTAGGCTGTGACCGCGGCCTCAAGCACAGCTAAGAGGCGCGTAAGGAGTACAGGATCTGAATAGAGCAGGCCTTTGATACGGCGAAAATCGCTGCTGCTCTGGCCTTCCACCATATAGGTCGCAAGCGTCCACGGCGATCCGGAGAACCCAATGAGCGGACACAGGCCCGCGAGCTCCTGTCGTACTAGGCCAACGGTGTCCAATACATAGCGCAGACCCACATAGGGGTCGGGAATCCGCAGTCGCGCCACGTCATGGGCGTCCCGAATCGGCCGCTCGAAGCGCGGCCCCTCACCCTCGACAAATTGGAGCCCCAGACCCATGGCATCGGGGACCGTCAAGATATCGGAGAACAAAATCGCGGCGTCCAAGGGAAACCGGCGCACCGGCTGCATGGTGGCCTCGCAAGCAAGTTCCGGCGTCTGACAGAGGTCCAGAAAGGAGCCGGCCCGTGCCCGCAAGGCACGGTATTCGGGAAGATAGCGACCTGCTTGCCGCATCAGCCACACCGGCGTCATATCGACGGGTTGGCGTAGTAAGGCGCGCAGCAGTCGGTTGCTGCGATCGGGGCCCGGCGGCGTAGTCGTCATAAGTCGAGGTAGTCCAGGATTCCTTCGGCCGCTTGACGCCCCTCGTACACGGCCGTGACGACCAGATCCGAGCCCCGCACCGCGTCTCCGCCAGCGAAGACGCGGGGGTGGGTCGTTTGGTGACGATAACGACCGGCGTTAGGCGCCTTGATGCGGCCATTATCCTCGGTCTCGATCCCGAATTCCGCAAGCCAGGCCGCCGGGCTCGGTCGGAACCCGAACGCGATAATGACGTCATCTGCGGGGATCGTCTGTTCGGTGCCAGCGACCGGTTCCGGCCGTCTGCGACCACGCGCATCGGGCTTGCCGAGTACGGTCTCTACCACCCGTACCGCTTCCACCCGGTCCTTGCCTAAGATCTCTACGGGGGCCCGGTTCCAAACAAACTGAACCCCTTCCTCCAAGGCATTGGCCACCTCTCGCCGCGAACCGGGCATATTGGCCCGATCGCGCCGGTAGACACAGGTCACGGAGGCAGCGCCTTGACGGATCGCGGTACGATTGCAGTCCATGCCGGTGTCCCCGCCACCCAAAATGACAACCCGGCGCCCCTTGAGGTCGGTATAAGGCGCTTCGCCCGCGGGCAGCCCCAGCTGTTCGCGGGTCACGGCCGTCAAATAGGGGAGCGCCTTATGCACGCCGACGAGGCGCTCGCCCGGAAAACCGCCCTCGAGATAGGTATAAGTGCCGGTGCCGACGAACACCGCATCGTAATCTCGCAAGAGATCACCGAAGGCCACATCCTCGCCGATGCGGGTGTTCAGCACGAACTGGATGCCCATTCCCTCCAGGAGTTGCCGGCGGACACGCACGACCTCCTTCTCGAGTTTAAAGCCGGGAATGCCGAAGGTCAGTAGGCCGCCGACCTCGGGATTGCGATCATAGACGACCGCCTGCACGCCGTTGCGCGCCAGAACGTCTGCGCACGAAAGCCCGGCGGGCCCGGCACCGATCACCGCCACGCGCCGCCCGGTGGGCTGGACCGCGCTCATGTCGGGGCGCCAGCCCTGGGCATACGCCTCGGTGAAGATATACTTTTCAAGTGAACCAATCGTCACCGCGCCAAATCCGGAGTTCAGGGTACACGCCCCCTCGCAGAGACGATCCTGCGGACAGACACGGCCGCAGATCTCCGGCAGACTGTTGGTGCGGTGCGAAAGCTCAGCCGCCTCGAAGAGGTTGCCCTCGGCGATCAATTTGAGCCAATTGGGAATGTAGTTGTGAACGGGGCAGCGCCATTCGCAATAAGGATTGCCGCAACCCAAACACCGGCCTGCCTGCGACGCGGCCTTCTCGCCATCAAAAGCCCCATAGATCTCACGATAGTCGTGAATCCGGACGACGGCATCCGTCTTGGCGGGGTCAATGCGCGGTTCAGTCAAGAAGTGGAAGACGTCGGCCATCAGTTACTCTCCACGAGCAACGTTTCGATGCGTACGGCCTTGGGCTTCACGAGCCACATATGGGCCGCCACTCGGCGCCAGTCGGCCAATAGCCCCCTGGCATGCGCACTTCTAGTCAATTCGACATACTCGGTAATGCGCTCGCGCAAGAATACCTGATAGGCCTCCATAGGTTCGGCCGCGATTCGATGGATGTCGACGAGTTCATGATTATAACGGTCGACGAATACGCCCTTCGCATCATAGATAAACGCGAAGCCACCGGTCATGCCGGCCCCGAAGTTCAGCCCAGTCTCGCCCAAGACGATCACACAGCCGCCGGTCATGTACTCGCAGCCGTGATCGCCGATACCCTCAACGACTGCAAACGCGCCACCGTTTCGTACTGCAAAACGCTCGCCGGCCAGACCCGCAGCATAAAGACGGCCGCCGGTGGCCCCGTAAAGACAGGTGTTCCCGATGATCGTGGTCTCGTTACTCGCAAACTCCGAATCCCGAGGCGGGTAGATGACGATTCGACCCCCGGCCATTCCCTTACCAACATAGTCGTTGGCGTCACCATCGAGCACAATATGAAGCCCTGGGGCATTGAAAGCCCCCAGACTTTGGCCAGCGGAACCCTGCAACTTCAGCGTAATCGTGCCCGATGGAAGTCCGGGGGCGCCGAAGCGCCGGGCAATCTCGCCGGAGAGCCGCGCCCCTAGCGAACGGTGGATGTTTCGGATCTCGTAAGACAAGGTGACCGGGCTCTTGGCAGTCAGGGCCGGCAACGCATCGTTTACGATCCGCTCGGCCAATTCCCCTTTGTCGAAAGGCGGATTGCGCTCCGTAAGACAGCGCTGCGGAAGGCTCGCATCGACGCCGCCGCCCGAAATGATGTCCTCTAAGCGCAACGCGCGCTGACGATCGGTCAGTCCCGGCAACACCACCAAAAGGTCGGTGCGCCCAATGATCTCGTCTAGGGTACGGACGCCTAGGGCCGCCAGCCACTCACGAACCTCCTCAGCAATAAAGCGAAAATAGTTCATGACCATCTCTGGCAGGCCGTGAAAATGGTCTTTGCGCAGACGGCCATCCTGAGTGGCTATGCCCGTCGCGCAATTATTGAGGTGACAGATACGCAAATACTTACAGCCGAGCGCCACCATCGGGCCGGTCCCGAAACCGAAGCTTTCCGCGCCGAGGATTGCGGCTTTGACGACGTCCAGTCCGGTCTTTAGACCGCCGTCGGTTTGCAGTATCACCTTATCGCGCAGGCCGTTGGCGCGTAAGGTCTGGTGCGTCTCGCTTAAACCCAGCTCCCAGGGCGTGCCCGCGTATTTGACCGAGGTAAGCGGGCTCGCGCCGGTTCCGCCATCGTGACCGGAGATGGTGATGTGATCGGCATAGGCCTTGGCCACGCCCGCGGCGATGGTGCCGACTCCTGGCCCGGACACCAGCTTCACGGAGACCCGCGCAGTGGGATTGACCTGTTTCAAGTCGAAGATTAGCTGCGCTAAATCCTCGATCGAATAGATATCGTGGTGCGGCGGCGGCGATATCAAGGCGATGCCGGGCTTCGAACACCGTAGCCGCGCGATCATCTCATTGACCTTGTGACCGGGGAGCTGGCCACCTTCGCCCGGCTTCGCCCCTTGGGCAATCTTGATCTGCAACATGTCGGCATGGACTAGGTAGTGCGGGGTCACGCCAAAGCGCCCCGATGCCACTTGCTTGATCTTCGACGTCTTGATCGTTCCATAGCGCGCCGGGTCTTCCCCGCCCTCGCCGGAATTCGACCGCCCACCAAGCGTATTCATGGCAATCGCCAAGGCCTCATGGGCCTCGGGCGACAGGGCGCCGAGACTCATGCCAGCGGAATCGAAACGCTTATAGAGCGCGCTCGAGGGCTCGACATCCGCGAGCGCCATTGGCGTCCGGTCGGTGCGCAGACCGATCAGGTCGCGGATCATCGCGGGCTTCCTGCCGTTGACCAGCTCGGCATAGACCTTGTAGTCCTCGTAATCCCCGGAACGTACCGCGTCCTGCAGGGCCTGCACCACGTTCGGGTTGTAGGCGTGGTACTCGCCACCATGAATATATTTCAGGAGACCGCCTTGGCGGATCGGCTTGCGGGCACTGAAGGCCTCTTTGGCGAGCAATGCGCTATCCGATGCGAAATCCGCAAAACTGCTGCCACCGACCCGGCTCACCGTGCCCCGAAAGCACAGCTCCGTGATATCGGGAGCCAATCCGATCGCCTCGAAGAGCTGGCTGCCCCGATAGCTCGCGATAGTGGATATGCCCATCTTGGAGATGATCTTCAAAAGCCCTTTATTGATGCCTTTGCGGTAACCCTTGACCGCGCGGGCCTCGTCTACCGCCGCAATATCGTGGGCGTGAATGAGGTCCGCTATGACCTCATAGGCGAGATAAGGGAAAATGGCCGTGGCCCCGTAACCGATAAGACAGGCGAAGTGGTGGGCGTCGCGCGCCGTTCCGGTCTCGACTACGATGTTGGCATTGCAGCGCAAGCCCTCGTGCACCAACGCATGGTGGACCGCCCCGACCGCAAACAAGGCATGGACGGGCAGCAGCCCTTCCCGGATATCGCGGTCCGACAACAAGATGATCACGCGCCCGCTACGGACTGCGGCGACCGCCTGCCCTGCGATCGCGCGAATCGCCGCTTCAAGCGAGGTCACGAGCGGGTCATATTGCAAGCTCAGGCGATGAAGCGCGTACTCGGGGTCCTCCTGCGCCAAAAGACGGGCGAACTTGCAACGGCTCAAGACCGGCGAATGCACCTCGAGTCTGCGGGCATGCAGGGGCGTTTCCGAGAAGAGATCGCGCTCCGGCCCAAAGCTCGTGTTGAGCGACATGACGATCGCCTCTCGCAAGGGATCGATCGGCGGGTTTGTTACCTGCGCGAATTGCTGACGAAAATAATCGTAAAGTGAACGGGTGGTAGTCGACATCACCGCCATAGGGGTATCGTCGCCCATCGATCCGGTGGCTTCCTGGCCCTCTTCGGCTAAAACGCGAATGACCTGATCACGCTCCTCAAACGTGACCTGAAACATCTTCTGGTAAATCGCGACGCCGGGCTCGGTGCTCGCTAGGCGGCACAGATCATGGGAGTCAGGGTCCCCCTCAAGGTGGCGGGTGTGGGCCGCAAGCCACTCCCGGTAGGGCTTGCGGCGCGCGAGTCGGGCGTCGATGTCGGCTGGTAGCAAGAGCTCGCCGGTCTCGGTATCGACGGACATGAGCTCGCCTGGCCGAAGACGCCCCTTGGCGACGACATCCGCGCTAGCGTAGCTGCGAACACCGGTCTCCGAGGCAATCGTGATGTGCCGATCCTTGGTAATGACCCAGCGCGCCGGGCGCAGACCGTTGCGATCCATCACACAAGATGCGTTACGGCCATCGGTGAAGACGATACCGGCGGGCCCATCCCAGGGCTCCATGTGCATGGAATTAAACTCATAGAATGCCCGCAGGTCGGGGTCCATCGTCGGCACATTCTGCCAGGCCGGGGGAATCAGCAGCCGCATGGCGCGAAAATAATCGGCGCCGCCCGCCAAGAGCGCCTCTAACATATTATCGAGACTCATGGAATCCGAACCGGACTGGGACACCAACGGGCACGCGTCTTGAAGCGGGATGCGCGCGGAAGTCAGAGTATGACTGCGCGCCAAGGACCAGGACCTATTGCCTTGAATCGTATTGATCTCGCCATTATGGGCGAGATGGCGAAACGGCTGGGCAAGTCGCCACTGCGGCCAGGTATTGGTCGAGAAGCGTTGGTGAAAGAGGCAAATGGATGAAGCGAAATCCGCCGCCTTTAGATCTGGATAAAACACCGGCAGATAGGCCGGCATGACCAACCCTTTATAGGACAAGAGTTGGGTCGAGAGGCTTGCGACATAAAAGTCGCTATCGCCAGGCTCCAACCGCTGCTCGCTCCGGCGGTGGACTAGGTACAGCTTAGCCTCGGCGAGACCCGAGTCGTAGGCGGGATTCGCAACGAAGATTTGCTCGATGCGCGGCAGCGTCGCGTGCGCCTCCGGCCCGAGCGCCGCAACATCGACCGGGACTGGGCGGAAACCCAGGACCGGAAATCCCTCGCGCTCGCATTCCTCGGTAAGGACGCGGCGCGCGGCCGCCGCCTTGGCCTCATCCGGCGACAGGAACAGCATGCCGACTGCATAGGAGCCCATGAGCGCAATGCCGGATTCCTCAGCCACGCGCCGCATAAAGGCGTCCGGGATTTTGAGTAGCAGGCCGCAGCCGTCACCGCTTTTCCCGTCGGCCGCGACTGCGCCGCGATGGGTAAGGCAGGACAACGACGCCATGGCCGTCTGCACGAGCCACGGGCTGGGGATGCCATCAAGATGGGCTATAAGGCCAAACCCGCAGGCGTCCTTTTCAAACTGAGGACGGTATAAGCCCGTCGGCTCTTGCGATCGCGTCACTGGTTAGGAACGGTCAAATCCGTCATAAAGAGGGCCACCGAGTATACTGCCTAGGTAGGCGGGATTCAACGAAAACGGCGCGCACTAAACGCCTCCAAAGCGCGCCCTCTTATGGGGCAAGTAGGCTGTGCAGTGCGTCTGGTGAAACATCTTGGGTCAAGAAGGCCTGGCCTAAGGCGCGCAACAACACAAATCGTAGCTGGCCCCCGACCGCCTTTTTATCCACCGCCATGAGATCCAAGAAGCGCTCGCGCTCGATCTTCGGGGGGCTAATCGGCAGGCCCGCGGCCGAAATCAGCCGCTGTAGGCGCGCCGCCTCGCTGGGCGCGAGCCACCCCAACTGCGCGGAAAGGTGCGCCGCCATTACCATGCCCACGGCCACTGCCTCGCCATGGAGCCATTGGCCATAACCCATGCCGGCCTCGATAGCATGGCCGAAGGTATGCCCGAAATTGAGCAGCGCCCGGACGCCCGCCTCTTTTTCGTCGGCCCGCACTACCTGGGCCTTATCGCGACATGAGGCCTCGATCGCAAAAGTCAGGGTAGCGGGATCGCGCGCCAAGAGCGCGCCCATATGTTCCTCAAGCCACGCAAAGAAGGGGTAGTCGCCGATCGCACCATACTTGATGACCTCGGCTAACCCTGCGGACAACTCGCGGTCGGGCAAGGTCGTCAGGGTCGTGGTATCGATGACGACCGATTTGGGCTGGTAAAAACTGCCGATCATATTTTTGCCGAGTGCGTGGTTCACCCCGGTCTTGCCGCCAACCGAGGAATCGACCTGCGACAATAAGGTCGTCGGGACCTGGACAAAGGGGATGCCTCGCTGGTAAATAGCGGCTACAAAACCCGTAATGTCCCCGACAACGCCGCCCCCTAAGGCAAAAAGGGTCGTGTACCGATCGCAGCGCGCCTTCAGGAGCTCGCCTACGATGTGATCGATAGTGCCAAGCGCCTTCTGGGTCTCGCCGTCAGGCAAGACGACCACCACCGGATCGAATGATACTAGGGCCTCGACCAACCAGTGCAGATAGAGCGGCGCCACGACGGAATTGGTGATAATCGCCGCCCTGTGCCCGGTGACCACCGAAGAAAAGAGTTCAGGCTGACGCAACAGATCCGGCCCAATATGAATCGGGTAGCCTCCCCCAGGGAGGTCAAGCGTCATCGTCGACACGGGCAAGCTTCCTTAATCCACAAGCAATGAGCCGGGCCACCGACTGGGGCGAACGCCTCTGTGTATCTACAATAAGATCCGCCGCCTCGCGATAGAGGGGCTCGCGTTCATGATACAGGGTTTCGATGCGGGCGCGTGGGTCGTCTGTCTGCAATAGCGGTCGATTGCGGTCCTTACGCACGCGCCCCCACAAGGTTGCGCAATCGGCGTGGAGATAAACGGTTTTACCATGCGCCTTCAGTAACGCGCGATTGGCTGGCGCTAAAATCGCGCCGCCGCCCGTGGCCAACACTAAGTTGGGGCGCACCGCCAGTTCCGCCAGCACCGCCGCCTCCCAGCGACGAAACCCGGCCTCACCCTCGACTGCGAAAATCAGCCCGACACTAGCCCCGGTCCGCTGTTCGATCTCGTGATCGCAATCGCAAAATTCGCGCTCGAGACACTCGGCTAAGTATCTCCCAATCGTCGATTTCCCGGCCCCCATCGGCCCTACCAGGAAAACACCCTCTAACGCCCTCATGCCGCACATATGCCAGCATGAGGGCGATAAATCAACCTGTTTCTAACGACAACGAGGGCGCCAGGATCCGTGGCGTCAGGAAGATCAGAAGCTCGGTACGCGTATTGCTCGTCGTCGTATTCCGGAAGAGATAGCCAATAATCGGGATATCTCCCAGGAATGGGATCTTCGTGACACTGCGTAACCGGCTGTTTTGATAGATGCCGCCGATGACCACAGTCTGCCCGTTGTTCACAAGCACCTGCGTCTTTAGGCTCTTCTCGTCTAAGGTACCGGCCACCGCATTCGCAAAGCTATTATCAGTGATCTTCACCGACATGATGATGCGATTATCAGGCGTGATCTGCGGCGTTACCGAGAGACCCAAAACCGCCTGCTGCAGCATGCTTTGCCCGAACCCCAGGTTAAAGAACTGCTCTTGGCCCTGCTTGATCTCGGCCTCGCGATCATTGGCGGTGATGAGGCGGGGACTGGAGATGATCTTACCTTTGTTCTCCGCCTGGAGGGCTGACAACTCCAAGTTTAACAGGTTGTTGTTGGCAAGCTTCGCAATCGTAAGCGCCAAGGTGCCCGCCGGACTGCTGCCAATGCCGGCCGACGGGAGGTTGACATCGAACCCATTGCCCGCGTTGACAGTGGGTCCGCCCGCGTTCGAAGCGACGCCGACCGCGCCCCCGGTACACGCACCCAAGGGGCAGACGCCGACCTGGGTCGAGGGTGTACTGTAGGAATAATTGAGGCCGAGCTGTGCGCCCAGGCTCTTATTGAAACCGTCATTGGCCTCCACCAAACGTGCCTCAATCAAGACTTGCCGCACCGGCCGATCAAGCTTCGCGATCAGAGCGCGTATGGCGCTAATGCGCTCCGGGGTGTCTTGGATGATGAGCGAGTTGGTGCGCTTGTCTACCGCCACCTGCCCGCGTTTCGACAAGAGCGAACTCGTCTCGGTCGTAGCCTTGCTGTAAGTGACCGAACTAAACGGCATCGAACTCGCGGTCGAACCAACGGCCTTGGTCGACTTCAGCAGAGTTGCGATATCAGACGCCTTGGCATAATCCATCCGAATCAACACCGTCTCCAGGGGCTCGAGCTTCTGGGCTTGGGCCTGAGCCTGAAGACTGGCTTGTTCCTGTTTTGCCAGTTCTGCGGCCGGTGCCACGCGGATGATGTTCCCGGTGCGCTGCATGCCTAAATTTTCCGTCTTCAGGATCAAGTCGAGCGCCTGCTTCCAGGGCACATCATGCAACTCGAGCGTGAGCTTGCCGTGAACGGAGTTGCTCGTCACAAAGTTCAGGCCGCTGAAGTTCGCCAGCACCTGCAGGGCCGCGCGCACCCCGATATGCTGGAAATTGAGAGAAATCTTACGGCTCGCGAATTGGTTTTTCTTGCGCTGTACGGCTTGGTAGGCGCTGGCCGAAATCGGCGTTACCCGCAGCGTAAAATCACGCCGCACCTGGAAGCCCACCTGCGTGTAATGGCCGGAGGCATGGAGGACCATGCGCGTATCGCGCCCATCCTGAAACGTCCGGATCGTGTTGATCGGCGTCGCGAAATCCGTCACGACAAGTTGGCGCTGTTGAGCCTTGCTAATGGTGGTGTCGTGGAACACCAGTACGATCCGGTTGCCGCTGCTATGCACGCTCACCGCGACATTGGAGCTCGAGAAGTGGACTTGCACCTTGCCGGCGCCATCTTGTCCGCGATGAAAGGTAATGGCGCGAACTTGGTAGCGGCCGACATCGTTCGGGTTAGGCGGCAAGACCGATGCCCGCGGAGCGGAGACCGCTGCTTGGCTGATTTCCTCGGTGGGGTTCCCGATAATGACATCGATGGCATGCGGACGCACATAGGCACGATAGGCCCCCGGGCTCACCAGCCGGATGACGATGCGAGTCATTTTGTTAGCCGCGACCGCAGTCACATCCTGCACGTTGCCGACCCCCACCTTGAGTTCGGTGGATGGTGCCGTCAGCGCAGTGTTTGGCATATCTAGCACCACCATGGCGGGCTTGGTCAAAACAAAGACCGAGGGCGCTTTCGGGTGGTGGGTGGTCACGAAATGTAACTCTATCCGGTTCCCCGGAAAGACAAGGAAGCTAAGGTTGGTCAAGGCATTTGCGGCTGGAGCGCTCGCGGGAGCGCTCATAGGGGCAGGCGGGATGATCGTGGGTTGGGTCACCCTTTTGATTTGCGGCGACGTCATAGTGAGAGCCGTGCCCGTCAGGGCAGCCTGATAACCATAGGCCGTGGACACAAGGTGTAGGGATGCGGCCTTGGTGAGCAGCACGTCAACATTGACGCCATGCCCATGATCCGCCAGATAGGGGTATACGCCCTTCACGGTGCCTACGCCGGTAAGGTCCTTTACCAAGGCGCCCATGTTCGTGCGGGTCAGGTGGATCCGCAGGAGTCGTCCGTGGTGCAACGTCTCGACCTGGCCGCGATGGCCGCCCGTTATGTTGAGCCGTAAGGCCGGCTTGCCGGCCGCGGATGCCCAGGAAAGCCCGGTAAGCGTAGCGGCATGCGCCGCCATGGCAACCGCGAAGAGCACGAGCGCGAAGGCCACGAGCTTTGTTCTAATCATGGTGGGGCTCCCTTATCACTTAATTTCTATCATCACAGGTTGTTTAACCCAGCCGCTAGGGCCGGCCACGGTTTGCATAACCCGAATATTTTTCGCGGTTATGCGCACAACGCGGCCGAAATGTTCGCCCATGTAGGTCCCGACTCGCACACGATGGACGGCTCCGTCCGGAGTCGACACGATAGCCCACAGGTTCGGGCCCGACGAGAACGTTCCGACCATGGTAAACACGTCCAGCGGATACTGCTGGAGCGGCCCCTTCGGCCTATTCTGGTTGGGATTGGGCCCACGGGCGGGCAGGCGCATCGAAAACGGCTCAAACGGGTCCGCGAAATGCTGCATATCGAAGGCCACGATATGCGGTAGCGAAATTTTGGGTACCGGCTTCACTCGGGGGCGGTACCCCGCATCGGCGGTCGCCACGAAACGGTGCAGGCTCTCCATACTGCCGCCGCCCGAGCACCCTCCCAGGAATACGCAAACAGCTACTGTCATCCATGCGCGCGTTCTCATTTCTTGAGGCGCCGATGTTTGAGATAACGATAGGTCTTGGCGGTCATGGACATGGAGAGCATATCCCCTTTTTTAGCGGTCACCTTGATATTGCCGAGCGTCACGATCCGCGGCAAGGCCGCGATGTCGCCCACAAAATGGCCGAGCTGGGCGTAAGTCCCGCCCACCGTGAGATGAATAGGCAATTCCGCATAAAAATTCTTAGGCGCCTCGACCCCGGGCTTCAGCGACGCAAACTGCAGACCACTGCTCTTTCCCGCCTGCGTGACCTCGGTCACAAACTCCGGCATATGGGTCGTATTGGGGAGTTCCTGGAGCAGGCCGCCAAACAGGACCTTCATCTTCTTCATCTGCTCCTGGTAAGCAGGCAAGTTGGCCGCTTCCATCTTTTGCTGGACAAACTGCTGCTTTAGGGTCACTTCCTGCCCTTGCAGGCTTGTGTAGGTTTGGATCTGGCCGCTGATGAAGAACCAATAGCCAGCCGCAAAGAGCAGCACACAGGAGAAGCCCACCCCGACAAGTTTGACGGAATAGGGAGACGCGCTGAGGTCATTTAGGTCAACGTTCTTTAGATCTTCGATCGTCTGTCGCCAATCCACCGCTATCTCCTTCTCACAACGGGCTTCTCGGCAGGCACCATGCCTTTACCCTGCGCCGTAAGCGTAAAGAGGCTTAAGTGCCCGTTCCCGTTTTTCACCACGGTTATCACCCCGAGGACCGGGTCTGTAAACCACTGCGACGCCGAAAGCTTGCGCATGAATTGCGAAACCTGCTCGTTGGACCGGGCCGCCCCCGAGATCGTGAAGGACTGGTTCTCCTGCCCCAAGGACGTCAAATAGACCCCCGGCGGCACCGAGCGCACGAGACTGTTGAAGCTATGGACGACCTGCATGCGGTCCACTTGCAACTGCTCGATCACGTGCATGCGCGCAAGCAGTGCCACCCGCGCCTTCTTGATCACCGCAATCTTTTGAATAGCCGCGTTCATCAACCCAACCTGCTGCTGCAGATAGGCATTACGTGCCTGTTGATTGGAGATCATGCTACCCAATTGGATATAGATATACAGAACAACGACCAACACCCCGACCCAGGCCATGGCCGCATGGCGAACCAAACCCTTGTCCAATTCCTTGCGGCGCTGTTCGCGCCACGGTAATAGATTGATCCGCATCATTGGGAGAAACTCCGCAACGCGAGCCCGCAACTCACCATCAGCGATGGCGTCTCACTAGCAAAGATCTGGGGCTTGATCCGTGTCGACAAGGTCATGCTCGCGAACGGGTTCGCAATCGTTGCGGGGACCCCTATTCGGCTCGCCAACAATTTATCAATGCCCGGGATCTGGGCGCACCCGCCGGCAAGCAGGACCATGTCCACTTTGTTGAAGGGGCTAGTCGAGTAGAAAAACTGTAGGGCGCGGAGCGCCTCCTGGCAGAGGGCCTCCATAAAGGGTCGCAACACTTCCGTCTTGTAGTTGTCCGGCAACCCGCCTTGTTTCTTGGCAAGGCCGGCCTCCTCGTAAGAGAGCCCGTAGCGGCGCTGAATCTCCTCGGTCAGCTGGCGTCCGCCAAAATTGTGGGGCCGCGTGTAGACGGAACGATTACTGTGCATGACATTCAAGGTCATCGTCGTCGCGCCGATATCATAGACCGCGACGGTCTTCTCCATGCCGCCACCGGCCATATGCTCGGCAATCAGGGCGTAGGCGTTCTCCATGGCATAGGTCTCGAGATCGACAATCAGGGGCTGGTAACCATGAATTTGGATGACCGCCAAATAGTCATCCACGACCTCCTTCCGGCAGGCGGCGATCAGGACCTCCACGTCCTCCGGATTGTCCTCGGCGGGTCCCACGACCTGGAAATCGAGATTGACCTCGTCTAGCGGATACGGAATGTAGTGCTCGGCCTCCATCTCGATCTGGGTCTGTAGCTCGGCCTCCGTCAAGGCCGCCGGCATGTTCACCGACTTACAGATAGCCTGGCTTGCGGCAACCGAGACCACGACGTTACGCAGCTTGGTTCCCGACCGCTTCATGGCACGATCGATGGTGGCGCCCACTTGTTCGATATCCGCGACCGCTCGCTCGACAATGGCGTTCTGTGGCAAAGGCTCGACGGCATAGCGCTCCACGCGATATTGGTTCTGATGGCAGCTCAACTCCAGAACCTTAATCGACGCAGTGCTGATATCCAAACCGACGAGCGGTTGTTTCTTGCGACTGAAGAGATCCAAATTCCTCCCTTTTTCCGGAACTTATGCCCGGCAGATCACTCTTTAGATGAGCTTCCCTGAACTATAGATCACGAAATGGCGCTATGACAAATACTTTGGGGCCTGACATGTTTCGCTTTATACTGACGCCCACCCTGCAAATTGAGATATTATGGACCATTCAAGCACGCGTGGCGCCAGAGTGAGGCGCTGGCTAGTATTCCGGTTGCTGCCCGCTTTCTTTGGTCTTTTTGCCATTGGGGTATTGGTAGCCGGAGTAACGGCCCTAGTAATCGCGCCTACCTTACCCTCGGTCCACAATATCATGAAAAAGCGCCTCAAGGCGCCTTTGCAGGTCCTTACGCGCAATGGCCAGCTCATTGCTGAATTCGGCAACGAGGAGCGCATGCCGGTGACGCTAGGCCAGGTTCCGAAGACCTTGATCGATGCCGTGCTATCGGCCGAGGACCGCTCCTTCTATACCAACCCAGGCATTGATCTCCTCGGTATCGCGCGGGCCGCCTGGGTCGATCTTTTGGCCGGGCGCAAGACCGAAGGCGCGAGCACCATTACGATGCAAGTCGCGCGCAACTACTTCCTAAGCCCCCACAAAACCTTTACCCGTAAAATTAAAGAGGTGTTGCTAGCCTTCAAAATTGCGCGCGAGCTGAGCAAGAAAGACATCCTCCAGCTCTACCTGAATAAAATCTTTCTCGGCAACCATGCCTACGGCTTTGAGGCTGCGGCGCACATCTATTACGGCAAGAGTCTCACCCAACTTACTCTCCCGCAACTGGCCATGCTTGCCGGCTTGCCCCAGGCGCCATCGGGCGACAACCCCATAGACCACCCGAAAAACGCCCAGGCGCGGCGCCATTATGTGCTGACGCGAATGCTGGCCCTCGGCTACATCACGCCATCCGAATTCACCACGGCCGATGCCACACCGGTTGCGACCCGGCTCCATACCGTCAATTTTGCAGTCGAGGCCCCATATGTCGCGGAAATGGTTCGCGAATATATGGTCAAGAATTTTGGCGAGGAAACGACTTATGACGGCGGTTACCGCGTCTACACAACCCTAGGTGCCGCCGAGCAGACCGCGGCCGACAAGGCCGTAAGGAACGGCCTTCTGGCCTATAATCGGCGCCACGGCTACTATGGGCCCGCAGGCTTGGTCCCCGTCAACGGCCAAACGACCGAGGACACACTTAACAGCGACCTGCGCCACTACACGACCGTCGGCGGGCTCGTCCCCGCCATCGTCCTCGCAGTAGGCCACCATTCCGTGCAAGTCTACGACCTAGACCACCGCTACCTGCGCATCGGTTGGGCGGGCCTGTCGTGGGCGGCCCCTTTCATTAGTGTCAACAAGGAGGGCCCGGCACCCAGACAGGCCAGCGATATCCTGGCGGTGGGCGATGTCGTCTACCTGCGACACAAGGGCCCGCAAGACTGGGCGCTTTCGGAGATCCCACGACCCTACGCCGCCCTCGTATCACTACGTCCGGACGACGGATCCGTGGCGGCGCTCGTCGGGGGCTTTGATTTCTATCACGATAATTTCAACTGCGTCACACAAGCTCACCGCCAGCCCGGTTCGAGCTTCAAGCCCTTTGTTTACTCGGCGGCACTGGCCAAGGGCTACACCGCGGCGAGCGTCTTTAGTGGCGCGCCCATAGTGGCGTTAACCGGGTCACACGGCGAGCTTTGGCGGCCGCACGACTTCTCCCAGCATTTCTTGGGCCTCACCCGAATGCGCGTGGGGCTCGCCGAGTCCATCAATCTGGTCTCCGTTCGCATCCTGCGGGCAGTGGGTATCCCGTACGCTATTCAGTATGCCGAGCGGTTTGGATTCAAGTCCTCCGAGTTACCCCATAGCCTTTCGCTGGTGCTGGGTAGCGCCGACTTGACGCCGCTCGAAATGGCGCGCGCCTACACCGTTTTCGCCAACGGTGGCTTTCGGATCCAGCCGTACTTCATCGACAAAATCGTAGACGAGACCGGAAAGGTCGTCTGGCAAGCCCAGCCGGTCACGGTGCCGCCCGCCGAGGGGGCACCGACAGCGGGAACCGCGATCGGCCCTCCCCACTATGCCGTCCAGGCGATTAGCCCACAAAACGCCTACATCATGACCAGCATGCTGCAAAGCGTCATTCGCTCAGGAACCGGTCGACTGGCGCTCGCGTTGGGGCGCAAGGACCTCGCCGGAAAGACGGGAACGGCAAACCGCGAGCGCAATGCCTGGTTCTCGGGCTTTAGCCCTTACCTCGAAACCACGACGTGGGTCGGTTTTCCGGTACCGAAATCGCTCGGCCACTATGAGGTGGGTGCGCATGCCGCACTGCCCATCTGGATCCAGTATATGGGTGCCGCGCTCGCCGGACGCCCAGACACCCCGTTTGCTGTGCCGCCCGGGATCGTCACGGCCTACATCAATAAACAGACTGGCCAACTGTGCAGCCCGACGGACCCAAA
Organism: Acidiferrobacter sp.; assembly: GCA_035530915.1. Taxonomy (GTDB): domain Bacteria; phylum Pseudomonadota; class Gammaproteobacteria; order Acidiferrobacterales; family Acidiferrobacteraceae; genus Acidiferrobacter. The sequence goes on along the minus strand of DATKTV010000031.1, from coordinate 5,365 downwards.
CGGCATGCGCGAGTACTTCATCCAGGGGACCGTCCCGGGCAAGACCGCGACCAACCAGGGGCCGATCACGCCCTTGCCGGTTCAACATGTGCGTAGCAACGGGCTTTTCTAGCATGGGCAGACATACGCGCCGCGCCCCTGTTGGCCGCAAATCCGAAACGGTTATTCGCCAGAAGATCGTCGTAGAGGCAGCGCGCATCATGGCCGAAGAAGGCGTGCGAGACTTTCAGAGCGCCAAACGCAAGGCGGCGCGGCGCTTGAGCGTCCCCGAGGATAAGAATTGGCCCGGGAACGCCGAGATTGAAGCGGCCCTCAAACGCCACCTCGGCCTTTTTCACCAAGAATGGCCCCAAGTCCTGCGCGAACTGCGGGAAAGTGCCATTGAGGCCATGGCCCTGTTTCGGGATTTTGCGCCCAAGCTGGTCGGTGAGGTCTTAAGCGGAGCGGTAACCCGCTTCTCCGAGGTCCAACTCCACCTAGCGGCATCGGCGCCGGAAGACATCGCCCTGTTTCTCGCTGTCCATAACATTCCCTATGACCAAGAGGAGCGCCGCCTGCGCTACAACGGCGACCGGGTAGCGCAGGTCCCCGTCTTCCGGTTCATGGCAGGCGAGACACCGTTTGCCCTCTATGTCTTCAGCCCCGAGGCCATGCGCGAACACCCACTTTCGCCGATCGACGGACAGCCCATGCATCGCGCGGGGGCGCGCGAGCTCGCCGCGCTGGTGGGTGCCAGCCCTGCGGAGCCGTCGGCTGGCCCCGAATAAAGATCGACCGACATCAAAAACCCCGTGCCGCCTGCGTTCTGCTAAAATGAGCGGCCGCTTTTAAAGGATTGTCCGTGAAGCAGAAAATCACCACCCTTTTACAAGAAGCCATCACCGCCCTGGTCGCTGCGGGCCATCTGCCTGCGGGTTTGCCGGCAGTCGACATCGCGCGCCCGCGCGAAGACGGGCACGGCGATTTTTCGACGAACTTTCCGCTGATCGCCGCCAAGGCGGCGGGTCGGTCGCCGCGGACTCTAGCCGCAGATATTCAAGGTGCCCTGACTGCTTCGACCTGGATTAAGCGAGTCGAGATCGCCGGTCCCGGCTTCCTCAATTTTTTCGTAGCCGATGACGCCTATCGTCAGTTGATACCGGAGATCCTGGCGCAAGCCGAGCACTACGGCGAACAACCACGCAGATCTGAGAAGGTGCTTCTGGAGTTCGTGTCGGCCAACCCCAATGGGCCGCTCCACGTCGGCCACGGACGTGGAGCGGCCTATGGGGATTCCTTGGGGCGTCTGCTTCAGTATGCGGGCTATGATGTTTCACGAGAATATTACGTCAACGACGCCGGCCGACAAATGGACATCCTCGCGCTCAGCGTCTGGCTGCGTTATATGGAGCAGGCTGGCGAGAAGTTCGGCTTCCCCGAAACCGGATACCGCGGGGCCTACGTGCAAGACATCGCCCGCGGGTTGCGAGACGAGGTCGGCACCACACTCGAGCGACCGGCCTTGGACATCCTGGTCGAAGATGCGGACCTGTCGCCAGACGCCCTCACCGATGCCCGCATTGATCAACTGAAAGGCGCACTCGGCAGCCAATACCTCGATCTGCACCGCTTCGGCTTGGCGGCGATGCTAAAGGATATTGAGGCCGACCTCGAGGCCTTTGGGGTGCGCTACGACCGCTGGTATTCCGAGCGGGCGCTGCTCGAAAACGGAATGGTCGAGCGGGCCTTGTCGCGGCTGCGCGACAATGGGGACCTCTACGAAGATCATGGTGCCCAATGGTTTCGGGCAACCCGATATGGTGATGAAAAGGATCGCGTGGTAGTCCGCGAGAATCAGGTCACAACCTACTTCGCCTCCGATATTGCCTACCACCTCGAAAAATACGAACGGGGCTTTGACGCCCTTATCGACGTCTGGGGTGCCGACCATCACGGCTATGTACCGCGCGTAAAAGGGGCGCTGACCGCGCTCGGACTCGAACCCGAACGCCTCCAGGTTCTGCTGGTGCAATTCGCCATTCTCTACCGTGGCGGCGTACGCGCGCAGATGTCCACACGCAGCGGGGATTTCGTGACCCTACGAGAGCTCCGCGAAGAGGTCGGCAACGATGCCGCCCGCTTCTTCTATGTTTTACGTAAAAGCGAACAGCATATGGACTTTGATCTGGATCTCGCCAAGTCTCGATCCAACGACAACCCGGTGTACTATGTCCAGTATGCGCACGCGCGCATCATGAGTGTATTTCGCCAGCTAAAGGAACGCGGCCTATCCCTGCCGGATCTGACAAAGAGCCGGTTCGCGCTTCTTACGGCCCCCGAGGAACTAGCGCTCCTTCGTGCCTTAAGTCGCTTTGTGGAGGTAATAGAAGAGGCAGCGGCGGCCCGCGAACCGCATCAGATCGCCTATTACGTGCGTGAGCTCGCGGGCACATTACACAGCTACTATAACGCGCACGCCTTTCTGTCTGCGGAAACTGAGCTCCGGCAAGCCCGTTTGGCGCTGATCGCTGCGGCCCGACACGTATTGGCAAACGGTCTGCGATTGCTCGGCGTCAGCGCCCCTGAGGCGATGTAGATGGCCGCCAAGCGGCGACGGGCGGGGACCAGTCAGAGCACCAACATACCCTTGGTGATCGGGACCACTTTGGTAGTGGGGCTCGCGCTCGGGGCCCTGCTTTATCGTGGGATCCACCATCATAAAACTGAGCCGATAGCTGCGGTTACCGTGCATCCGCACCCGGTTTATGCCCCGCCACCGCCCCCGCCGAAGCCCAAGGGGCCGGGGCCGGGCCTACCAGCGGCGACCCAATTCGACTTCTATACCATCCTCCCTGAGATCCACAGGAAGAGTGAAGGCGTCTTTCCCCATGCCCATCAGGGGCCAAAGCCCACAGCCGCAAAAGCCGCCACCCCGGGAGCGGCGCCACAACCGCCCATCACCGCCGCTCGCGGAAGCTTCATATTGCAGGCGGCCTCATTCCCGGACGTCGTGGACGCCAATCGGCTACGTGCAAGGCTGACGCTGCGGGGACTGGCACCTTATATCGAAGAGGTGAGCATTACCGGGCGCGGGGCATTCTTCCGAGTGCGCTTGGGCCCGCTACAGGGGGCGGCCTTGGCGCATGATCGCAAAATCCTAGGGCAGCTCGGCCTAAAGCCGATCCTGTTGCGTGAGGCTCCCGGCAATTAGCGGGCGCCACTGGCGCGCGGCATCGCCTGCCGCCAGCACCATCTGGCTTGAAGACATGGGCCCGCAACCCTGGAAAATACGCTTAGCAGGGCTCGTGCGTGGTATCGAAACTCGGCTCCGCGCCCCGGAACTCCTCACGACACACTCTGGAAAGTGTCTAGAAAGGGCTGGGGCTGGCGCCTAGTGGCTACCGCCGGTCAGGGCGGGCTGGCACGGTCGCCCATTCCCGCCAACCCAAAACGACCCGCCAAAGCACTGCGTAAGTACCCTAGAAACCGCCTATCGACGGGCAGAAGAGTATTATTTTCTCCCAGGATGAAAAATCAAATTGCATTGCAAGAAAAAGATGCCTATGATTCGCCCGATTCCACGGCACCGAAGGCGGCCGCCATTTTCTGTTAGCGATCCCATCGCTCTCAGGCCAAACGCTGACCGGGTGTGCACGGGAGCTACTTCAACGGAACTGCCATAGACGAAGGTCTTGGAGTTCCTCTGTAACCGAATTGGAGGGCTTGCCCATGCGCTCACTTGGACATCAGATTGTGGCCGAGTTTTATGGATGCGACAAAGCGTTGCTAAACGACGTTGCGTACATTCGCAACCACATGCTCGAGGCCGCTGTTAAGTCCGGCGCCACCATTGTCACCGAGACATTTCATCATTTTTCCCCGCATGGAGTCTCCGGTGCGGTCATCATCGCCGAGAGTCATCTCGCCATCCACACATGGCCAGAGTACGGCTATGCGGCGGTGGACCTGTTCACGTGCGGTGACTCCGTCTCCGCCGAGATCGGCTTTAATCATTTGCGCGAGGCGCTGGGTGCGGGTCATGTATCGACCATGGAGGTCCATCGTGGCCAAATCGACATGATGTCGATGGGCGACCAGGGACAGCCGGCCATGAAACTCGTGACCAGCCAAACCGGCTAATTTAAGGGCAACAATGATCATCAAGACTCCGACGTCCCACACATTCGTGACGGGCGCAAGCGAGGGCTATACGCCGTTGAACGCCTTCGACGGTGCCCTGCTTGCGGCCGGAATCGGCAACACCAATCTCGTCCGGATGTCATCTATCATCCCGCCGGAAACGCGTGAGGTGTCGGTCGCGGAGCTCATGCTGCCCCCGGGCGCCTTGGTTCCCGTGGCCTATGCCGCCATGGAGTCCGACATCCCCGGTTCGATGATCTGTGCCGCCGTCGCCGCAGCTTGGTCTACAGACCCAACGAAACCCGGTCTCATCATGGAATACCATGCCCACGGTCACCGCGAGGACGCCGAGTCCGTCGTTCGGCGCATGGTCGAAGAAGGCATGCATAAGCGCGGATGGGACCTGGGGCTGCTGAAATCGGTGGCCATTGACCACCGAGTCGAAAAGATCGGCGCCGCCTTTGCGGCCGTGGTGTTGTGGGACCTGTGATGCCAAAAGACGGTTGGTACACAGAAGAATGGGCCGGCCAGGGGTCGGCGATCTCCTTGCGCGTCAAAGAAAAGCTCCACGACGAGCAGTCGACCTACCAGCGCATAGAGATCTTCGAGACCGAGACATTCGGCACACTCATGACGCTAGATGGTCTCGTGATGGTGACTGACCGTGATAATTTCGTGTATCACGAGATGATGACCCACCCGGCGATCTTTACTCATGAGGACCCTCGCAAGGTCCTGATCATCGGCGGCGGGGACTGCGGGACTCTAAAAGAGGTCCTAAAACACGACCTGATCCAGCAAGTCGACCAAGTCGAGCTGGACGAACGGGTGACGCGAGTGGCGGAGCGCTTTTTCCCGGAACTCTGCGCCGCCAATGACGATCCGCGCGCCCATTTGTATTTTCAGGACGGGATCCAGTGGGTCAAAGATGCGCAACCAGGGTCTTACGACCTGATCATCGTCGACTCGACCGACCCGGTGGGGCCAGCCGCCGGGTTGTTCGGGCAGGCCTTCTATGCGGACTGTCATCGGGCCCTAAAGCCCAATGGCATCGTCGTCGGCCAAAGCGAGTCTCCCCTCTTCCATGCCGATCTCATCAAAAGCATGCATACGGCCTTGCGCCAAGCGAATTTCTTGGATGTGGCTACTCTGCACTTCCCGCAGTGCACCTACCCCTCAGGCTGGTGGAGTGCGACGCTGGCGCGCAAAGACATGACCTTGTCCTCGTTTCGTGATGAAGACTGCT
>DATKTV010000030.1:0-2920 GCA_035530915.1 Acidiferrobacter sp. | reverse complement strand
AGTTGATCACAAAACTTCCCTATGGACTTAAATATCTATACTTGATGAGGAATCCTAACATGGCAATATAGAGGAATAGAATAGCCCCACATAAGACTTGAAAGCGGGATGAAACCGCTTATGCCGCACTGCGACGGATCTACGTGCCAACCCGTCCTTGCGCCAACGCGAGGTTCCGGTATAAAATTTTTTCATGGTTCTCCCGGAATGAGGCAAGTTGCCTGAATGAAAGCTGTCATATTGGCCGGTGGGTTCGGAACCCGGCTGGCGGAAGAAACGGGGGTACGTCCCAAGCCCATGGTCGAGATCGGGGGCATGCCCATTTTATGGCACATCATGAAACACTACTCGGCCCATGGCATTCAGGAATTCATCATCTGCCTCGGCTACAAGGGCTTCATGGTCAAGGAGTTTTTCACCAGTTATCTGTTGCGCCGATCGGATGTGACCATTGATCTGGCCACCAACGATCTGCATTACCGGCGCCACGACGCCGAACCCTGGCGTATCCACTTGGTAGAGACCGGCGCGCAATCCATGACCGGTGGGCGCCTGCGCCGGGTGAGCGAGTACCTGGACGCGGATGAGCCTTTTTGCATGACCTATGGCGATGGGGTCAGCGATGTGAACATCAGCGCCGAGATCGCCTTTCACCGGCGGCACGGGCGTAAGGCCACCCTGCTGGCCGCGCAGCCACCGGGCCGTTTCGGCGCCTTCGGACTCCACCCCCACGACGATCATGTCCCCTATTTCCGTGAAAAACCGGAGGGTGACGGGGCCTGGGTGAGCGGCGGGTTCTTTGTCCTGAATCCGGATGTTCTGGACTACATCGAAGGTGACGATACCGTATGGGAGAGAGGACCCATGGAACGGCTTGCCCACGAGAACGAACTGATGGCCTATCGCCACAGTGGCTTCTGGCACCCGATGGACACATTAAGAGACAAGCAATACCTCGAATCCCTCTGGGCCGAGGGGCAGGCACCCTGGTGTGCCTGGACTGACGAACAGTAATCATCAGAGAACCGCAAACATTCATTAACAAATACAGGAGTGACCATGAAAATTCTCATTACCGGCAATCTCGGCTACATCGGCCCGGTGCTTATTCGCCACCTGCGTACAACCCGCCACGGGGCACGGATCGAAGGCCTCGACCCAGGGTTTTTCGCTGGCGCGCTGACCACCCGTGGTCCGTGGCCGGAAAGCGCCCTCGATGTCCAGCATTACGCTGATGTGCGCGACTGCGATCCTGGCCTGCTTTCGGGGGTGGATGCGGTGGTGCATCTCGCGGGGCTGTCCAACGATCCCCTCGGGAAGGCCTTCGAGACACTCACTGAAGACATCAACCAAAGGGCTACCCTGCGCGTGGCGAGGCTCGCACGCGCTGCCGGAGTCAAGAGTTTCGTCTTCGCATCAAGTTGCAGCGTCTATGGTGCAGGATCGGACACCCCGCGCCGCGAGCACGATGCGCTCGCCCCGCTGACCGCCTACGCCCGCTCCAAGGTGGGTAGTGAGAAAGAACTCGAAACCTTGGCTGGCCCGGACTTTCGCGTTACCGCATTGCGTTTCGGCACGGCCTGCGGCATGAGTGAGCGTTTGCGCCTGGATCTGGTAATCAACGACTTCGTCGCCACGGCGCTCGCTAAGGGAAGCATTGAAGTGCTCTCCGATGGCAGCCCTTGGCGCCCCCTGATTCACATTGAGGACATGTGCCGCGCCATGGACTGGGCGCTCGACCGCAAGGCTGGTGAAGACTTCGAGGTGATGAATACCGGCTCCGACTCCTGGAATTATCAGATTCGTGACCTTGCCAAAGCGACCGCGGCGGCAGTTGGAGGTGTAGGAGTGTCCATCAACTCGGAGGCCGCCTCAGACAAGCGCTCCTATCGCGTGGATTTCAGCCACTTTCGCGAACTCGCGCCCGACCATCAGCCGCAATGGACACTGGAACGTACGTTAGCCGATCTTAAAGTCGGACTCGAAGCCATTGGTTTCCGCGACGCGGCTTTCCGCGAAGGTTTCCTCATGCGTCTCAAGACCCTCACGCACCTGCGCGAGGGCGGCTGGCTCGATGCTGATTTGCGTTGGGTTCGTGCGCGTCAGGCAAGTGCCCCCTGGCGATAGGCCCAGGCGTGATTTTCCATCTGGAGCAAGGTGACATCGTCAGCCGAGCGCAGCTTGCGGCACCTATTGCCGATGTACGGGCCACTGGCGTGGCCTGGAGCGCGGCGTGAATATTCATGCCACCGCCCTGCGGGGAGTCGCTGTTGTGGCGACAGAGCCCTTCGCAGACCAGCGCGGCGCCTTCTCACGCTTCTTCTGCAAAGAGGAATTGGCGGCAATACTCGGCGACCGTGACATCGTCCAGATCAATCACTCCCGCACCAGCATGGTAGGTGCGATCCGGGGTTTGCACTACCAGCGCCCGCCCCATGCCGAAATGAAGCTGGTGCGTTGCATCCGGGGGCGTGTCTGGGATGTGGCGGTGGATTTGCGCGCCGGCTCACCGACGTTTTTGCAGTGGCATGCAGAGGAGCTGACACAGGACAATGCCCGCATGCTGGTGATCCCGGAGGGTTGTGCCCACGGCTTCCAAGTGCTGGAAGCGGAAAGCGAATTGCTCTATTTGCATACCGCATACTATACCCCCGCCGCCGAAGGTGGCCTGTGCCATGACGAGCCCCGACTCGGGATTACCTGGCCGCTGCCGGTTGCCGATCTCTCCGCGCGTGACCGCCATCATCCATTACTGAACACCGATTATTTAGGAATAACTATATGAAATGTCGTCACTGCCAGAAGCCGCTCCAACATGTGTTCCTTGACCTCGGCTTCGCCCCGCCATCCAATGCCTACCTGTCCACGGCCGACCTCCTGGCGCCCGAACTGTACTTCCCGCTCAAGCTCTTTGTCTGCC
>DATKTV010000029.1:0-3657 GCA_035530915.1 Acidiferrobacter sp. | reverse complement strand
GCTGATCAATATCCGCGCCCTTTGATACTGCGACGTGATAGGCCAACAACTGCAGGAGGACCGTGTAGATAATAGGTGCGAGCAGGTCGTCTGTTGGGGGCACCGAAATGACATGCGTATGGGCGTCCTCCAAAATCCCATTACTAACATCAGCAAACACGAAGAGCTCGCCGCCCCGGGCCCGCACTTCTTGAAGATTGGACTGAAGCTTCTCCAGAAGTTCGTTATTCGGGGCCACCGCCACGATCGGCATGTTGGCATCGACCAAGGCGAGCGGGCCGTGCTTTAACTCCCCTGCGGGATAGGCCTCGGCATGGATGTAGGATATCTCCTTTAGTTTTAGTGCCCCCTCCATCGCTACCGGGTATTGCGTGCCACGCCCAAGAAATAGGGCATGTTGTTTGTTGGCAAAAAATGGCACCCAGGTCTGGACTGCGGAATCGAGCGCCAAGACTTGTTCAACCAATCCCGGCAGACTGCGCAGCAGACCCACGATGCGCGCCTCGGCAGCGGCATCGAGGCCGCGGCGACGGCCGAGGACTGCCACCAGCAAGAGCAGCGCGACAAGCTGGGTCGTAAAGGCCTTGGTTGAGGCCACACCGATTTCCGGACCCGCCTGCGTCATAAGGGTAAGCTCCGAGCCCCGGACAAGCGAGCTTTCCGGTACGTTACAGATGCATAAGGTATGGGCAAACCCGAGAGCTCGCGCATGCGCGAGCGCTGCCAGTGTATCAGCCGTTTCGCCGGACTGGGACAGCGTGACAAAAAGGGCGTTACGAGCCACTTGCGGTTTGCGATAACGAAATTCGCTCGCCACCTCGACCGCACAGGGGATACCGGCTAAGCCCTCCAACCAATAGCGGCCTATGAGGCCAGCATGATAGCTGGTCCCGCACGCGACAATTTGCACAGCCTCTATCGATTCGAAGATGCCCGGCGCGGTGTGCCCAAAGGCCTCCGCGTAGATGGAGTGAAGGCCGATACGATTCTCAAGCGTGTCGGCAATGGCCCGCGGTTGCTCGTAAATCTCCTTTAGCATGTAGTGGCGGTACTCGCCGCGCGCGACGGCATCCGCCGACAGCTCGCTTTGCTTGACGGGCCGCTCCACACGCTCGCCCTGCGCATTATAGATCGCAACGGCATCGCGCGTGATATCGGCGACATCACCGTCTTCCAGAAACATGAAGCGCTGAGTGACTGGCAAAAGGGCCGCGATATCCGAGGCGATAAAGTGTTCGCCAATACCGATACCAATAACCAAAGGACTCCCGCGGCGAGCCGCGACTAGGCGATTGGGCTCACGGTTCGTGATAACACCCAAGGCGTAGGCGCCGCGCAAGGCCGGCAAGGCCGCCTGGACGGCTAGCAGGAGATCGCCTGTCTCCTCAAGTCGGCGGTGGATCTCGTGGACTATGACCTCGGTATCGGTTTCCGATGTGAACTCATAACCCAGCTTCTGCTGCGCTTTGCGCAAAGCCTCGTGGTTTTCGATAATGCCGTTATGGACCAAAGCGACGGTTTTACGACAGATGTGGGGGTGGGCGTTTTCGGTAGCGGGACGACCGTGGGTGGCCCAACGAGTATGGGCAATGCCCGTAACGCCCTCCAGGGTCCCATCGAGCCGCGCCTCGAGATCACGGACCTTGCCCACCGAGCGGATACGGGAGAGACAATGATCGCGATCGATGACCGCGACACCCGCTGAATCATACCCGCGATATTCGAGGCGGCGCAGGCCCTCAATCAAGATCGGGACGACATTACGCTGAGCCACCGAACCGACAATTCCGCACATAAACCACTCCTTGACTCTAGGACGCCTACTTCTCCGGGCGATGCCAGCCGCTTACTGTCTTTTGGGCAGCGCGACTGAGCGTTAGCTCACCTGCTGGTGCATCCTTTACGATAGTCGAACCGGCGCCTATCGTGGCGCCAGCCCCGATCTCCACAGGCGCCACCAATTGGGTATCTGAACCGACAAAGGCGTTATCACCTATGATTGTGCGATGTTTACGGGCCCCGTCGTAATTGCAGGTAATAACGCCGGCGCCAATATTGACGTGCGCGCCGATAGTGGCGTCACCCACATAGCTTAAGTGGTTAATTTTGGAGTGCGGCCCGATGATCGAGGCCTTCACCTCCACAAAATTACCGATCCGAACGTGGGCCTCAAGGCGAGCACCCGGGCGCAGGCGCGCGAAGGGCCCGACAACGGCGTTAGCCCCGACCTCGGCACCATCGAGAACGCTGTGCGCTTCGATCCGTGCACCACACTCGATTCGGCTATTGCGGATCAAGCAATTTGGCCCAATGACGACGCCGTCCGCCAAGCTGACTTCGCCCTCGAATACGCAATTCACATCGATCAATACGTCGCGCCCCGCTGTCATCACACCACGGACATCGAACCTTTGGGGATCCATGAGCTGCACCCCGGCTGCCATCAGGGCCTGCGCCTCGCGCTCTTGAAAAACACGCTCGAGGGCTGCCAGATCGGTGCGGCTATTGACGCCTTGGACCTCGTACAAAGCTTGTGGCGCAATCGCGTCGACGGTTATGCCATCGGCGCGGGCGAGCGCTACGATATCCGTCAAATAGAACTCCCCTTGAACATTGGCGGCGCTTAGGCGTGGGATCCAACGCCGCAGATTGTCGGCCGAGGTCGCAAGAATGCCGCTATTGACCTCGCTTATTGCGCGCTCGGCTGCGGTGGCGTCCCGCCACTCGACAATGCGCTCGACTCCGCCCTGGTCGTTACGAACGATGCGTCCATAGTGATTGGGGCCTTCGGCATGGAAGGTCAACAAAGCGAGCCCCGCGCGCGCCCGGTCGGAAAGCACCGCCAAGGTGGTCTGCGTCATAAGGGGGACGTCACCCAATAGCACAAGGACGTGGGCGTCACGCCCAATATGCGGAAGGGCGCACCGCACGGCGTCTCCGGTTCCGCGCGGCTCGCTCTGCAAGACCCAGTGTACAGGGGCTTCAGCAAACGCTTGGCGCACCGCGTCCCCGCCGTGGCCGTAGACCACGTGAATGGCGTGCGGCTCTAAGAGTGCCGCGACTTTGAGGACGTGGCCGAGCAATGGCCGCCCGGCGAGCGTGTGCAGGACTTTTGGGTGGACCGAGGCCATGCGTCGACCTTGGCCAGCGGCCAAAACGACAACCTCGAGAGACGAAAGCGAGCCCTGCATAGAGCGTTATTAGAGCCGTCTTATAAGGTAAAGGCAATGCCCGAAGGACGGAAGCCCTAGTGCATCGCTTGTGCGGGCCTGCCCATACGCCGCTCTTCCGGGGTGGCGTCGCGGATCGCCTGGATCGTGACATCGAATCGTACCGTCTGACCCGCGAGGGGGTGATTGGCGTCGATTGTGAGCTTGCCGTTACCGATAGCCGTGACCACGAAATGAACGCTCTCGCCTTTGGCGTTTTCCGCCTCGACCTCGGCGCCCAGACGCTGGAATTCAGGGGGCACGTTCTCGATGTCGTCGGTAAACGTAAGATCGGGGTCATGGTCGCCAAAGCCTTCGGCCGGCGAAAGCTCCACCTCCACGGAATCTCCCACCGAGAGACCCTCTAGAGCCTTCTCGATCTTATCGAACAGCTCCTGGCCCGAACCATGAAGGTACGATATGGGCATATCCGTGTGCTCGAAAATCT
>DATKTV010000028.1:0-76554 GCA_035530915.1 Acidiferrobacter sp. | reverse complement strand
TCGCCCTTACAAGGCGAATGTCGGGGGTTCGAACCCCTCAGCACCCACCAATACCGGTTTTGGAGTGGTAGTTCAGTTGGTTAGAATACCGGCCTGTCACGCCGGGGGTCGCGGGTTCGAGTCCCGTCCACTCCGCCATTTCTGAGGACAGGCGCTAATGGGAGGCCTGTCGGTTTTATGCTAAACGCGCTACGCGATAAGATCCAGGGCCTGATGGGTATGGCCCTGCTTGTCATTTTGGTTGTTCCTTTTGCGCTTTGGGGCGTGAGTTCCTATTTTGGGGGCGCCTCGACTGTCTATGTGGCCCGCGGACATGGGCTACGGATTACGGAGTCGGCGTTCCAGGGATCGCTTGCCCAGCAGCGCGCCGCGCTTGAGAAGGCGTACGGGAAAAACCTGAACGTAGCGGAGCTGAGTAGCCAAAAGTTCAAGAAGGCCGTCCTTGACGGGCTTATCAATAGGACGCTGCTCCTTCGGGATGCCGATCGAGCTGGCTATGTCACAAATCCGATTGAGCTTGCCGAGGAGATCCGCCAGATCCCCGCGTTTCGGGTGAATGGTCATTTCGATCCAGCCCGTTATCAAGCGTTGCTTGCAGACCAAGGGCTTACAGTGCCCGGATTCGAACACCGAGTCCGGAATCTCATGCTCTTAAACCAGGTCAAGGTTGGCTTGTACGCAAGCGCCTTTGTGCCGACGCCAGAGATAGTCCGTGCGGTGGAGCTCTTTGGTCAGCAGCGGTCTATTGCGTATGTCGTTCTTTCTCCGCGACCCCTAGCCCGGAAGATCCCGGTCACGACTGCGGAAATCACGCAGTATTACGCTACCCATAGCGAGAATTTTCGTCTTCCGCAAAAAATCCGCGTGGCCTATCTCCTGTTGTCGCCAGATACCGTCATCCATCATCTCCACACAAAGGTGGGGATGGCCGCATTGCAGCAAGCGTACCAAAGTAACATTCCACAGTTTACTCAGCCTGCCATGCGGCGTGTGCGCCACATCATGATTGCGTTGCCTGCCCATCCTACGGCGACTGATGTCGCCCAGGCGAAGGCTAAGTTGGTGGCCATCCGGGCCCGAATCGTTCATGGCACCCCCTTCTCCGTGCTGGCGAAGCGTTATTCAGCCGATCAGAGCTCGGCCGCTCATGGCGGAAGCCTTGGCTATGTTACCGAGTCGGAGTTGTCGAAACCGATTGGAAAGGCCGCGTTTGCCTTGGCTCTGAATCACGTGAGTGCCCCGATCGTAGGAAACTCAGGGGTGCATCTGTTAGAGGTCACGGCAATACGGGCTGGCAAGGTCCAGCCCTTTGCCGCTGTTAAGGGCAAACTTACGCAGATGGTGTTGCGGGAGCGGGCGCGTCACCTCATATATCGTCTCTCGGAGGAGTTGCGCAACGCGGCCTTTGAGCATCCGCACAGCTTAAAGCCGGCGGCCCAAAAGATAGGTCTACCCCTGCAGGAAAGCGATTGGTTCGGACAGACTGGCGGTGGTACCGGCATTGCCGCGCTGCCGCAGGTTGTGAAGGCGGTGTTTGCGCCGAAGGTTTTAGCAGGCCGCAGAAATACCCATGCGATTACGCTTGGCGAGGACGCGATGTTGATAGCGCACGTCATAGCGCGCCAACCGGCCCGCACGGAACCTTTAAGTGTGGCGCGGCCCAAGATCATCCAGGCGATACGGCAGACCTTGGCCGAGGATCGTGTCAAACACGAGCAGGGCGTGCTCCTTGCCCAGTTGAAGACGGGCGCCTCTTTGCGAGTCATTGCCCGGCAGATGGGCTTGGTTCTGAAGGCACCGCCACCCTTTGAGATGGTCGCGCCTAAGCTCCCGCACGCGCTCGTCGAGGCGGTTTTCCGGACCCGGTTTATGAAGGGTCATCCGGTCCCGGGAACGGCGAGCTTGAGTCGAGGTCGGCAAGCGGTTTTTGTCGTGCGTCGAGTCGTGATGGGGAAGGTTGATCCAAGCAGTGCTCGTTATCTGAAGCTAAAGCAGTCGTTTACGAATGATGTGGGCGTCGAGGTCTATCTCGCCTACATAAAAAGCCTGCGTGAGCGAGCAGACATCCATACGCATATGGGGTCTTTGTAGCGCGACTCTTTAAGTAGTGCTAGGTTGCGAAGGCCGGAACATGAGCATGGCAGTTGTTGTCTCGGAAACTTGGCTGAATTCCGGCGCGGAAACGGAGGGCCTAAAGCTCACACGCCAGATTTGGTCTGGCATGCAGCGGTTCGGATGGCTATATCTCGCATCGGCTCCTCGTCTATCAGGACGCACCGTCTCACCTCCTGGTGGTCGGTCACTGGCGCACCCGTCAGGCGGCTGATCAAGTCAAAGAACCGTATGCGGGATCTGAAACGGTTCGCCAGCGGAAGCCGTTGCTGGTGCGGGAACGGGGGGCGCTGGGTCTGCTCGGAGGATGAACATCCAGGTTGAGGAGGCCAAGCTTTCCTGATCGGGCCCAAGGGCTGAGTGAGGCGTCTCTGCCCAAATTCAGTCCGCGCGATCCGAAAGGCGGACTCATGCGCTGCGCGCCAGCGAAGCGAGGGCGCGTAGTCCGCAGGAGGCGTAGGTCCGGGTAGGTGGCCGCGGGCTGCCTGCAAGGACCTCGGCACACCGTCCAGTTATTGTGGGCGAGCCTGTTGTGCGCCAGAAAAGCGCACGGCTCGCCCACTGGACGGCAGCAAGCATCTCGTAGCGGAACGAAGAGATCATGAGTTGCACCGAGATCGAGGGCGCGAGGGAGACTTGGACGTCCCGTCGCGCATACCGAGAGCTGGCGCACGCTTGCAACGGTATTATGGGGGTAAGCCAGTATTCTGAAACCGGAGTTCTGGTCTCCCCACCGTCGGCGGCGCGCCACTGTCCGTGCTCAAACAATCCATTGCGCAACAGGAAAGGTCGGGATGGTCGCCCTCTGGGCGATAGCGCCGCCTCATTACCCGCTGAACCGCTACGCGGTTACCGGCGGAGCACCGCGGCGCTTGCTGGTAGAAATCCGTGGCGACCGACTGTGCGGGGGCTTTTGGGCTGGGGGAGAAGGTTGGAGCCTTGGGGTAGCCCCAAAAGCGAAATGTTTTAGCCACCATCCCCCATGGCCACCATGTGATAACCGGAGTCCACATAAAGAATCTCGCCTGTGATTCCGGAGGCGAGGTCTGAGGAGAGGAAGGCTGCGGCATTGCCGACCTCCTCGATAGTGACGCCGCGGCGCAGAGGCGCATTGCGTTCGTAGTAGTCGAGCATTTTGCGAAAATCACTGATACCGGCCGCTGCCAATGTCTTGATGGGGCCTGCTGAGATGCCATTGACGCGAACCCCGTATGGTCCCAGGCTCTGTGCGAGGTAGCGCACATTAGCCTCGAGGCTCGCTTTGGCAAGCCCCATGACGTTGTAGTGGGGCACGACGCGGATCGCCCCCAGATAGGATAGGGTCAGCAAAGATCCTTTGCGCGGCGCAATCGCCGGACGCGCGGCTTTGGCGAGGGCCGCGAAGCTGTAGGAGCTGATGTTGTGGGCCTCAAGGAACCCTTCGCGGGTGACGGCGTCAATGTAGGCCCCTTCGAGTTGTTCGCGCGGCGCATAGGCGATCGAATGAATGAGGATATCAAAGCCATCCGGCCACTTCGTGTTGAGATTCTGAAAGAGTGAGGTGATTTCGCTGTCACTACCCACATCGCACGGCAGCACGATCGTACTCTCTGTTAGGCTCGCGAGTCCCTCGACGCGGCTTAAAAGCTTGTCGTTTTGGTAACTGTAGGCGATTTCGGCGCCCTGGGCGTACATTGCCTGCGCAATTCCCCAAGCGATGGAGCGCTCATTGAGTGCCCCAAAGACGAGGGCTCGCTTACCCGTCAAAAATCCCATAGTAATTTTGTCTCCCCTTAATCTGAAAGATTCAGCGTGTCTGGTGACAGCCGAGCTTCTTTATGTCTGTGGTTAGATACTATTCGGATACTCGGGCTTTGGCCACGGTGGCAGGCAGCATAGCGGGGGACGCCCAGATTAATATGCGCTGCCCAAGCCTTAGGACGCCATGAGCATGCAGTAGGTTCCAGCGCTCAAGCTGGCCCACATAGACCCGATAGCGGGTGGCTATGCTCCAAAGCGTGTCGCCCGGCCGCACTCTGTGGATAATCCTGATGCGGCCATGGTTACGGGCCAGCGATACCTCGGTGCGACGGCGTGTCCGGTGTACCCGGTGTCCCACGACCAAACGGCGGCCAGCCATGGGGATGAGGAGGTTGCGGCCAACGCGCAAGAACCGGCCGTACAGGTGATTGGTCGACCTGATGGCAGCGATCGAGACGCCATATTCGTGTGCGATGCGATACAAGCTATCGCCTGGTCTGATGCGATGGCGGGCCCACTGCATACGATCTTGCGGCGGCAACTGGCTCAAACCCTCGAGCAACGCGGCCTTGGTGGCTACGGGAACCAAGATGGTGTGCGGTCCACCGGGGGCAGTTGTTTGGTGCGTGAACCCTGGGTTAATGGCGTAGAGCTGTTTCAGCGACATATTGGCCAAGCGCGCGATGACGCTCAGATCAATCTGCGAGCCCGCATTAACACGCACAAAATAGGGGCTGTCGGGGATCGCCCGTAATTGCAGGCCGTACTTCGCGGGATCCCGGACGATGTTAACAAAGGCCATTAATTTCGGGACGTAGCGTTGAGTCTGGAGCGGGAGCCGTAGGTCGGCGTAATGTGTGCCAAGCCCCAGCGCCTCATTGTGGGCGATGGCCGTGGCCACCGTGCCTTGGCCGGCATTGTATGCGGCAAGTGCCAGATTCCAGCTATGAAATTGTTTGTGGAGAGCTTGGAGATAGTCTAAAGCGGCGTTGGTCGAGGCGATAATGTCGCGTTCCCCGCTATACCACCAGTTGTTCTTCAGTCCCCACAAGCGACCTGTGGCCGGCTCGAACTGCCAGAGCCCAATCGCCGCCGAACGGGAATACGCCACCGGCGAATAGGCGCTCTCGATCGCTGGAAGTAGGGCGATCTCCATTGGCATATTGCGTTTTTGGACATCCTGGACAATCTGATAGAGGTACAGATTGGCGCGTTGCAGCATTCGATTCACATATTGCGGGTTGTTTGCGAACCATTGCTCATAGCGGGCAACGCGGGGCCCTTCCATACGGGGTAGACGGAAGCCAGCCCGGATGCGATTCCAGAGGTTAGTGTCGGTCTTATTGCTGGCATCGGCGTCATTCGTGTCGGCAACTGTCGTGATTTTCGGGTTAGGGGCTACGGCGACGGGACATTGGCCAACGGTGACAACAAGGGGTTTTGCGGCTGCGGCCTTGGCCTTCGCGGCTTGGGCGAGAGCAGCCGCTGGCGCTCGGTTCGATCCCGGCGCCATCATGGGAGTTGTCGCGCAACCGACCAAACCCATGAGCATGGTGGCAAGGCCCGTAAGCCGCAGCGCGTTAAATGAGGCCGTTGTCATGTACGAATGCCGTGGTCATAAGGCCGAACTATAGGTTCTGGCAGGCTCTGCGTCAACGATGCTTATCCTTTGAAATCATCCTTCCAGCGCCGTAGTGCGGCGAATACGGCCACGTCCGAAGCCAACTGTTGCCCATCCCAACGGGCGGCCGCTGCGCGGACGGCGGGAATGGCGGTACGCAAAAAGGGATTAATGCGCTTTTCATCGTCAATTGTGCTGGGTATTGTCGGTTGTCCGGCCTGCAAGAGGCGCCGCGAGCGGCGCTCGAAGACCAATATGTCCTCGTTGTCGGGCTCGACTGTGCGGGCAAAAACGAGGTTGGCGCTTGTATATTCGTGACCGCAATAGACGCGCGTGGTGGGAGGGAGGCCTGCTAAGCGCATAAGTGAGGCATGGAGTTGAAACGCTGTCCCCTCGAAAAGCCGGCCACAGCCCGCCACGAATAGGGTGTCGCCACAAAAGACGCGGCCATCGCCGAAATACGCGACATGACCACGCGTATGCCCAGGGACGGCGAGAACCGTGTAAGGTACGCCCCAATCGGAACGAATAACGTCCCCGTCTTCCACCGGGTGCGTGACCCCGGGAATGCGCTCTATGGCGGGCCCATAGACTGGTATTGAGAAGCGGCTGGCCAAGGCCTGGATGCCGGCCGTGTGGTCGCCGTGGTGATGGGTACAGAGGATGAGGGCTGGTGACAATTTATGGCGCGCAAGCGCTGTCACTACCGGTTCGGCCTCGCCTGGATCGACTATGGCGACAACGCCGGGTTTCGGTCCGGGAATGAGCCAGATATAGTTGTCACGAAAGGCTTGGACTGCTATGGCATCGTCCATGCGCGGGAGTGTGAGGGTAACCGATGAGTGAGTCAATGGATGAGGGTGGCGAGTGCGGAACTCGCCTGCGGGAGTGGTTCGAGGGGGCGCTAGGCGAATCCCTGCAGGCCCTTGAGGCGCATCGATTACGTGACGTCCTACCAGGCCTGCCGGGGACGTTTGCGGTGCAACTCGGCTGGTTCGGGCGACGTGATCTGCTGAGTTCGAGCCCGACTGCGGTGCACTTATTGATCGATTGCCAGAGCACGTTGCCCGGGCCACAGTTCGTGCAGGCCGCGCCGGAGGCCTTACCATTGGCCAGCAAGTCGGTGCAGGTGGTTTTGTTGCCCCATATTTTGGATGTGTCCAACAGTCCGCATCAGTTATTACGCGAGGCCGAGCGAGTACTCGTCCCTGAGGGTCATGTCGTCATTATTGGCTTCAACACCATGAGCCTCTGGGGTCTGTCTTGTTTTTTGAGCAGACGATGCGCGCGCCCCGCTTGGTGTGGGGATTGGATCGGCATGCGGCGCCTGAAAGATTGGCTGTCTTTGCTCGATTTCGAACTGACCCACGGGAGTATGTTGTATTATCGCCCCCCGCTTAAGCAACAACGGCTGATGGATCGACTCTTTTTTCTTGAGCGCATTGGCGATCGCTGGTGGCCATTGACGGCCGCCATCTATGTTATCGTGGCCAAGAAACGGAACCTGGGACTCACCCCGATTGCGTCGATCCCGCGTCGCAAACGCATGCGGGCAGTTTCTCAGCCGGTTGGGGCGCGCTATGGCTAAAGTATCGATTCATACAGATGGCGCTTGTCGCGGCAATCCGGGTCCCGGTGGTTGGGGCGCCATTTTGACGGCTGGCGATCATAAGCGGACCCTAAGTGGGGCCGAGATCCTGACGACCAACAACCGTATGGAGTTGTTTGCCGCAATCGCGGCCCTGCAGGCCCTGAAGCGGCCCTGTGAGGTCGATCTCACGACCGATTCACAATACCTGCGCCGTGGGATTACCGAGTGGCTGGCGCAATGGAAGCGTCGGGGCTGGCTCACCGCCGGGCGTAAGCCAGTCGCCAATAGCGATCTTTGGCAACAATTGGAAGAAGCGGCAACCCGGCATACAGTCCGGTGGCATTGGGTCAAGGGGCATTCCGGCGACGCTGGAAACGAACATGCCGATCAGTTGGCCAATGAGGCTATTGATCGATTGTTGAGACAAAAAGGTTAAGGGGGCGGTAGCGTGCGTCAGATCGTATTGGATACGGAAACGACGGGATTAGAGTCGGCGACTGGGCATCGGATTATTGAAATTGGCGCGATAGAGATCGTGAATCGGCGCCCGACCGGCCGGACTTACCATCAGTACCTTAATCCGGAACGCGAGATTGATGCGGGTGCCGTTGAGATCCACGGGATTACCAACGCTATGCTCGAGGATAAACCGCGTTTTGCTGATATTGCAACTGAGTTGTTGGACTTTATTGACGGGGCCGAGCTGCTCATCCATAACGCGCCGTTCGATATGGGTTTTTTGAACGCAGAGCTTGGTAGGGCCGTTTCGCAGGGCGCCGAGTTACGCATCACGAAGGTCGATGACTGTTGTACGGTGTTAGATACTTTGAAGCTTGCTCGCAGCCTCCATCCGGGACAGAAGAATAATCTGGATGCTTTATGCAAGCGTTACAGTATCGATAACAGCCGGAGGGTACAGCACGGCGCGCTGCTGGATGCGGAGATTTTGGTGGATGTGTATCTCGCCATGACAGGTGGCCAGACGCCGCTTTTTGAAGAGACCGCCGTGACCCCGGGGCCGACGATCGCGGGTGGCTTTGCAGTCGAGGGTGGCGAGGCCTTGGTAATCCCCCCATCGGCAGAAGAGCTGGCCGCGCACGAGGCCTATCTCGAGACCCTAGATAAACAGAGCGGCGGCCGATGCCTCTGGAAACTGTTGGGTTAGCGACGAATGCCTACGGCGCCCGCCGGTATTTGTCCGGCGAGGTCGCGCGGGCCGCTAGACGCGGTGAGCGCCCGACGTCTTAATAGCGAAAAGCGTGCCGGCTACGATTAACAAGCATGCCAACGTGGCGAAGGCGACACGATAGCCTCCCACCTGGATGAGGGCGCCGGTGAGGACGGGGCCGATGGCCTGCCCGATATCCATAATGGATCGCAATACCCCCATGCTCGTACCAAAGCCGCCCACCCGCCCCCGGTCGCCGACGAGCGCGCTCGTCGCGGCCGTTGTGGCGGCAAATCCGGCACCAAAAAGCCCGTTTATCGTCAGCAGGAGCCCGAAGTTGATCGTAAATGGGAGCGCGACGACCGCCACAGTGCCTAGGGCTAGGCCCGATAGCACGACTGGGCGTCGGCCAACACGATCCGAGAGGTGCCCGAGGCGAGGTTTGGACAGCACTACGACCACCAGTTGGGCACCCAGGAGGAGGCCGATACGCCAAGCGGGCCAGCCGTGTTGCGCCGCGTAGACGGCAAGAAAGGCCTCGACGGAACCAAAGACTAAGTACTGGAGGGCCTCGACGACGCTCGTCATGAGCACGAGGCGATCAGCGAGTACGGCGGCGAGGTGGCCGCCAGTGGGCGTGTTCTTGGGTCCGGTTGGGGCGTAAAGATCGGAACTTGTTTTGATGCCGAGTGTCAATGCCAGGACGCCAGCAATGGCACAGCCGATATACACGCCCGGAAAGCTGGCCAGTGAGATGAGAGTTCCGCCGAGGAACGGTGCTATCGAGCGGCCGACGGTGCTGACCGCGCTGTAGGTGCCGAGCGCCTGACCGCGATTTGTGGGGTAGCGCGCGACAATCTCGGCACCTACGACGGTGCCAAAGATCGCGGTTGCAAAACCGTGATAAAAGCGGACCAGCACGAGTTGATCGATGGTGTGGACCAAGAGATACAGAAACGGGGCGGTCGCGAAAACGAAAAGCGCTGCGAGCAAAAGGGGCTTTATGCCGATGCGGTCACTCAAAAATCCCGCCGGCAGACTTATCAGGATGCCCGGGACGGTGGAGGCCATGACCGCCCAGCCGATCAGTGTCGGGGGCGCACCGAGGGCGTGGGCAAAAAGCGGCAACGCCGGGGTTTTGGCCATGGTAGAGCTCAGCAGCGCAAAGGCGCCGGTAAGCGAGATCAGGGCCAAAAAGGACGGTCGGCGCACGGTTACACGGATAAACAGGGCAAGGAGGAGATCATAAGTGTCTGCTCAAATTCTAAATTGCCGCACAGGATAGCGCCAAATGACGGTCTGTGGGAGCGTGCCAGCCAAGTCCTTGATGGGGCCACGGTAGGTGACGATAAAGGTAGGCATGGCGCGGGATAGCGGTTTACTACCTGGCCGCAAAGTGCGTTGCGCGGATTCCCGTAGGGGGCCTCGGATCGGGTGCGACGCGGCTTGTCTGGGATCGAAAATGGGCAGGGTGTGGATCCAGGCCGGGGCAGGGACCCTTGATCGCGGTCCAGATCGTCCCCACTATGAGCGCCAGGGCGGGTCGAAACGAGGTGGTTATGGCAAGGGACTTGAAGCGGCTGGTGTTGGGGGTAGGGCTCGCGCTCTTGGGGGTGTGGGCTGTGCTTTTTGTGTTGCACGTGTTGTTCGCCCTGGTGTGGGTGTTTTTTTGGATCGGTCTTTTCGGTATCGCGGCGGCCCTGACGCTGCACGCCATAGAGCGGTTCGTCTAATGGTGGCGATGTGGTACCGTAGGGGCAGATCAGGCATTTTCTCATATTCGTGCCATGTTAACCACAAGGAGGGCCTAAATGGCTCGCTCTAACCTCTTTCCGAGTTCGCCCGTCACAGACTATCAGGGTGGATCTTCGGTCACTACGCTCATTCATCGGACTTATGCGTTGCTCGCGGCTACGCTTTTGTTTAGTGCGTTCACCGCCGTGATCGGCATGCGGGCGGCCTTTGCCTATCAGCATCCTATTATGATCATGATTGCGGCCTTTATCAGCCTGTTTGCCGTGCAGTGGAGCGGGGGCAAGAATAGCCCTATGGCCGTGCCCTTGGTGTTTCTCTTCACGGGCCTTATGGGCTTGTCGCTCGGGCCTGTTATCGCGATGTACTTGAAGCTGGCGAACGGTCCCGCCATTGTTGCCGAGTCGCTGGTGGGAACGGCGGCCATTTTTGGAAGTCTGTCGCTCTACGCGCTGATATCGCGCCGAAACTTCAGTTACCTGGGCGGATTCTTGATGACGGGCCTCGTGATCGTGGTCTTGGCTTCGCTCGCCAATATGTTTTTCCACCTCGCAGGTATGCAGCTTGTGATTGCCGCTATGGCCCTGTTGGTGTTTTCGGGGCTGGTCCTGTTTGACACGAGTCGTATGGTCAATGGTGGCGAGACGCGTCCGGTCATCATTGCGGTAAGTCTGTATCTTGATGTCCTCAATATTTTCATGGCGCTGTTGGAGATTCTGGGCGCGACTCAGGGGGGACGCGACTAAACAGATAGCCGTTCGCGCAGGGATGCGCGCCGGTTATCTGTGGACCGAAGTTGGGTGTGAGCGCGCCGGGGTTGTCATTCACCACCATGCTGCCATGGCGGTCGACCTAGGCTAATCTTGCTCAAGAATGATGCGTTTTGACTTCTTATTCCCACCTGCGTTTCCTGCCTCAGGCCAGAAAACCAGACTCCGCAGACAAGAGTCTGGTATTGCCTGTCGCGTGCATCAAACCGCCAATACGCACCAGTCCTCCACTTATAGAACCACAAAAATGCGACGGTCTTTGCGACCTTTACGTTGATGCATCCACCTTTACCGTAATGTAGGCGCCGCCGATCGAAATCGCTTGAGCGATTAAGTCGCTCCATCTCGCGATGGCGTTTTAGCCCGCGGGCAACGCCCGCCGGTCTTTCACGGCCAGCTTGTCTGAGAACGGGAAGGCGGTCGCGCTCTTTGAGGTTTATTCCACTATGAACGGACAGGGTCACGCATAGCGCCAAAGATCACTGCAACATACCTCGTTGGTATGTTGCAGTGAGGGTGCTAGGCGTTATGAACGTCCTAGGTAGATGCGTCGAAGAAGACGGTTACCTTGGAGCTCGTGCAGGGCCGCGAACAGGATGTGCCCGCCGAGGTAGAACCATACAACGTACGAGAGCCAGAGATGGGTGGTGGCAAGAGCGGTAAAGAACGCATAGGCCGTGGAATGGAGCGAGAGTCCATAACCGCCCGGGATCACGGCATACATAAGAAGGCCGGTTACAGCCATTCCCGATACGCCCAGTAGACCGACGCCATGAACGAAACTCGAAAGACCGGCCTCATCCCCGTGGCCTGGCAACTCCCCCTGGAAGATCCCAAAAAGCTCCCGTGCCACACGTGCCAAGCCGGCGCGACTCCAGGGAAACAAGACGCGAATATCGCGACGGGCCCAAGACCACAACCAATGTATGACAATGACAACGCTAGTGATAATACCCAATATCGTGTGGACCAGGAGCCATTCGGGGCGATTGCCGCTCGCCACCACCAGTCCGGTGAATAGTTGGGCAATAACGGTAACGGCAAGTGCTGAGTGTACGAGGCATGTGCCTCGGTCCCATGGTTGCGCTTCCATAATCGTCTCCTTATATATAGTGGGGGACCACCCCTTCCAATCGGTGTCGAGATTGCCTCGATGCCGACTGAGCCTCAACCGCTATTGGGATGGCCTTGGTGGCTACTATGGCTGGAGTTGGCTTTGCCGTCAAAGGGTTGTGGATTTCGGGGTAGAGAGTGATGTTTGACGGGTATATCGGCGGTAATAAGGCGTCTGTCATGGATCTAGAGTTCGAGTGTGATGGAAAGCATTGTCTGCCGACAGCGTTTTGAGCGGGCGTCATGGCACGATCACTGTTGGTCCGGCACGATTGTGGTATAAATGCTCTGCGGTGCGTTGGTAGTGATTGGAGCTTTAGGCGCAAACGCAAACGCAAACGCATTTTGCGGTGCGCGCGGACCGAGCGGGAAGGGTGTCTTGGTTGCCGCTTTATGGATGGAGGGGCGTGATTCGTAAGTTGCGAAGAGGTCCGCTCCCCCATTCGTGAAGATGAATCCGGCGTCGTTGTTCTGATAGATGATGACAAAAGGAGAAGGGGGAGGTATGGGAGGACGGCTTTGGGCACAGGCAGCACTTGTGATGCTAGGAATGGTGCCTGCACTGGCGAGTTTCGCAAGCGTTATGCCAAAGGGTTACGAAGGCGTAATCACAAACGGCGCGCGAATATTTAATACCGACAGTTTCGGCAGTCACCTGCGGCCGGTTTTGGACGCCGATGCGCTTTTCCAGGCATCAGGCGCGACGGGGGTTGGCGTCAAATCGGCATCGCGTTTTATGACGTGCGCGACCTGTCATATCAACGGGGGTGAGACGCGCGGATTGTTGGCGGACGGTAACCGGATGGCGAGCCTTAGGAACGCGGCGGCCGTTTTTCCGCGCTATAGTAAGAAGGCCCATCAAGTGGTGACATTGGCGTCCCAGATCCAGCGGTGCGTGAGGGTCGGTATCCTAGGACATCCGCCGGCGGCTGGGAGTCGGACGATGGTGGATTTGGTGAGCTACCTTACCTGGATCGCGCGGGGCCAACGGATGAATATAGGCGGCACGACCCATTAGGATCATGGCGTTTAGGGTAAGCGAGAAGCGACGGGGGCACGATGAGGGTAGCGAGACGCGATAGCGGTACGGGGACTTATGGGTGACGATGTTCCTTTGCGGGTGCTCTATGCGGCCTCGGAGTGTGCGCCCTGGGTGAAAACCGGGGGCCTTGGCGATGTGACGGCTGCTTTACCGCCGGCGCTGGCGGCTTTGGGCGTGGACGTCCGTGTTTGCCTGCCGGCCTACCGCTCGGTTCGGGAGGCCGTGTCCGACGCGCCGGCGAAGGCCACGCTCTTTGGCGCCCTCGTGCGCGAGACCGAGCTTCCCTCCGGGGTGCGGGCCTACCTCATCGATGCCCCGTGGCTTTTTGATCGCGAGGGTGGGCCGTATCAAGACACGGAGGGTCGGGATTGGGCGGATAATGCGGAGCGCTTCGCGCTCTTCTCACAGGTCGCGGCGGTACTGGCCGGTAGCGAGAGCCCACTCTCGTGGCGTCCCCATATCTTTCATGGTCATGATTGGCAGGCGGCGTTGGCGCCGGTGTGGTTGCGCCTGAGCGATACCACCCCGGCGGCTACGATCATGACCGTGCATAATCTGGCCTTTCAGGGACTCTTCCCCGCAGATTGCATCCAGCAAATCCATTTACCCCCCGCGGCCTATGCCGTCGAAGGGGCCGAGTTTTATGGCCAGTTGTCGTTTCTGAAAGGTGGCCTGCACTATGCGGATGCCCTGACCACGGTCAGTCCCACTTATGCGAAAGAGATCCAAACCGAGGCCTATGGGTGTGGCCTGCAGGGGCTGTTCGCACGCCGGCAAGGGGATCTTACGGGGATTATTAACGGTATTGACGAAGCGGTGTGGAACCCCGAGACCGACCCCCTTATTGGTGCGCACTATGACGCGAAGCATCTGTCCGGCAAACCGCAGAATAAGGCGGCCCTCCAAAGACGCTTCAGCCTGCCCGAGCGGCCTGATGTGCCCGTATTTGGGGTAGTGGGGCGCTTGACGCAACAAAAAGGCGTGGATCTTATCGTGGCGGTCGCGGAACGTTTGGTCTCAAGCCCCGCGCAATTGATCATCCTAGGCTGCGGGGAGCACGTGCTTGAGGCCGCAGTCAGGGATCTGGTGCACAGATACCCAAGCGCGATCGCCGCCCACGTGGGATTTGATGAACGGCTAGCCCATGAGATCGAGGCTGGCGCGGACCTGTTTCTGATGCCCTCTCGGTTCGAGCCGTGCGGCCTCAATCAAATGTATAGCCAACGCTATGGCACGCCGCCGATCGCGCGCGCTACTGGGGGACTTGTTGATACGATCCGTGATGGGCACGAGACGGTTATCGACAAAACTACGGGGTTTTTGTTTCACGATGCGACACCTGCGGCCTTTTGGGAGGCGATTACGCGTGCCCTGGCGTGGTATCGAAGCCCCTCGGCCTGGGAGAAGATCGTGCGCAACGCCATGCGTCAGGACTTCGGTTGGTCGCAAAGCGCCAAGCGTTATCTGGGTCTCTACAAGGGGCTGTTGCGTGCACGCCGGGGGCGGTGAGGGGCGCTCATGCGTGGCGGGTAGATGCGGGACCGTTCAGGCGGGCTAGGCCGTAAGTTGCGGCGCCGACCAAGGCTACGTCAGGGCGGGTGACGACCGATATCGGTATCCGGGCCAAAAGATCGGCGAAGCGACCCTTGTCGACAAAGGTGGCAAGTAGCTGCCCATCGTTTAGCACAGATAAAAGGCGTGGCGGAATTCCGCCCGCGAGATAGACGCCCCCTAACGCGAGGACCTTTAAGGCGAGGTTGCCCGCCTCGGCCCCAAGAATGGCGATAAACGCCTCCAGGGTCGCGTGACAGAGGGGGCACGCACCGTGAGGGTCGAGCGCACGATCGATAATGAGTGGCGTGCGATCGGTAGCCGTTGCCAGCTCAGCTGCAAACGTCGAGGATTCGCTTGCCAATCCGCTGTCGCGGAAAAATTCATAGAGGTAAGGGATACCGATTCCGGAACAGACCATCTCGTAGCTCACATGCCCCAGGCGTTTTCGCAGATAAGGAAGCAGCGCCTCCAGGGCTTGCGTGGGCGGCGCAAAGTCGGCGTGTCCCCCTTCCGATGGACAAGGTCGGTAATCTTGCCCATCCCAGATGAGGAAGGCTTCACCAAGACCTGTGCCGGGGGCGATGACGGCCTTGGTGCCGTGGGCCGCCTCCAGCCCCCGATTGATGGTCATGAGGTCGGTGTCTTGAAGCGTCGGTACGGCATGAGCGATGGCGGCTAGGTCGTTTATGACATCGACGGTCCGCAGACGGAGTGTGGCACGCAAGGCGGCGCTATCGACCGCCCAGGGAAGGTTCGTGAGTTGTGCGTGGCCATTGACCACGGGGCCTGCCACATCCAGGCATGCAGATCCTACGGTTAAGCCGGTGTCTGCGAGGAACCCTAGCAGCATTTCGGCAAGACTCGCGTAGTCTCCACTTTTTAATCGAGTGCGCGCGAGCGGGGCGCGAATCCCCTTTTGCGTAGACAGGATCAACAGATCGGTTTTTGTGCCGCCGACGTCGCCGACGAGTAAGAGGTCAGAATCGAGATCTGTCACAGTCGGCCGTTCCTCTCAGTTTGGCTATGGATCATAAAAATATCCCAGTGCCAGTATCAGCGTCGCCCTGACTCAAGGGACGAGGCATTCCAAGCACGCCTGCCCCAGGGCGGTGGCTAATGCGAGACGGAACCCACACCGACCGTGAAAACAGACTCCCAGGCGCATAATTTGCCAAGCTCTGCACCCAGAGCATACTCTGCCGCGCAGGGTCGTACCATGGACATCGCTGTGACGATGTGGGGCGCGGCTTCACGACCCGTCGGTGTGGCATACTAGCTAGCCACATGCCATGGGCAATTGCCCGCTTAACGCCTTGAAGTGTTGTCGGTTTATGGCTGCTGGATCTTGTCGCCGGGGCGTTGCACGAAGAGCCCGACCTGTCGGGTTTCGTAGGACGCGTGTCGGCACCGGTGATTATGGCGGCCTTGTACGCGCGTTTCGGCTCTCAGGAGCGCGGGGATTTCGCCGACCGTGTTCTCGCCGCCATGCGCTATGGATTTGGCGGGCATCTCGAGAAGTTTGGCTGAGGGTATTCATCGCGCCCCGTGCGGGTGGGTTCGCGGAGTGCGGCCCATGGCTTTCGCGGTGGGCTCGAACTGGTGCGCATGAGGCGCCGAAACCCAGCGGGTGGGGCTTGCGCGACGGGTAGGGGCGCGTTAGGGTTCATGCCAGACACCCTTTAAGTTCCCTGGTTGTCTTAAGGAAACAGGGCCCACGGGTGGACCGGAAATCGTAGATTGGCTAGGAGGAAAGGCATCTTGGATCATCGTCCCGAGTTTACTAGTGGTGCGCAATCGCCCAATACCAAAAAACTCACCGATCTCACGCAATGGCGGGCCCTGGAGGCGCATTTTCGGGAAGTAAAAGACCTGACCTTGCGCGCGTTCTTTGCCGCCGATCCCGCGCGTGGCACGCGTTTTACGGCACAAGGCGCCGGTCTTTATCTCGATTATTCCAAAAGTCGCGTGACTGCCGAGACTATGCAGCTATTGCTGGGGTTGGCCCAGACGCAAGGGGTTGAAAAGCGCCGCGATGCCATGTTTCGGGGCGAGCATATCAACCAAACCGAGGGACGATCCGCGCTCCATGTCGCGTTGCGGGCCCCGCAAGATGTCAAGATTTTGGTTGATGGGCAGGACGTGGTGCCGGGCGTGCATGCGGTCTTGGCGCAGATGGCCGTATTCGCGGATCGGGTTCGCACGGGCGCATGGAAAGGCTATACCGGGAAACGCATTCGTACGGTCATCAATATTGGGATCGGCGGCTCCTACCTTGGCCCGGAAATGGCCTACCATGCCCTTAGGCCTTATGCGAGCCCCGAGCTCGCGTTGCGTTTTATCGCCAACGTGGACGGCGAGGATTTTCGCGCCGCAACCTCCGGACTAGATCCGGCCGAAACCCTATTCATTGTCTGTTCGAAGACCTTCACGACGCAAGAGACCATGACGAACGCGCGTACCGCACGGCAGTGGTGCGTGGCGGCGTTGGGAAGTGAGGCGGCTGTGGCGTCTCACTTCGTGGCGGTATCGACCAACGCGGCTGAGGTCGCGAGCTTTGGGATCGATGCGGCGCATATGTTTGTGTTCTGGGATTGGGTCGGGGGCCGCTATTCTTTGGATTCGGCGGTTGGATTGTCGACCATGATTGCCATCGGACCGCAACAGTTTTATGAGATGCTAGCCGGGATGCGGACGATGGATGAGCATTTTTGCGAGGCCCCTTTGGGGCAGAATTTGCCTGTCCTGATGGGCCTTTTGACAGTCTGGTATAACAACTTTTTTGGGGCACAGACTCAAGCCATCCTCCCGTATGCGCACGCCTTGGCGCGGCTGCCGGCTTATCTGGAGCAATTGCAGATGGAGAGCAACGGTAAGCATGTCGACCAATTCGGGCGCCCGATCAGTTATGAGACGGGGCCGATCATTTGGGGCGAACCGGGCGTCGATGCTCAGCACTCTTTCTATCAGCTGCTCCATCAAGGCACTAAGATAGTACCTTGTGATCTGATTGGGTTCTATCGTTCGGATGCCAATCTTCCTGTACATCACGATATCTTGATGGCCAATCTTTTCGCCCAAGCGGAGGCCTTGGCCTTCGGGCGGTCAGCCGCCGTTTTGGCTGCAGAAGGCGTGCCCGCGTCACAGATTCCGTTTAGGGTTTGCGAAGGCAATCGTCCCACGCATGTCATTTTGGCCGAGTGCCTGACCCCGCATACCCTGGGAACCCTGGTGGCGCTCTATGAGCACAGCGTGTTTACGCAGGGTGTTATTTGGGACATTGACTCTTTTGATCAATGGGGCGTGGAGCTCGGTAAGATCTTGGCGCAGCGCATTATCGGGGAGATGGAAAGCGGCGTCATTGGGGCCGAGCACGATAGTTCGACCACGGCCCTGATTGAACGATATCTCACACACCGGGGCAGCTAGCGAGTCACCCGTTGTCGGCAGGAGTTTGGGCGGTTCGTGACTTAGAGGGCGAGTTTGCTCTGGCAGTTTGGTTCCCATAAGAAAAAGGAGGTTGTCTGGACTCTAGCGGATTGCGCTATATGCGGTAATATGGGGCCGTAAGGCAGGATTGCCTCGCCATTGGCCCCAGATGGGGCGGAACCCAGACCCTTATCTTTAGGAGTGGTGATTGCATGGATCAAGCCCCCCGTTTTGTCAGTCAACTTACACGTAATACGCTGGCTTTGATTCTCGCCGGAGGGCGCGGATCGCGGCTCAAGCATCTGACTCTATGGCGGGCGAAGCCCGCCGTACCATTTGGCGGCAAGTTTCGAGTCATTGATTTCCCGCTGTCCAATTGCGTGAATTCCGGTATCCGGCGCATCGGCGTGTTGACGCAATATAAGGCCCATTCCCTGATCCATCATATCCAAAGAGGCTGGGGGTTGCTACGCGGCGAGTTCGGCGAGTTTGTAGAGCTCTTGCCCGCGCAGCAACGCATAGAATCATCTTGGTACTCGGGAACGGCGGACGCGGTCTACCAGAACCTCGATATCCTCCGCAACCATGCGCCCGAGTATGTCTTGGTGCTCGCGGGCGACCATGTCTACAAAATGGATTATGGTCCGATGATTGCCTACCACGTAAAGAAGGCCGCTGATCTGACGGTCGGGTGTGTCGAGGTGCCTGTGGCTCGAGCCACGGATTTTGGCGTCATGGCGACCGATGAAGAGGGGCGGGTTTTTAAGTTTAGCGAAAAACCTGAGCACCCCGAGCCAACCACTCCAGGCGGAGACACCGCGCTTGCGTCGATGGGAATCTATGTCTTCAGTGCCCGGTTTCTTTACGAACAGCTCATAAAGGACGCCGACATGAAGGGATCGCGTCACGATTTTGGGCATAACATTATCCCGGGTGCGATGGAGCGTTACCGAGTGATGGCCTATGCCTTCGCTGCCGGCGAAGGCGGTCAGGCTGCCTACTGGCGCGATGTTGGGACGCTCGACGCCTACTGGGAAGCGAATATGGAGCTGATCGGGGTGACGCCGGAATTGAATCTTTACGACACGACCTGGCCTATTTGGACGTACCAAGAACAATATCCGCCAGCGAAGTTTATTTTTGACGAGGACAATGGGCGTCGCGGGATGGCCGTGGACTCCATGGTGTCTGGTGGTTGCGTCATTTCCGGATCCCTGGTACGGCATTCACTGCTATTTTCCGCAGTTACCATCCACTCTTATGCGAGCGTGGAAGATTCCGTCGTCATGGGCGAGGTCGATATCGGGCGCCATTGTCGGATACGACGCGCCATTATCGATAAAGGTTGCAAGATACCGGCCGGAACGACTATCGGGTGGGATCGTGAGGAGGATCTGAAAAAGTATCACATCACGCCAGGCGGCATTGTGGTGGTGACCCCGGAGATGATGGGCCAGGATCTCCATTATGCCCGATAGTAAGCGATTGAATCTCGTGTTGTGTTGGCACATGCACCAGCCGGAATATCGAAGCCTTCACGATGGACGCTATCGGCAGCCATGGGTTTACCTACACGGCATTAAAGACTACGTGGATATGGCGGCGCATATAGAAGCCGTCCCCGAGGCGCGTGCGGTTGTGAATTTCTCGCCGGTTCTCTTAGATCAGATTCAGGACTACATAGACCAGATACAAGCCTTCTTAGGCGGCGGCGGGGCGCTCAGGGATACGTTGCTAGAGGCGCTCGTCGGGCAGTTTCCAGCGGCTGTGCCGGAGCGGGCGGCGCTGATCGAGAGTTGTCTCCGGGCCAACAAGACGCGCGTCATCGAACGTTTTCCAGTCTATCAAAGATTGGTTGGAATGGCGGAGTCGGTGATCAAGAATCCGGAACTTGGTGGTTATTTTAGCGACCAGTATCTGTGGGATTTGGTGGTCTGGTATCACTTGGCTTGGTTAGGTGAAACGGTGCGACGCGTAGACGCTCGCCTGGAGCCATTTATAAAACAGGGATACGGCTTCGATCAAGACTGGGGGCGCCGTTTATTGGTGATTCTCGTTGAACTGCTGGCGGGGCTGGTTCCGCGTTATCGGAAGTTGGCCGCGAGCGGGCAGGTGGAATTATCCTTTACCCCCTATGCGCACCCCATTATTCCCTTAATGGTCGATTTTTCCGTAGCACGGGAATCGCAGCCGGATGTGGTGTTGCCGGAGTCGGCCTATTACCCGGATGGTGCAGTACGCGCGCGTCAACAGATTCGCGATGGACAGGCGGTATTTGCCGATCATTTCGGCTTTCGGCCGATGGGGTGTTGGCCTGCTGAGGGGGCCTTGAGCGCGCAGACCCTCGCTTTGCTGGAGGATGCTGGCGTTCGCTGGACGGCGAGTGGCGAGCGGGTTTTGCGCCACACGGTCGAGGCCAGCGGTGGCGCATGGCGGGAGGCGAGCAGGCACCGAGCGTATTGTGAGCCCGACCACAAACTGAGCTGTTTTTTTCGCGATGACGGGCTCTCGGATCTTATCGGGTTCTCGTACGCTGACTGGCATGCCGACGATGCGATCGCCAATCTGATTGAGCGGCTGGAGAATATCGCCGCCGCGACCCAAGACGAGCCAACAACCCTCGTGTCCATCATTATGGATGGAGAGAATGCTTGGGAGTATTACCCCGAGAATGGTTACTATTTTCTGCAAGCCCTTTATCAGCGGCTCACGCAGCACCCCATTATTCGGTTGACCACCTTCTCCGAATACCTCCATGAGGGGCACGACGCCTTGCCGTTGCCGCGTCTGGTGGCCGGGAGTTGGGTCAATGGGACGTTGGCGACTTGGATCGGTGACCCGGATAAAAACCGTGCCTGGGAGGTTTTGGTGGAAGCCAAAGCGACCTTCGATCGAGTGTCGGCAACGGGGCGGCTTTCGGATGAACAGTGCGCCGAGGCCAAGCGGATGCTCGCTATTTGTGAGGGGTCGGATTGGTGTTGGTGGTTTGGGGATTACAATCCATCGGCTTCGGTCGCGCAATTTGACGAGCTCTATCGGCTCCATATCGCAAGCCTTTACATAGCGCTAGGCGAGGCGCCTCCACCGTCGGCGCAGGATGTCTTTACGCGCCCAGGAGTCGGTTGGGCCCAAGGTGGCGGGGTGATGCGCACCTCCGGAGCGTCATGACAGACACCACATGCAATCGACCCGCAGTCCTCGATCGGCGGCGTTTTGGTATTTTGTTACACCCGAGTTCGTTGCCGGGCGACGGCAAAAAGGGGGATTTGGGGGATAACGCGCGTCGTTTCGTCGATTTTCTCGCCGCTTCCGGCGCCTCCGTCTGGCAGGTGTTGCCCCTAGGTCCGCATGGCGATGATTCGCCCTACAACGCCCGTTCGGCGTACGCCGGGGACCCGACCCTCATAAGCCTCCAGGATCTCAGTGCGCGCGGCTGGCTGGCGCCCGAGGAAATCGCGAGCGGCCCGGGGGGTGAGAATGCGTGCCGCCAAGTCTTGCACGCCGCATACCTCAGGTTTCTGCAAGGCGCAACACCAGAAGAACGCGATGAACTTGCCGCATTTGAGCTCCGGCAAGCGGCCTGGCTTCCCGATTTTGCTTTGTATGAATGCCTTAAGACCGTGCACCGAGATACCCCCTGGCGAGAATGGCCGAAAGAGGTTCGTGACCGGGAACCCGAGGCCCTGGCCGCTGTTCGCCAATCAGAGGCGTACGGCTATTATGGCTTCGAGCAGTTTGTATTTTTTGGTCAGTGGCAGGCGCTTAGGGACTACGCGCGTGCGCGCAATGTGCGGTTTTTTGGCGATATGGCGATTTTTGTCGCGGAGGATAGTGCGGACGTCTGGGCGCATAAGGATCTTTTTATTCTTAATGCCGAGGGGCGACCCGAGATCGTAACCGGCGTGCCCCCAGATTATTTTTCCGCTGATGGCCAGCGCTGGGGGAACCCTCACTATAATTGGGAGCGGATGGCAGACGATGGCTTCGCGTGGTGGCGCGAGCGAGTGCGCACGCAGCGGGAGCTATTCGATTGGGTCCGCATCGATCATTTTCGCGGGCTCGATGCCGTCTGGGCCATTCCGTTCGCGGCAACTACTGCGGTAGAGGGCGAATGGATCCCAGTGCCAGGAAATGCGCTTTTATCGGCCCTGCACGAGGCCTTTGGGGACGTTCCCCTTATTGCCGAAGACTTAGGCATGATTACGGAATCCGTATATGCCCTTAGGGATCGCTATGGATTGCCGGGCATGAGGGTCCTGCAATTCGCCTTTGACGGCACTCCAGAGAATCCCCACCTACCGCATAACTTCGTTCCGAACAGCGTTGCCTACACCGGAACTCATGACAATGACACGACCTTGGGTTGGTATGGGCAACTCTCAGACCACGAGCGCATGATTGCTCATGAGTATCTTGGGCCTTTTGATGGCGATGTTCCCTGGCCTTTTATACGCGCTGTGTTGGCATCGGTTTCCTATTTCGCTATTGTTCCCTGGCAGGATGTCTTGGCGCTTGGCAGCGAGGCGCGAATGAACACGCCTGGCAAGTCGGCTGGGAATTGGGGTTTCCGATTCGATTGGAACGATGTTCCCCACGATCTCGCTTCGCGCCTACGGAAACTAGCCGCCATTTTTGGCCGAGTACCCTCTTAAGGCCACGCGATTCATTGTCGATGGGGATGTTTCGAAAGCCTGTCATGCGCGCGGATTACGCGCGCATGACAGGAACGATGCCAAGCTAGGCCCGCGACCTAGAAGGGTGCTCGGGGGGGATCGCGAAAGCGCAGCGATGAGCATTGTGTGGCGCGATCAGGACCCCCACCTTGGCGCTAGAGCCACACCATGCACCCGGTTTCAAAGCGGTGCGACAATAAGGTGTGGTAGGGATACATACGAATGCGGTAGGTCTGGAGGCCTGGCGTAATCGGTTTGTGGTTCAGCGCGAAGAGCAGAAAGCCTCGATTATCGACTCCGCCCGCGACGAATGCGACTTGCTCTTGGACGATGTGCTCGCCGGTCTCGTTTGTCGATTCAAAGAGGCACTCGACTACCAAGTCATCGGCTGTGAGGCCATTGGTCTGCGCGGCAACCTGCAAAGACAGGGGCTCGCCCGTTGTAATGGCCTCAGGTATGTGTCCCTCATGCCCTAACCGCACCTCTGGCCAAGCGGCCAACACGCGTTTCTTCCACGCCGCCAGTGTGCGGCCGCCGGCCGCATCGTCGGCGATAAGCGTCCGTGCATGTGCTGCGGCCTTTACATAGTAGTCACGCGAATAGTCCGTGACCATGCGTTCGGCATTGAAGGCGGGTATGGCGTCACGCATGGCGGCTTTCGACACCTTAATCCATTGCTTAGAGTAACCATGCTCCTCGTGATCGAAATAAAGGGGGATGACGCGCTGTTCGAGGATATCGAACAGTTCAGCGGATTCCTCGCGAGTACGTTGTGCGCTGTCTATGTCGCCCTTGTGCGGGACGATCGCCCAGCCATTGTCGCCGGTGTAACCCTCGCCCCACCAGCCATCCAGCACACTCAGGTTGATAGCCCCATTGATGGCCGCTTTTTGCCCCGATGTGCCGCTTGCCTCCAACGGGTATTCAGGTGTGTTTAGCCAAACGTCGACGCCGGTCACGAGCCGTCGAGATAAGGACAGGTCATAGCCCTCGATCAGGACAATCTTCCCCTCAAACTCCGGTTGACGGGAGTATTCATGGATGAGCCGTATGAGACTTTGTCCGGGATGGTCATGCGGATGGGCCTTGCCAGAAAAAAGCAGGAGCACCGGGCGCGCGGGGTCGTTCAATAGGCGCGCCAGCCGTGCGGGATCTTCGAATAATAGGCCAGCGCGTTTGTAGGTCGCAAACCGTCGCGCAAAACCGAAAATCAACGGACCTTGAGTGTTGTGTTGAAGTTGGTGTGTCAGGCGCCGAATAATGGCCTCCCCGAAGCCATTGCGCTGGTATTGGTGAGTCACTCGAGCCTTTACGGTATCGAGCATGGCGCTCTTTAAGGACTGATGGACACTCCAATAGCTGTGGTCCGGGATGCTCTCTATGCAGCTCCAGTAGTTGTTGTCGGTGAGCTTGTTGCGCCACGCGCTACCGAATTGAATATCGAAAAGATTGGTCCACTCGTGGGCAAGAAAGGTGGCCACATGGACGCCATTGGTGACGTATCCTATTGGGTTTTCCGACCACGGGATCTGCGGCCAGATATAGCCTTCCATGCGTGAGGCGACACCGCCGTGAATGCGACTGACCCCGTTATGTAGGCGCGAGCCCCGCAAGGCCAGGGCGGTCATATTAAACCCGTTCTCGCTCAACGGGCTCGATCCCAGTTTTTTCAGATCCGGGAGGCTTAGCTTAAGATCCGCTGTGTAGGCGCCGAGGTAATAACTAAACAGCTCCTCATCGAACACATCATGGCCTGCCACGACTGGTGTGTGGGTCGTAAATACCGTGCCCGCGGCCACGATTTCAAGAGCGGAATCGAAATCCAGCCCGTTTTGCGTATGTTCTCGACACCGTTCCAGAATTTGGAAGGCGGGATGGCCTTCATTGATATGCCAGACGGTGGGCTTGAGGTCGAGCGCGCGTAGTGCCCGCACACCACCAATCCCTAACACGAGCTCTTGTTGTAGCCGGGTGTTGCGATCGCCGCCATAGAGCTGGCAGGTAATCGTGCGATCCGCGCTGCTATTAGCGGACACATCGCTGTCTAGGAGATACAGGCTAATGTGTCCGGCCGTGACGCGCCATACCTTCAGGACAACATCGCGACCTGGAAGATTGACCGATACGCAGAGCTCGTGGCCGGCGGCATCACAGACCGGGGTTACGGGGAGGTCGGCTAGCAAGGTGGGTGTTGCGCCAACGACCTGATTGCCTTGACCGTCTATGGTTTGGGTAAAGTAGCCCTGGCGGTAAAGGAGGCCCACGGCCACAAAGGGGATACCAAGGTCGCTTGCCGCTTTGCAATGATCGGCCGCCAAAATCCCAAGGCCACCCGAGTAGATCTGGAGACTCTCGTGAAAACCGAATTCGGCGCAGAAATAAGCGACGAGGTCGTGCTCGGGATTAAGATCAGCGATGCGCGAGGAGAACCGCTCCGTGTGGTAAGTGTCGTGCAACGACAAGGCGCGGTGATATTCCTCCAAGAACAAAGGATCGCTCACCGCCTCATCCAATCGTGCCTGGGCCACTCGCCGTAACACCAGTTTGGGATTGCGGCCGCATGCCCTCCAGAGCGCGGGATCGAGACGCACGAAAAGATTGCGAATCGGACGATTCCAGCTATAGAAAAGGTCAGTTGCGAGCTCCGGGAGCCGCGCAAGCCGTTTGGGAATAATCGGGTGGACTTCTAATGGATAACGGGTACCGAACACGTTTAGGGCCCTTGTCTAAGAAGCGCGCACGCTCGTTTAAGTGAGAAGTTCGCAGGCCCTATGGTATCACAAGACCGATGAGTCAAGCCCTACTTTGGGGTCTGGGTGGCCGATAAGGCCTTATTTTTCCCCGTTTGTGGGACCGGTAAGGCGTCCATAGACTGGCGTGACTCTGTTGTCGGTGCCGGCGCGGTTCCGGGGCACGAAAGCGGGCAACTTACCGGTCCTTTCGGGGCGCGGATGCGACTCACCGACCCCTGGGACCGGCTGGTCGCATCTCGCCACGTCGCCGTAGGTCCCGTGATCGGCCACGCCGTTTGGTCGGCCGCACATGATTACAGTCGGGGGCGCGACTGCTGGGTTTGCCGGCTGTTGTGCCACTCAGTCTGGGGTGGCGGCCGGTATCTTCGGCCGCGTAAGCGCTGTACGTCTGGCGCAGACTCGCGGGGCTGCGTAGATCGATACCTGCCAGTTCGTTTCATGGGGAATGATTGCCCCATAAACGGCTGCCGCTTTTGCGATCAGTAGGCGCTTGGTTTATCACTGATTGCTGGGTCATGGTCGCCATCGGCAGCAAGGCCTGTGTGGGGCGGAGGTCTTAGCACTTGTTATGTTCTGGTGTCGCCCGTACCATAATGACTAATAGAGCGCGGCCCAGACGCGCTTCGAGAAGTTTCTGATCGAAGCCAGCGGAGAGCAAGGAATGTCGAGCAGCAAACGGGCAGAAGACAGTCGCCCGATGTGCGACCCGGACTCGTGGTTCAGTCCGGAGGACATCTACCTTTTTCGAGAAGGGCGTCATGTACGGCTCTACGAGAAGCTAGGTGCCCATTGTGTTCGCAGCGAGCAGGGGGACGGGGTCCACTTTGCTGTGTGGGCACCGAACGCCTCGGCGGTCGCTGTCATCGGTGACTTCAATGGCTGGAATAAGAGCGCGCATCCCCTGAAGGTACGCGGGGATAGCTCGGGAATATGGGCCGGCTTCATAGCAGGCATAGCGCCCGGCGCCCGCTACAAATACCACATTACCTCCCAATATAACGGTTATCAGGTCGAGAAGGCGGATCCCTTTGCCTTCCATACCGAAGAGGCGCCGAAAACCGCGTCAATCGTTTGGGATATAGATGCGGTTTGGCACGACGAGACCTGGATGGCGAACCGCGCGGCCACTATCGCTCTCAACGCCCCGGTCAGTGTCTACGAGGTACACCTAGGCTCCTGGCGGCGGATTCCGGAGGAGGGGAGTCGGTGGCTGAGTTATGAGGAGCTTGCCGAGCAACTGCCGTCCTACACGGCGGATATGGGATTCACCCATGTGGAGTTGATGCCGCTTACCGAGCATCCATTCTACGGCTCCTGGGGTTATCAGACGACCGGCTACTTTGCGCCGACCGCTCGTTTTGGCAGCCCGCAAGACTGTATGCGCTTGATCGACCGCTTTCATGATGCCGGTATCGGGGTCATCCTTGATTGGGTGCCATCCCATTTCCCCACGGATTTGCACGGCCTTGGCTATTTCGATGGGACTCATCTGTTCGAGCATGCCGACCCGCGGATGGGGTATCACCCCGAGTGGCATTCCAGTCTGTTTAATTATGGCAGAAACGAGGTCCGTTCCATACTGATCTCGAGTGCGCTGTTTTGGTTGGACAAATTTCATATTGATGGAATTCGGGTCGATGGCGTAGCTTCGATGCTCTATCGGGACTATGCGCGCAAGTCTGGAGAATGGATCGCCAACGAACATGGTGGTCGGGAAAATATGGAGGCCGTGCACTTCTTAAAGGAGTTTAATGAGGCGGTATACCGCTATTACCCGGGCGTCCAGACCATGGCGGAGGAGTCGACGGCATGGCCCCAGGTCTCTTGGCCGACCTATTTGGGAGGGTTGGGATTCGGGTATAAGTGGAACATGGGCTGGATGCATGACACCCTATTCTATATGGAAAGAGACCCACTGTACCGTAAGTATCATCATGGCCAGGTTACGTTCAGCATCTGGTACGCGTTTCAGGAGAATTTTATTCTACCATTGTCCCACGATGAAGTGGTGCACGGCAAAGGGTCACTAGTCGGAAAGATGCCGGGCGATGACTGGCAGAAATTCGCGAATCTTCGGCTGCTGTTGGCCTACATGTACGCCCATCCCGGGAAAAAGCTGCTGTTCATGGGCGGCGAGTTCGCGCAGTGGCGAGAGTGGAGTCATGAACGTAGCCTCGATTGGCATCTTCTGGATAGTCCCATGCATAGAGGGACTCAAAGGCTCGTTCAGGACTTAAATGCCTTGTATCGACGCGAGCCCGCCATGCATGTACGCGACTGCAAGGAGTCAGGCTTTGCTTGGGCGGATATGGGTGATTGGCAGCAGAGCGTTTTAAGTTTTTATCGCCTTGGCGAAACCCCTGATGATCTCGTCTTGGTCGTCTGTAATTTTACGTCTGTTCCGCGATCCAATTACCGTCTCGGTGTGCCGCGCAGCGGATATTGGCAGGAGATCATGAATACAGACGCGACGATCTATGGCGGTAGTGGGCTAGGCAATCTCGGTGGCATGGAAGGCTCGCCCATCGGTGCCCATGGCCATGATTACTCTCTTACCCTGACCCTGCCGCCGCTTGCCGTAGTGTGTTTCAAGGTGCCAGCGCAACATTAAGGGCGGCGCGGTGCCCAAGTGAGGAGATCGTTACCTGCATGCCCACCCGCGGTGGTTTCGCCGCTGGCCGGATACCATGGATCGATGCGCCGAGAACCCGCTAGTGGGAGTTACGGCGGGGCGGCTAGGTCACGGGGCGGACGGGGATTGGGCCCACCGACCGTAGGCGGTGGGCGCGCGTTGGCCGGCCTAGCGGCCGGGGTGTACGAGGCTGGTGTGTCTAGAGCGATAATCGGAGTAGCGGCGATAAAGGGAGGGGGTCTGCAAAATGGATCGTTGTCGAAGGCCAGCGGTTCAAGCCCTACCAGCGCCGAGCGGAATGAGCGAAGGGGCTGGCTTATGTCCCAGGCGCGGCAAATCGCGGCCTGGCTCGGAGATACGATCTGCTCGCGAGTAGCGATGGTTTCTCGACAACAAGCCATCATTATGCGGGACGCGTGCCTGAGGGTGTCCCGATCCAGGCGTCACGCTGGCGCCAGTATCGCCATTGCGAGCACGAGGTTCACTACTATTACTAGGCACACACATGGATCGTAGACCAAAGTTGGGTATCTCGATGGTTGTGGATGATCCGCTATGGTACAAGGACGCCGTCATTTACGAGCTGCATGTGCGCGCGTTCTTCGATGGCAATGGTGATGGAATAGGGGACTTTGTCGGCTTAACGGAGAAGCTAGATTACCTGCAGGGCCTTGGCGTCGACACGTTATGGATCCTACCGTTTTACCCATCCCCAATGCGCGACGACGGTTACGATATTTCGGATTATCGGAATGTTCATCCGGACTACGGGACGCGTCGCGACTTTCTGCAGTTTGTGCGCGCGGCGCATGATCGCGGCTTGCGTGTCATTACTGAACTCGTCATTAACCACACATCGGACAGTCATCCCTGGTTTCAGGCGGCGCGGCGCGCGCCCGTCGGTTCGTCGAAACGCGACTTCTATGTATGGAGCGATACCGTCAAGAAGTTCGAAGACACGCGTATCATTTTTTCCGATACCGAGAAATCTAATTGGGCTTGGGACGATGTCGCCAAAGCGTATTATTGGCACCGGTTTTTTTCTCACCAGCCGGATCTAAACCATAACAATCCAAGCGTAGTAAAGGCCATGGTGCGCGTCATGGAGTTCTGGTTGGATCTGGGGGTAGACGGGCTGCGCCT
Organism: Acidiferrobacter sp.; assembly: GCA_035530915.1. Classification (GTDB taxonomy): domain Bacteria; phylum Pseudomonadota; class Gammaproteobacteria; order Acidiferrobacterales; family Acidiferrobacteraceae; genus Acidiferrobacter. The sequence continues at coordinate 47,464 of DATKTV010000028.1, read as the reverse complement.
TGATGCGATTCCCTACCTGTGCGTGCGCGAGGGGACGAGCAACGAGAATCTCCCAGAGACCCATGCGGTTACCCGTTACATGCGTTCGGTCATTGATAGTCGCTACCGGAATCGCATGCTATTGGCGGAAGCCAATCAGTGGCCAGAGGACGTGCGGGATTATTTTGGCGCCGGTGATGAGTGCCATATGGCTTACCATTTCCCGCTTATGCCGCGCATGTACATGGCTATTGCCCAGGAGGATCGCCATCCAATTGTTGAGATCATGAAGCAGACGCCGGATATTCCGGACTCTTGCCAGTGGGCGATCTTTTTGCGTAACCATGACGAATTGACGCTTGAGATGGTGACCAATAAAGAGCGCGACTATATGTACCAGATGTATGCCGCCGATCGGAAATCACGATTGAATCTCGGCATTCGTCGCAGGCTCGCCCCGCTCATGGAAAACGATTTCGACAAGATACGGCTTATGAACAGCCTGCTCTTATCTATGCCCGGCTCCCCCATCATTTATTATGGGGATGAAATCGGGATGGGTGATAACATCTATCTCGGTGATCGCAATGGGGTGCGCACACCGATGCAGTGGAGTCCGGATCGCAATGCGGGGTTCTCGCGGGCCGACCCTCAGCGGCTGTTTTTGCCGCCGATTATGGACGCCGTCTACGGTTATGGTGCCGTAAACGTAGAGTCTCAGTCTCGAGAGCCGTCCTCCCTCCTCAACTGGATGCGCCGGATGCTTGCAATCCGCAAAAGCACTAAGGTCTTCGGGCGTGGCACGCTGCAATTTTTGGAGCCTGGGAATAGAAAGATCCTGGCCTACATTCGCGCCTACGAAGACGAGACGATTCTATGCGTCGCGAATCTCTCGCGTTCTGCGCAGCCTGTGGAACTCGACTTGTCGATATATAAGGGACATGTGCCTGTGGAGCTCATGGGGCGCACCGCATTTCCGCCGATCGGTGAGCTGCCTTACTTGCTCACCCTGCACGGGCATGGATTTTATTGGTTTCGCTTAGCGGATGGTGGCGAGGTACCGGCGTGGCATGAGGACCGGCTACCCGCAGAGGAGCCACCTTTGCTGGTGTTGTTCGACGGGTGGCGTAGCCTCTTTCGGGACCGGGTCGTGGCATGGCGGATGGCCATGGCCGATAAGGTTCGTGCGCAGTGGGAAGGAGAAGCTTTGCCGCAGTTTATGGCAGCGCAACGATGGTACGTCAGCAAGGGTAAGGACAAGAGCAAAGACAAGGGTCTGAGGCGCGTCGCCATGACCGAGACCGCCGAGTGGCCTGGCACCAGCGCGAATTGGTTTTTTACGTTTGTCGAGGTGACGGATGACGGCGAATCCGTAACCTATTTCCTGCCGGTATTGCTCGCATGGGAAAACGAGAGCGAAAACCGACCGCGTGGCATTATGCCGTATGTCATCGCGCATGTGCGCCGGCAGGCGACATTGGGGATACTGGGAGATGCGTTTACGGATGATGATTTTTGTCGGGCGCTGGTAGGGGCTATCCGGTCGGGAAGTCAGTTCGACGCGGAAGGCGGCGTCATTCGGGGTGTGCCAATAGGCCCTGAGGCGGTTGCCGAATCCTCCGACGACATAGTACGCCGTTCGAGCAGCCACGGTACCAACACCTCAGTGACGGTCGGGGAGCACTTCTTTCTCAGGGCCTACCGCCGCTTGCGTCTCGGCGTAAACCCCGGAGTGGAGATGGGGCGATTTTTGTCGGAGGTCGCGCATTTCCCTTATACGGTACCGGTTTTAGGGGTGCTTGAATACCAGAGCCATAATGGGGATGTCATTACACTTGCACTATTGCAGGCCTATGTGGGGAACCAAGGGGATGCATGGGGCTATTCGTTAAATTACCTCGAAAGCTATCTGGAGCTCTCATTGACAACGGTCGAGTCTGCGTTGGGCCCGGAGGTAGAGGAAGCGCACGGTGGTTATCTCGAGCTCATACGCATCTTAGGCAGACGGACCGCTGAATTGCATCGCAGCCTTGCCCAGACCACGGGAGATCCGGCGTTTGATCCAGAGCCGATTACGCCTGAGGACTGCGAGGCTTGGGTAGCGCGTGTACGGGAGGAGATGGAAGCGACCTTTGCGGTGCTTTCCTCGCACGTCGGATCTTGGCCAGAAAACACTGAAGTCGAGGGGCGTGCGGTATTGGCGATGAAGCCACAGTTTATGGCCAAGCTAGAGGAGGCCGTACATTTCGGCATAGCAGGCCTTAAGACACGCTGTCACGGTGATTACCATCTGGGCAGGGTGCTCTTGCAAGAGAATGATTTTGCGATTACCGATTTTGAGGGGGACTCCACCCGGCCGTTTTCGGAGCGTCGCCAAAAACATACGCCGCTACGCGATGTCGCCAGCATGCTCTGGTCGTTCAATTGTGCGATGTATTCGGTGCTGTACCATATGGCTATAGAACCGGGGGAGCGTGCGGAAATCTTATTGGTCAATGCTCGCGCCTGGGAGCGCTCGGTAAAGAGCGCGTTTCTGGCCTCTTACGAGTCTACGACAGACGATTCCGGTCTCTGGGGAGATTTCTCGCGCGCCCAAGAATGGTTAAAATTGTTCGTTTTAGAGAAGGCGTTTTATGAACTTCGTTGTGAGATGGAGAACCGTTCGCGGAGCATCTCGGTTTCCTTGCATGGTCTGCTGCAGTGTCTAGAAAGCGAGTTCAGGGCGACCGGGTCGCAGGGCTTGTAGGTTGGGCCGCTAAATGGCGTGCTATAGGACCCATAGGCTGGGTAGATCGGTTTCCGGGAGCCGAACGAGGGCTTAACGTTAAGGGGCCGTGGCATAGCGCTTAAGGCCCCGAGAAAAACAGAGAGTTAAGAGGTGCGTATGGCATTACATCGCGGGCCGCTACGTTTCACCCAGCCCTTTGCCGCATGGCCCGGGCGACCGTATCCGCTCGGGGCCACTTGGGACGGGGAGGGAGTCAATTTCGCCCTATTCTCGGAGCATGCCGAGGGGGTGGATCTGTGCATTTTTACCAATGATGGTCGTCGTGAGATCGCCCGGATCCCGGTCCGCTGGCAGACCGACCAGGTTTGGCACTGTTATCTCCCGGAGGCTCGCCCAGGTTGCCTTTATGGGTATCGGGTCGCTGGGCCCTATGAGCCCAAGAACGGTCATAGATTTAACATAAATAAACTGTTAATCGATCCCTACGCCAAGTCTCTGGTCGGACGGGTGCGCTGGGGGAATAGCCATTTTGGATATCGAGTGGGTCATAAGGCGGAGGATCTGTCTTTTGATCGCACCAACAACGCCGCGTTTGTTCCAAAGTCTCAAGTCGTTGAGTCTGCGTTCAGCTGGGGAGACGACCGGCTGTTGCGCACGCCTTGGTACGACACGGTTATTTATGAGTTGCATGTCAAGGGCTTTACTAATCAACATCCGGGTATACCGCAAGCGCTACGCGGGACCTATGCGGGGCTTGGATCGAGCGTGAGCATAGAATACTTGAAGTCGCTCGGTGTTACCGCCGTGGAACTCCTGCCTGTGCACGCGTTCGTAGATGATCGCCACTTAGTAGAAAAAGGCCTGCGTAACTATTGGGGTTATAATTCGATCGGGTTTTTTGCCCCGGATAGCCGTTATTCGGCAACAGGAGAGATTGCAGAATTCAAGACTATGGTGCGGGCCTTCCACTCAAATGGCATCGAGGTGATTCTGGATGTCGTATACAATCATACGGCGGAAGGCAATCACTTGGGTCCGACACTTTCCTTTAGAGGAATAGACAACCTCTCGTATTATCGTCTAAGCCTCGCCGAGCCGCGTTTTTATACGGACTTTACGGGGTGCGGCAATACATTCAATATGCAACACCCCCGTGTCCTACAGCTCATTATGGATTCCCTGCGGTATTGGGTGCTCGAGATGCATGTGGACGGGTTCCGCTTCGATCTAGCCTCGACGTTGGCTCGTGAACTGCACGACGTGAATCGCCTGTCGGCATTTTTCGATATTATTCATCAAGATCCAGTGCTTTCCCGGGTTAAGCTCATTGCTGAACCTTGGGATCTGGGCGATGGCGGGTATCAGGTGGGCAATTTTCCGGTGGGTTGGACAGAATGGAATGGCAGGTATCGAGATGCCGTGCGTACCTACTGGAAGGGGGAGGGCGGGGTAATCGACGAACTCGCCTATCGGCTGACCGGGTCCAGCGATCTTTATGGTCACAATGGTCGCAACCCTTACGCCTCCATCAATTTTGTGACCGCCCATGACGGTTTTACCCTCCAGGATCTCGTGAGCTATAACGAGAAGCACAACGAAGCCAACGGGGAGGATAATAGGGACGGGACCGACAATAATTTGTCCTGGAACTGTGGCGTTGAAGGGCCGACAGACGACCCGGAAATTCAAGCCCTGCGTGCGCAACAGAAGCGCAACATGATCGCGACCCTGATCCTGTCCCAAGGGGTACCCATGATTGTCGCGGGCGATGAGATGGGGCGCACCCAGAATGGAAACAATAACGGCTATTGCCATGACAGCGATTTGGCGTGGGTCAATTGGGCGTGGACGCCCGCAGACCGTGAGTTCGTAAGTTTTGTGCAGCATGTGATCAGGATAAAACAGGCGCATAAGGTATTTCGGCGTCGGTCTTTCTTCGAGGGGCGTCGTATTCACGGCCGGGGCATCAAGGATATCACGTGGCTCAAACCCAATGGCACCGAGATGGATGATGAGGAATGGCAGCATACCTATGCGCGCTGCCTGGGCCTTTTTCTCGCTGGCGAGGGGCTAGACGAATTCGACGATAAAGGTCGGCCAATCGCGGATGTAGATTTCCTGTGGCTTTTGAATGCCCACCATGAAGGGATCCCGTTCGTGCTGCCAGCTTGTCGCGCGACGGGCTGGCAATTAGAGCTCGATACAAGCTATGTAGACTGCACGAAATACACAGGGACCGCCATCAGCGGCGATGTTTACCTTTTGCGGGGGCGCTCGCTCGTATTGTTGCGTGGGCCTAGTCGCGATCTATCGGCAAATATCTGAGGGCGCCGGGGACCTGCTCATAAAGGCGGTGGCGGCTCTTCGATAGGAAAAGATCCAGGGATGTCTCGGACGGGTGGCCGCCAGCCGCCACATAAGTCGCTTGGGGCTGGGGGAAACCTGCCGGGTACAATACTCTTTGCCGCCCGTTTTCAGGCACCAAGGGCGCAGGCGACAAAGGGCCGCGTAACGTGGCCTACAGCGACCGCTATGGGTGTCATCGCTCGGCGTCTTCTTGGTCCACTCGATCATGCACATGTTGCTTTGCGCTGGCGGATAGCCCCTCGGCGCGCTGTGCTTGATGGGCGGATTGGAGGGCGGAGTAAATTTGATCAATGTCGCGCGCATAACGCCGACAAGGCCCACAAAGCGCCAAGTGTAGCAGCGTGATTATCCGGGCCCAGCCATGCAATTGGCCATCGCGGGCGGCCGACACGTTCTGTGCGACCCTTTGGCAATGCGGCATAAGGTTCATGACGAATCCTGGCCAAAGCCCGCGTGTTGCAGACATTGGCGTAAAGCTAAGCGTGCCCTATGGAGTAGGACGTATACGTTGGTGGCCGAGACGCCAGCGATCTCAGCTGCGTCTTCTAGCGGTAGTTCTTCGATTTCCCGCAGTACAAACATTTCACTTTGAGCATCGGGTAGATTGCCCAGGCAAGCCTTGAGAGAGCGCCAAAATGTTTTGGCCTCGACATATTTCAGGGGGTCGCCCCATGCGCTGGTCGGTTCGCGCCAGCGACCATTCGCCAGAAAGACATCGGTCTCGATATCGGTATCGTCGGTAGGATCCACGCGCTGGTCTAACGGTGCACGCTGGCGCGAACGGACATGGTCGGCAAGCTTATGTTTGAGGATCCCAAAGAGCCAAGTCTTCTCGCTCGCCCGGCCATCAGGAGGGTGGGGCGTCCGCAAGGCGCCGAGGAGGGTTTCTTGGACGATATCCTCGGCCGTTTCCCGGTGACGGGTATGCAGGAACGCGTAGCGGTACAAGGAATCACCGTGGGCACAAAGCCATCTCTGAATGGCCGCATGTCGCTCAGCGTTGGCTTCTTTGTTGGTCATGGGGTGAGTATAAGCGATGCGGATTGCTGGCTAAAGGCGCGACCCAAGCCCATAAGAATCTTCTACTATGCGGTGCCCGAAACGAGAGGCCTGCGTGGGGTGTGGGCCTAGCGGGCTGCATGTGCGGGGTGCAAAACAGCGGGCGTTTGTGCGGGCCCGTAGAGCAAGGCTTTAACGGGAAGCGTAACGGACGCCGTGGGCCAAGTAAATCAGCCGCCGCCAGCCCGGATTCGGGCCGTCAGCAGGTGGCGGCTTTTGGTGCTGCTCAGGGGCGAGTATCGCTGGGGCTGCGTTAAGATATGCGCGGTGATGTTAGCGGGTGTGTCGGGGATATGCGCGATGGCCACATATTCAGAGGCATGGTAATGTTCGATGGTTCGTCTAGTACACAATATTAAGAAGGCGCTTCTCATGTCCCGGGAATATATGGGCGATTCTCTGAAGTCATGGCGATAAGCAAGGCGCTTTATTCGTCTTGTGGAATGTCTCCGCGCCGGCGTTTCGCGACCCCGCGGTGGTGTTTGTCTTCCAGGCGTCGACGTTTGGATGCGGTGGTTGGGCGAGTTGCGATGCGTCGGGTGGGCTTTTGCGCGGCTCGCTGGATCCAGCGGATGAGGCGGTCCCGAGCGTCCCGACGGTTCCGCTCTTGTGTTCGAAAGCGTCGGGCATCGATAATGAGAACGCCACTTGCGCTAATGCGCGACCCCCCCAGGCGGAGTAGTCTGGCCCGAACCTCCTCAGGGAGGGAGCTTGAGTTCTGCACATTGAAGCGAAGTTGAACCGCCGTGGCTACCTTGTTGACGTTTTGGCCGCCGGGGCCGGAGGCGCGAATGAATCGTTCCTCGATTTCGTTTTCATGGAGCGACAGCGTACGGGTGACGGGGATCATATTGGCCAGGATACGCGCCACGAAGTGGCGTCTCAAGACGGTGAGCGCGCCGACGGGCGTGTGTTTGTTGTCGACGCGAAAGATTGACGGGCGACACGGCGGGGGTGTGGTGTGGCCACCGTTTCGGCGAATCCTCACGGCGTGCTGGAGCGTCCTGGCCCCAATAACTTGTGGTTATGGGCCCTGACGGGCCTTACCGTTGGGGCGTATCCTCCCCATTATGGCGCCGACGTGATTGCTTGCCCCGTAAAGCCCGGAGCGTCCTCGTCAGCTAATGATGGTGCCATGAACTGGGGCCGTCATTAGCCCCTTTGTGAATGGCGGAGAGGGTGGGATTCGAACCCACGTGGGGCAATGCCCCCAACAGATTTCGAGTCTGCGCCGGTATGACCGCTTCGGTACCTCTCCCAATCCGCTAAGCTTAACTGGAGTCGCCAAGAAAGAACAGAGGGGGTATGATCGCACTCAATATGCTACTGCGGGGACCGAAAGATGGGGATACGTCCCTTGCTGTGTCTATGGACCACAGACGCCTGAAATTAAGGTCGGCGGCGCTTGTGGTTGTAGCGGCTTGTCTCTGTGGATGCTCGTCGCACCATGCCCACCCAAAGTATGTTCGTCTCCCGCAACAAAAACATCATGAGCTTGTCGTTCTTACCCGTAATGGACCGACGACGTATTACCAGGGTGCGCAGGGCTCGGCGGGAATTGAGTATGATATGGCCCGGGATTTTGCCGATTTTCTGGGCCTAACGCTCAAGATCCGAGTGATACCGCATGGCCAGAGCCTCATGAAGGCCCTGGCCGAGGGTCAGGGCGATCTCGTTGCCGGGCTTAGCATCAGCAAGGCGCGCCTCAAGCTGGCGCGTTTTGGCCCCCCCTACCAGGCCATTCGGGAGCAGCTCGTCTATCGTTCTGGCACACGGGCGCCCCATCGCCTACGCGAGTTGCCTGGGCACCAGATCGAAGTGGTGGCTGGGTCTGATGCGGAACTTCAGCTGATCTCTTTAAAGCATGTGCTACCCGGCCTGAGTTGGACCGATGCCGCCCATATGCAAACAGATGAACTCTTGTTTCTGGTCTGGCAGGGGTTATTGCCCTATACGGTAGCGGCTTCCAATGTCGTAGCTGTCAACCGCCGCTTCTACCCGACTCTGCATGTGGCATTCAATATCGGGTCTACAGAGGAATTGGCGTGGGCCTTTCCAAAAGGTAAAGACAACCACCTTTACCGGGCGGCATTCCGATTTTTCAGGGAACTCAAGAAGTCCGGGCAACTCGCAGATCTGATCACGCGGTACTATGGCGTGACGCCGTTTAATTCTGCGAACATCAATACCTATCTTCAGAAGGTGCGGGCGGCCCTTCCTCGCTACGCGCCGCTCTTCCGCAGAGCTGGCGCGCGCTACCACATTCCATGGCGTCTGCTGGCGGCCATTGCCTATCAGGAATCGATGTGGGAAGCCAACGCCGAGTCCCCCACTGGGGTACAAGGCCTCATGATGCTCACCAATAATACCTGTCTCTCTCTTGGGGTCACAGACCGCCTGAATCCCCGGCAAAGTATTGATGGAGGGGCCCGCTATATACTGAGTCTAATCGATACTCTGCCAGCCTCCATCCCGGAACCCGATCGGACCTGGATGGCGGTCGCGGCTTACAATGTAGGCCTAAATCATCTACAAGACGCCCGTTGGCTTACGCGCGAGCAGGGCGCTAATCCTGATCGGTGGGCCGATGTGGAGCAAAGGCTGCCGCTCCTCGAAGATCCGTGGTGGTATCGTAAAACGCGCTACGGCTACGCGCCTGGCTATGTGGCGGTACAATATGTCAATCGCATTCGGATCTATTATCGGATTCTTCGCCACCTGGATCAGAATAGTACGGCCAACAGATCCCTGCTTTTCCAGCTCGGCGATCCTACCCTTTAATTGTTGCGCCGCGCGCGGAAAAAGCCACGCAACATATGCTCGCATTGGTCCGCCAAGACCCCGCCTGATACCGAAACTTGATGATTAAATCGGGGCTCGTTGGTCAACCGAAAGGCCGATCCGGCCGCACCAACTCGGGGATCTGGCGCACCGAATATAAGCCGCGCGATCCGCGCTTGCACCAGAGCCGTCGCGCACATGGCGCACGGTTCGAGGGTGACATACAAGGTACAATCGAGCAGGCGGTAGTTTTTTAAATAGGCTCCACCACGCCGCAAAGCCAAGACCTCGGCGTGGGCCGTGGGGTCGTGAAGCTGGATCGGACTATTATAGGCCTGAGCTATGCGTTCACCGGCCAAGACCAGAACGGCCCCTACGGGCACCTCTCCTTCATCCCCGCCCTGCCTTGCTAGCGCCAGCGCCTCGGTCATCCAATAGACATCATCCTTCATAGCCATCTCTTTTTGTGTGCCGTCTTTGGTTCTTTGTGCAACCTGAGCGCGGTCGCGGGTAAGTCCGCAGTCCTGGGCGTTGCTTAAGCGCCCTCGTGCGCATCCGAACATGCCACCCACATGACGCACGTAATCCAAGGCGCACTTCTGGCCTACCACCCCCTCATCCTCATTGTCTGTCGCTATGAGGGCTAGGGGAGAGTCTGTGACTAATATATTACATGCCCAGACGGATTAAGGGGGAGGGGTGCCTGTAGGGGCCACTTTTATCGGCGATCTCAACGTTCGAGCCTTGGTATCGAATGCCACGTTTCGTACAAACCGTGGTGCTTCCGCGGCTAAGACCGTCGCAAAGAGGCTTACTTCCGCCATCACCGCCACCCCTCAGACGGTTCTTTGGCGGTATTTTATGCATGAGCGGTAGCTGATCGGAATCTAACAGTGGCGCTGTGAGTTGTATGTATTCTTGCTGAGGGAGCGTGACTACGCGCTGCGCAAACGATGCGTCCGGCACGATGGCCGGTTCTCTTCGCGTGCGGTAGTCTGGGGAGCGGTCAGGCGCGGGAACTACCTGCCGCGTAAGCTGATCATCACCGATGTCCGCCAGGTCTGGGCGCTCGATACAACAATGTCCCCATGGCCGGTGATTCGTTTACCTGACCGCGTGTGGCCCTTGGTTGCGGCGGGCTGCCCCTGATGTTCGAATACATGGAAATCTATTACAATAAAAGGCGCATGTATTCGTGCCTTGGACTTTTGCTTCTTAGGGCTTTCGAGCAGTAGCATGTGGATTAACTGAGTGTTTGTAACTTCGAGGTAAGGCCAATGATCGAAGGGCTCATCCGGCTTGCGAAAGATCGGCAAGCGGTAGACGCCTGCGGTAAACAACAGCATATCGACGGCGACGCACTGGCCTCCTGCGACGTCCTGGAAACCAATGATAGAGTTGTGAAGGTCTTCGACGCATATGTATGCGCCCAACTGCGAGCCTTAAGGAAACGCATCCTGTACAAATACGGCTATCCTCAAAACGCGCAGGAATGGGCCACACAGACCGTTTTGCGTCAGGCGGATTTGTTGCCTGGGGGGTGGGTGTGGCCCAGGCTGTAGAGTCGAAACGACGAATGCGCTATTGGTGGGTAAACCAGAACCAGACTTTCCGTCAAGAGATCGACGGCGGCTACCTCTGGTCGCCAAAGCGTAATCGGAATGGTCACCACAATCCTTTCTACGAATGCATGCGCGAGGTCGCTCCTGGAGATATTGTTCTCTCATTTAGCGACACGCGCATCGCGGCGCTTGGTATTGTCAGCGGCTACTGTCGGGAAAGTCCGAAGCCAGAGGAGTTTGGTTCTGCCGGAACGAACTGGAGCCAGATTGGCTGGAAGGTCAGTGTCCAATGGCAGCGGCTTGCCAAGGCCATCCGCCCTAAGGATCATATAGAAGCGTTGCGGCCGCACTTGGCGAGTAAGTATGCGCCGCTGACTTCGAGCGGCAACGGTCTGCAAGGGGTCTACCTGACGCAAATCAGCGCGGCGCTCGCATCGGCCCTTTTTATGTTGATCGGCGCCGAGGCCAACGGGGCGGTTAGAATGGGACACCAGGTCAGCGAGATTGAGCGTGATTCACCGGCGCCGGAACGGGATATTGAGGAGTGGGAGCGACGGGTCGAAGTGGACATCGCCTCGAACGTGAGCATCCGGGAGACCGAGAGGACGGCGCTCATCCAGGCACGCCGCGGTCAAGGGATCTTTCGGGACAACGTGCGTTCGTTCGAACGCGTCTGCCGGGTCACCAGGGTCGAGCGCGTGGAGCATCTGATCGCAAGTCACATCCAACCTTGGCGGGATAGCAGCAACGAGCAGCGGCTCGATGGCGAGAATGGGCTCCTACTGACACCGACAATTGATCATTTGTTCGATAAGGGTTTCATTTCTTTCGAGAACTCTGGGCGATTGATTGTGTCACCGGTTGTCGACCAGAAGTCCCTGGCGCAGATGGGCATAGATAGCAATAACGACATCAATGTTGGCACATTTTCGGAAGGTCAGCGGCGGTACCTGGACTTCCACCGCGACAATGTGCTGCGCCTGGCATGGCAAGTCGACCATCCCAGAGGTGCTGGATAAGCGGATGCCCATTTGCGGGGCGCAACTTAAGGGAGCTTTCGTTGCCGTTACTGCGGAAGCTGACACGGGGTCACTATAAGTTCTGCTGAGGCGCCAACGGCTGAGAGGATTGAGTCATTAAACAAGATTAACAAGTGCGTCTCCCAAAGCCCACGACCACGCCGTACGGATTGAGGATGTGTGTTCTACGCGCTGTTAAAGAAAGGCGACCTGGCGCTTGTTTTCTTGATGGGGATTTAATTAGAACTAAAGATGGCGGAGAGGGAGGGATTCGAACCCTCGGTACGCTTTTGACGTACACACACTTTCCAGGCGTGCTCCTTCAACCGCTCGGACACCTCTCCCCGACAGGGTGCCAAGACTAACCCAGGTCGGGGCGTGCTGCAACGACCGACCCACACGACCGACCCTAGGCCCAGCAAATAAAGGGCGTTATACTGACCGGCCATGGCAAAACCAGACCCCACGAGGCCGCCCCCTTCCTTTACTGAGCGGGTAACGCAGTTTACGCGGCACAGCATGCCCTATCGCGATCCGATAGCCAAGATCAACTGGGATCGACTCACACAGGATGCGTTTTGGCTCCCGGAACAGGCGGTGTCGCTTTATGGAGTGGATGAGTATGATGCGCTTCCGCTAGCTACGCGCCGCATGCTTTCTCATTATGAATTTGTCTATTTCCTGGGTGCGGGAATCTGGCTCGAGGGCATTTTTCTTCAGCGTCTGGCGCGAGCCGCGCTCAAGGGCTCACGCGAGACGCGCATCTACCACCTCCATGAGTTACGCGAAGAGGCAGGCCATAGCCTGATGTTCCTTGAGTTTTTTGAACGGGCCGGGCTTCCTGATAGAATCTTTCTCCAGCCACACAATCGCCTGCTAACGTACCTAGGACGCTGGCTCCCTTTTCAGTCTGCCCTTTTCTGGGGCGCGATATTGCTAGGGGAGGAGGTGCCGGATCGTTTGAACCGTTATATCCGTCTTCACGCGGAAGGGGTATGTCCCGTGGCGCTGGGTATCTCCGTTCTCCATAGTACCGATGAGGCGCGCCATATCACCTATGGTCGAGAAGTCCTTAAGAAACGGCTAGCGTCCTCAAATCTGGTAACGCGCCGACTCTTAGGGATGGCGTTCAGCGCCTTACTAAGACGCTTTGTGAGCACCTTTTACTACCCACCCGAAAGTCTCTATCGGGATGCAGGCCTACCCAATGGCCCCTGGGCCGCGCGGGCCCGGGCCAACACGATGCGCCACCAGTTCGTGGCTCATTGCCTCAGTCCGACCATTACACGCCTGCGCGGCCTAAGACTGCCTATTAGCTGGCCTTAGTGGCTACCGCAAGGTCTTCTTGACTACCAGATCATTACGCACGCTCACGACCCCCGGGACATTGTGGACAAGTTGCAAGGCCTCTTGGATCTCGTTCGCTTCGTTCACAAAACCGCTTAATGTCACATGCCCACTGTATGTGTCCACCTTGATCTGAAACCCTTGAAGCGACTGGTCTTCCAGCAGCCGCGTTTTTATTTTTGAGGTGATGGCCGAGTCGCTGAAAGACGGGCCCGTATTCTTCTGGGGGGCAGTGGTCGCACATCCGGCGCTGAGCATAAGAACTGTTCCGAGAGTCGCGCCAAATAGCAAACTTTTGGGGGTAAGGCTCATTCCTTTTTTGTTCATCGCAGTAGCCCTCTTGTTTTTAAGCGGGGCCGAAGCCCGGCGTGCGGGTAGGGCCTATCTTCTTCCCATGCTCGCCTAGCTGGACCTCCGGCGCCGACATCCGGCATCATTCCGTGTGCCACCAAAAGAGTAACCGTTATCGGTGCGCGCTGCCATGCGCCGCCGCTCGTTAGCGAATATCACTAGGCTTAGTGGGCGTCAGTGCCACTGGGCGCGACCTTGGGGTGCGCGCTGAGGTGCGCAAGGCATACGATGCGAGCGTTGAAGAGATTGCCGACGCCACGGGCTGCCCTTCAGGTAGCAGCCGGCATCCGATCGCCGCGCTATGCGATCACGCCATTGCTTGGGCGGAATCTGCGGACTTGGGGGGCACTTCTCAGGGATTAGCGGATCCTCCCCGTGGCGAAAATAAGGATTTATATTACAAGTAGCAGTTGTCTGTCAGCCGCTTCGGTTGGCCCACTCCTCTCGGTTTGGGCCAACCTCGCGACCTACGTCGCGAAACAGCCTACCGTTGGCGTGTAATGGCGCCTAGGGCGTTCTGTGTCGCGTTGATGTCGGCACGGGCTCAAAGCCTGGGCCGTTTTCACCTACCGCTACCCTGACCTTGCGTGGGGTTAGTAGCCGCCCTTGCGCATGCTTTCCGGTAGTCCCGCGATGCGGCCGGCCTGTTTCGATGGATTCCCGGGGAACAGGTCAAATAGGGTTTTGTTGTCCACCTTCCGGCCAGACCAGATCTCCTGCATTCCCTTCAGTATGTGACGGTTATTAGGCAACTCGCCGTTATGATTCAAGTACTGGTCGCGTAAATATTCAATGACATCCCAGTGATCCTGGGTCAGCTCCAAGCCGTCTTGGCGCGCGATCTCCTCGCCAACAGTCTTGTCCCAGTCACTCAGATTCACGAGATAACCGGTCTCAGTGCTCTCCAATACCTTTCCGTTGACTTGATACACCATTGCGATTCTCCGTATTTGTTCTCTACTTGTCCCCACTTAGGGGCTTGAAATTTGAGAGGTCAATCCGTGTGCTGTTTTACCAAATTGATGTCTTTGTGTCCAACAAACCACGCCCGTCTGTGGTGCACGCAACGGGCCTCCTCGGGAGCATCACGGCACGTTTCGCCCAACATAAGGGCAATTAGTCGCCATCTGCCGCCAAGTCCGGAGCCAGCCTCGCACAACGCACCACAATCGGCCTTAACTCGTTCTTTCTGACGCGAAACAATCTGGCTTGGGAGGTGTGGCGTAACGGGAGTTTCAGAATGAATCTTGGTGTGCGGCGGAATCGGCTTGCCTCATGAGCGCCGAGCCTTACCGATACGCTGACCGGGGGCAGATGGCGCTTGGTAACAAGAAACCGAGATTGTATAATGCCGGGGTCTGGTCGTAAAAGCCTAATCAAAGATCGGCCCGCCCTTCATTCTGGACCTTTCACTCGTGGTGAATCCCCATAGGGCGCGTCTCCGGTATCGCCCAATCGGGGCATGATGAGCCTAGCATGGGGGCGTAGACCCTCTGTCTGGCGCGCGCCCTTAACGACGGGACGCGCTATTGTTTTTGTGGGTGGTTTTGGAGGTCGCTATTCGTCCGAACGGGCAGATAGGCTGTTGTCGTTCACACAGAAGACTTCCCTTGGTCTTCCCCCGAAGATTGCTGGATTTAAAACGAGGTGCAATAAAATGTCGGTAGGCCCAAGAGAGATCACCAATCCATTCCGCCCGATTCCGCTCGATGTTCCAGAGGGCATGAAGCCGAACGAGTTTTTCAACAGCACCGAAAATCTGAACGACCTTACCAACAACAACGGCCTGCTACGCAACCCAGAGGGCCTGCTGCTCTATCGCAAGGCGCTCGGCCACAGCAACGAATTCGATACCTCAGTCATCTATAACACATCGCAGAGCATCCTCGACCCACTTGGTCGGCCCGCGCGCCGCACCCAGGTCCCAGGGCACGTTAAGAACATCTGGAATCGGATGAACGAGGTTATCATCTCCTATATGCTCGAGCGTTATCCCGATCCGGAAACAGCGCTGGTGTTGGCGGGCGAAGCGAGCCTTGACGCCACTTGGCCGCTTAGCTCGCCAGGGGTACCGAGCATTCGTATGCTGCACAACCATTTTATGGTCTTCGATAAATTACAGTTACAAGACGCGAAGATCGCCGATCTGAACGATCCCAATTTGACGGATGGTGGGCAGCATTCCCTGTTTCAAGCCCACATGCGAGACGTTTATCGCACCTTCTTTGGCGATCTGGATTTAGAAATACTGAAGTCGTGCGAACGCGGTTCCTGCAAGATCGCTTTGACGGGCTACCCGCAGGGGTTGCCTAGCTGGGAGGTACAGGGGGGTGTCGAGGCACTGAAAAATGTGCGTTTTTGGGAAGAATACGACACCATACTGAAGGGATTTATCGATTTCTACCGCACTTTTTTCGGACAGGTGTCGATTCGCAATGCACCCCTGGCACGGGATATTTACTTCCCGAGGCTGGTCGAGAGTCGGTTGCTCTTCAACAACGACTTTCTGAAGACCGCGAAGATGGTGCGAGATCGCTGTATTACCGATGCAAGATATGCGAGCTCGATCCGTTGGCAACCGGCATTCAAGCAGCTCATTTATCGTAACGATACCGGCAAGCTCATTGTCACTATCAGCCAGAACTCGATTGGCAACGCCATTACGGAGTTGCTCGGGGTGGTGGTCAAGCGGACCGCCGATGCGGCCGCCTACGAGCGCGCCGAGCCAGCGCTGATCGAAAAGCTTCTTGAGGTGCGCCGCCGGTTGATTGGATATGATCTCGGTGAAGGAATCGCCACCAAATATTGGGGTGCCGACTAGCGACGGCGGCGGTTTCGTGGCGTCCCGAAGCATGAACTCCTTTTATGACGAGGAGCCCCGATGCCTGAGGCGCGGGCGATGCTGATCCGCGCTTAACTTGGCGTACTATGCGAATCCTGCAAGCCGCAGCGATTGGGCGCGACGAGGCTAACTGCCGGGGGCGCATGAGATGTCCCGCGAACCCGAACGCACGCCCTTCGGGCTCCCGAGTCACTTATGATGTGGGGGCCAGTTTCCGCCGGCCACCGCCGCGCGCTCGGCTACGTTGTGGGGTGCGCCTAAGCTATTCGCTGTATCCAAAGGCAAGAGGCAGGGTGGAGTTGGACGCGGAGGTTTTTGGGTAGAGCCGCCTGCTCAGTTCCGTTTACGCTCGTCTGCGATGGGCGGCTTTAGGTTGTATCACGTATCGATCACAGATGAGACAAGACACCATGATGCACGAGTCGACCCTCGTCGAAAAACCCGCGCCGACGCACCACCGAATCACCGCCCTTTTAGGGCTTTCGTGGCTGCACTTTTTGAATGACGGAGCGGCGAACTTCTTGCCTGGGATCCTGCCCGCTATCTTGGTGATTTTACATCGCAGCGCGAGCAGTGCTTCCGAGATCATGGCAGCGTTACTGATCGGTCAGGCGTTGCAACCGTTTATGGGGTGGTGGTCTGACCGAGTAGGTGGAAAATCGCTTGTGCTATTGGGGGTCGGCGGCACCAGTCTAGGTCTTGTGCTCGTGGGTACCAGCACCAATATCGGCATGCTGCTTGCCGTGCTGTTTCTGATTGGGATCTCGAACGCAATGTTTCACCCGCAGGCCTTGGCATCAGCCAGGAGTCTTGCCCGAACCAGCCACGGTGCAATAATGTCCGCCTTCCTCGTCGGCGGGGAAATAGGTCGCGGCCTCTATCCGCTGGTGGCGAGCCTCGTCGTCGCGACCTATGGGCTAGATGGTCTTTGGGTGGTCGCCGTACCGGCGCTCATTAGTATTCCGCTTGTGGCAGTCCTTTTGCCCAGGCTGCCCGCACGCCATGTCGATGCTGAGCCTATTGTCTGGCGACGGCACGCAAAACCCGCCGCGGCACTGGTTCTCTATGTCTCACTCCGCGCGTTCCTGCTCTATGCATTGGTCACCTATCTGCCGCTGCTATGGCGTGAGACCGGCGGCTCGCTGGTTGGCGGCGCCTCCCTGATCACGGTCTTGTTGATGGTTGGGGTCATTGGGAATGTGAGCGGGGGCCTGCTGGCCGACCGCTTCGGGCGGCGTTTCGTCTTAGTCGGATCGAGTCTTCTGAGCGCCCTATTTGTGACGCTCTACATGATGAGTAGCGGGTGGGTAGTGTGGGTGACCCTTGGATTTCTCGGCATAGTGATTTTTAGCGCGCTCCCCGTCTCCGTTATTGTCGGTCAGGATATTTTTCCAGAAAGCCGGAGCTTGGGCTCCGGACTTGCGCTTGGTTTCGGGAACAGTATCGGCGCGCTCCTGTTGCTTGGCTTCGGTGCCGCGGTTCACGTTCTGGGCATACGGGGTGCGATTTGGATACTGGTGCCGGTAGCGTTAACCTGTGCCCTCGTATCGGCCTTCATGGTAACTTATGAGCGCCACGCCGCTGATAGCTAACGGCGGGAGCATTCCCAGCCGTCACTGCGAACGTGGCGGTAGTGCCTTCTCGATTCCTCAAGCGATCTTGGGTTAGCGACGACCACAGCGGTCCCCGCGAAGCCTTGGCCCGAGTTCATCCATGTAATGAGCGGCGTTTGGCGCGATTGTGCAGCGATCGTATCGTGCGGAACATGATGTCCAAAAAGTCTCGCCGCTTGCTTATCTTAAGGGGCCGTTACGAGTGAGTGCCGGCCAGAAAAGCCGGACGCTGTCTGTGCGTCTCAAGGTGGGGGCTTTTAGGGTCCCAAACATGGCGTCATCTTTTTCCGACACCAGGGGCGCGTTATGTCGCAACCAGGGGCCTTGCGGCCGTCAGTCTTTGATAGCTGAGCCGGTAAGCAAGCGAGAGCCTGTTATGATCCGAAGACCCTGGGACTGGGCGGGGTAGATCAAAAAATGGTAGACTGAGCCCGAAGTGTGCCGGTCTGCGGTGGGCTGGGCAGCCCGGGATATGAGCGGCTCTGCGAGGCGGTAACTCTATGACTAAGCAGGTAAATGTTCATGATCTCCAGAAAGGGATGTATGTTTCCGAGCTGGATCGTCCGTGGGCCGGGACCCCGTTTCTCTTCCAGGGGTTTGAGATTCGTTCGGATGAACAGATCATCCAACTCCAGCAGTTCTGTCAGTATGTGTATATTGATACGAACCTCGGGCAAACGAGCCGCTCAGCACATCGTACCGCCGGACAATTAAACACGCCGTCCCCGCCCTCAACCGCACTCACGCACGCCGAAATACTTAAGCTACCCTTACGGCAGGTTATAGCGCTCCCGCGCTACATAGATTTGACCACGTTAGAGGAGGAGATGCCGGTCGCGCGCACGATCGAGATCGGCATGCGGGAACTCGTTTACTCGATCATGGATGACGTTCGCCTAGGCCATAGCGTGGACTCACAGCGCGTGCGCGTCATGATCGTTGATATGGTTGATAGTATTACCCGCAATCCCGATGCGCTGGTCTGGTTAACGCAACTACGGATCAAGGATGAATACACGGCACTCCATAGCGTTCGGGTTGCCATTATCGCCTTGGCGTTCGGGCGCCACCTTAATCTATCGGTTGAGGATCTTAATGTCCTGGGCATCGGCGCGCTTTTGCATGATATCGGAAAGTTGAAGATCCCTAACGAGATCATCAATAAACCCGGGCAACTGACCCCGCAAGAATACAAGATCGTGAAAATGCACGTTCCGCATGGCGTGGAGATCCTCGAATCGAGCAGCGGTATTCCTAGGGCAGCGATTGATGTAGCGCGCTGTCACCACGAGCGCTACGCCGGTACGGGCTATGCAGCCGGCCTTTCTGGTGACCGTATTGGCTTATTTGGTCTCATTGGCGCGATCGTGGATACCTACGATGCGATCACGAGTGATCGGGCCTATCGCGCGGGCATATCGGCCTATGTTGCGCTGACAAACCTCTACCGAGGGCGGAATAAGGATTACCATGGCGAGTTGGTGGATCAATTCATACAGTGTATGGGGGTCTACCCAATCGGCAGTATCGTGGAAATGAATACGGGCAGCATAGGTGTTGTGATTACCGTCAACCGCCACAGACGGCTACGACCAAGGATCTCGCTGGTTTTTGACGAGAACAAGGAACCATACCCCCATGGGACTATTCTGGATCTCGCCCATGTCGCAACAAATGAGAACGGGCGCCCCATAGAAATCCGCCGCGTTTTGGCGGCCGGGACCAATGGGATCGACCCGAGCAGTTATTTGCCGACGGGCCCCTAGCAGGCCAGAGCCGTGTTGCGACAGATCTCATGCGACGCCAAAGAGCGTAGCGAGAAAGGGCCCGGTTCTCCTAATCTTTCCCGCCAATAATAGCGCTATGTCGTAGGCCGCAGCAGGGTGATGCAGCTCGCGGAAGTGAGCTCAAGAATCCGATCCTCGCAGACCTTACCGGAAGCCGCTGATCGGGCGCGTTGGTGCCGGGTAGTTGCGCGCACAGACGCCGCGGATCTATGCCCTCCGGGGTCAGTTCTGCCAGCCCATATATCTGGTTGCGCATATATCTGAAGAAGCGTATGTTAGGCCCATATGGGCCGTACGCCCATTTTTCACATGCATTTTCAAAGATCGGGGCCTAGGGCCCTTAAGGTTGCGGTCCCGGTGCGGCCGCCCATAGAGGGGGTTTGAGACATGGGAATAGCGTTCGAGATTTATGACCCCGCCATGTGTTGCGCAACGGGAGTCTGTGGGCCGACAAGCGACACCAAACTGAGCCAATTTGCCGCCGACCTGGATTGGCTACGGCGTCAGGGTGTGACGGTACGCCGTTACAATTTAAGTCAGGAGCCCGGTGTCTTTGCAGGGCATGCCGTGGTGCGCGAAGCGCTTGAGCGCGATGGCGAAAACGCACTCCCGGTGATTTTTGTTGACGGTGTCGAGGTGAGCCGCAGCTGTTATCCTACACGAGCGCTACTGGCCGGTTGGGCGGGTATTGGCAAAGCCCTGAATGGTTCGGTTGCGGCACCCAGGGTGTCGGCTGGAAGCTGTTGTGGGCAAGGGGCCGAGGAGCAGGACCCGAACGGTTCGACGGGGTGTTGTTGATATGAACGCGAGCACCCTTGGGGCACCTGAGCTCGCTTTTCTTGATAACCCGACACGGTTCTTTTTCTTTACCGGCAAGGGCGGGGTCGGTAAGACCACGATGGCGTGCGTAACGGCCTTGGTCTTGGCAAGCCGGCGGCTGCGTGTGTTGTTGGTTAGCACCGATCCGGCATCTAACTTGGATCAGGTATTGGGCGTGGCGCTGACGGGACAGGCAACACCGGTGCCCGATGCGGCGGGCCTTCAGGCACTCAACATCGACCCGGAGATGGCCGCAAGCGCCTATCGTGAACGGGTCGTCGGGCCCTACCGTGGCGTGCTCCCCGATACGGCGCTGCGCAGTATCGAAGAACAGCTCTCGGGGGCTTGTACCGTCGAGATCGCTGCATTTGACGAGTTCTCTAGACTCCTGGGCGATGACTCTCTGACGGTCGATTACGACCATATTATCTTTGATACCGCTCCTACCGGGCACACGCTGCGCCTTCTGCAGCTGCCTGGCGCATGGCAGTCGTTTATCGAGACGAGCATGGGCGGGGCATCGTGTTTAGGGCCGCTGGCCGGCCTTAAGTCACAGCAAGCCCTTTATACGGCAAGCCTCGCAAACCTTCAGGACGCGACCCGCACGCGCCTGATCTTGGTCGCGCGCCCGGATCGCGCGAGTCTTGCGGAGGCCGAGCGCGCCCGCGGCGAATTGGCCGTGATTGGTATCGAGCAACCCATTCTTGTGTTAAATGGGGTCTTTCACGCAACGACTCGCCACGATGCGGTAGCCGCAGCCATGGAGGCGCGCGGGCGCCAAGCGCTCGACCGCCTACCGGCGGGGCTTGCACGCCTACGGCGCACCGATATCCCACTGTCGCCGGTAGCCGCCGTCGGTCTAGCAGGGTTGCGTGCCATCAGCTCTCCGCCCGTGGCCTTGGCGCCGATGGATTCGGTCGCTGGGGACGCGCCGGTGCTCCCAGCGCTTCCCGAACTCGTGGTCGCGCTGGCGGCCCCCGGCCGTGGTCTGGTCATGGTTCTTGGCAAAGGTGGGGTTGGTAAGACCACAGTGGCGGCGGCCATCGCCATGGGGTTGGTGGCGCGTGGCTTCAACGTTCATCTGACGACCACGGATCCGGCCGCACACCTTCAGGCAACGCTTACTGCGGTGCCGGCGGGTCTCACGCTGAGTCGCATTGATCCGTCCGTAGAGACCGCAGCCTATGCGCGGGAGGTACTGGCGGGTGCGCGGGCGAGCGGCGTCGATGCTGAGGGCTTGGCCTTGTTGGCAGAAGATCTTCGTTCCCCGTGTACTGAGGAGATCGCGGTCTTTCGTGCGTTTGCTCGCGTCGTGGCCGAAGGCCGGGATGGTTTCGTGGTGCTGGATACCGCCCCGACCGGCCACACCCTACTCTTGCTTGATGCCACGCAGGCCTATCAGCGCGAGATCGATCGGACGACAGCGGAGGTCCCAGAGTCGGTGCGTAACCTGTTGTCCCGGCTGCGCGATCCGGACTACACGCAACTCGTGGTAGTGACGTTGCCCGAGGCCACTCCCGTGCAGGAAGCCGCTGCTTTGCAGGCGGACTTAAAACGCGCCGGCATGACTGCGTCTGCCTGGGTCATCAATCAAAGCCTCGCGCCGCTCGCCTCCCGGGACCCGGTTATCAGGCATCGCCAGATCTTGGAGCGTCATTGGATCGACCGGGTCACTGGTGAGTTCGCGCCATACACCATCCTTGTGCCTTGGCAGATCGAGCCACCCATCGGCCCGGAACGCTTGGCGGCTTTGGCGATGGCGCAGACCCCCGTGTCAGGCGCCGGAATAGGACCGGGTAAGTTTGCGGACTCTGCTGGCTAGGGCCACGGCCGAGGCGGCGGGGTGGGACGGTAAATTCATCATGATCGAGTGGGGCTCAATGGCAAAGACTGTATTGATTTTGTGCACGGGAAACTCCTGCCGCAGCCAGATGGCCGAGGCTTTGGTGAATGCCTACTTAAGCCCTGACATTCGCGCGCTGTCGGCGGGCACTCAGCCGGGGGCCCAGGTGGCGACCGGCGCGATCGAGGCCCTGCAGCTCGCAGGCCTAGCTGCGCACGATCTCAGACCGAAGACGATCGATGCCGTTATCGACGAGCCGATCGACCTTGTCGTCACGGTGTGCGATAACGCAAAGGAGACTTGCCCCGTTTTCCCGCGTGCCGTGCCGATGTTTCATATGGCCTTCCATGATCCGCATAGCGAGCCGCTGGAGAGCTTCATCCGGGTGCGCGACGATATTCACGCACGCTTATTGCCCGAGATCCGTCGCCGTCTGGCGGGGAACTAGCCCCGCACCTGGCGCTTGTGCCGGCGGCTCCAAGGAGCGGGCTCGATATGGGTAGGCGGCGTCCTTCGTAAACCCTCTGGCCTACGCACGAGCGGATGATAGATCAATGCCATTGCCTGGACGACCGGCGTATACTTTAGAGATGTATATGTTCCCGCCACGGGGCATTTACGGTAACGGTTTTTAGCGAGGCATAGGGTCGGAACGAAGGCGTGGCGCGCGGTTAAGCGATGGATCGTTTTGGTTCCGCGGTGTGGCCCCGGATCTTTGTGGTAACTGTTGTCCAACGGCTTTAGCGGGCTCCAGCCGTTGGACGGCGGATAGTTGCTATAGGTGGGCGCCATATTGCAGCCAGAGAAGGGGGTGCACTATGTGTGAGCTTCTGGGCATAAACGCCAGCCGGGTAGTGGATGTCGGCCCTTGGTTGTGTCGGTTTCAGCCGCGGGGCGGCGAGACGGCCAACAATCCTGATGGCTGGGGGTTGGCCTATATGCGGGACGGGGGGTTTCGACTCTACAAGGCGCCCACCCCGAGCGCTCACAGCGCGTTGTTCACCACGCTTTGCGGCGTAGTTCGGTCGTCTCTTGTGATCGGGCATGTGCGCCATGCGAACCATCCGCGCGTGAACAGCATCGAGAACACTCACCCGTTTATGCGTATATGTTGTGGACGAGAATGGGTGTTCGCCCATAACGGGCTGGTCTCGGAGCTGATGACCAAGCCCGATACGCGTCTTCGCGCGGGCTGTGATCCGTTAGGGCAGACCGATTCGGAATACGCCTTCTGTTATCTCCTTGAAAATATCGCCGCACATGTCGACATAGCCGCAGAGGGCGACCTTAAGGCTCAGGCGGATAGCTTTACGCCAATCGTCGAGTTGGTCGCAGCGCACGGCCGGTTCAACTTCTTGATTTCCGATGGCAGCTATTTGATCGCCTATGGCCATGACCATTTGCACCACCTCGACTTCAGCAGTGCCGACACGCAGGCGGTTGCGCTCGCGACCGTGCCTTTGACTACCGACAACTGGGTACCCTTTCAGCCCGGCGAACTGCGTGTTTATCGCAACGGGCGGCTTGTCTTGAGTCGGCAAACACGATTGGGCGAGGTGCACAGTCTGACCGATAAACGCAAGGCGCGGTCGGTACGAGCTAGGTGATGATGCGGGCGTTAAATAGTGGTTTCTTAGTACTCGTTACGGAGAGCCCAGATGGTGTGCAGGTATAAGGTCAATCCCAGCGACATGGGTGCCATGGCGCTAGGCGTATGACAAGCTCGGAGCGTCTATTACCGGATTACATGGCCGAGATCTCCGAACATACTGAGATTCGTCGGGGGACGCCCTTGCCGCTCGGTGCGCACGAATCTATGGGCGGGGTGAATTTTTCCCTATTTAGCCGTCACGCTTACCGCGTTCGGCTGGAGTTGTTCGACCGCCCCGAAGACGCCATGCCGGCCAGAGTCATCGATCTCGATCCGACTCGTAATCGCACCGGGGATGTGTGGCATGTGTGGGTAGACGGACTGCCCCCCGGCCAACTCTACGGTTATCGGGTAGACGGCCCCTATAAACCCAGCGAGGGGCATCGCTTCAACTTCAATAAACTTCTCTTGGACCCCTTCGCTACGGCGATTACTGCGCTCCCTGATTGGGATTTTACCCCAGCGGTGGGTTATGAATTATCGGGACGAGATCTCGTTCCTGCTTTATCGAAAGTCGATGACGCCGGTGCCATGCCAAAATGTGTCTTTACGCATGAGCACTTTGACTGGCGCACGGACGCACCACTAAGACACAGTTGGTCGCAGACAGTCATTTATGAAACGCATGTGCGCGGTCTCACCGTTCACGAAAGCTCAGGCGTCGAGCGCCCCGGTACGTACCACGCCCTCATGGAAAAAATCCCCTATCTGAAGGATTTAGGGGTGACCGCCGTAGAGCTTATGCCGGTGCATGAGTTTAATGATCACCGGGCCATCGGGCTTGATCCCCAAGGCGGGGCGCCAATAAACAATTACTGGGGCTACGACCCGGTTGCCTTTATTGCGCCCAAGGGCTCCTACGGTAGCGCCGGGTCTCGTGGCCAGCAAAAATTGGAGTTCAAGGAAATGGTGCGCGCTCTCCATGATGCCGATATAGAGGTGATACTCGATGTGGTCTTTAACCACACGGCGGAAGGAAACGAGCGTGGTCCGACGCTTTCCCTGCGGGGAATAGATAACGTGATCTTCTATATGCTTCAGGAAGACAAGCGTTTCTATAAAGACTATGCAGGTACCGGCAATACGGTCAATGCCAACCATCCCGTGGTCCAGGAACATATCCTGGATGCCTTGCGGTACTGGGTAGTAGAGATGCATATCGATGGCTTTCGCTTCGATCTGGCCTCCATCCTGGGCCGGGATAGCGCGGGAAATCTTTTGGCGAACCCGCCGCTCATTGAGCGGATCGCCGAGGACGCCATTTTGCGCGGAACGAAGCTCATCGCCGAGGCCTGGGACGCCGCCGGCGCCTATGAGGTCGGTAGCTTTTTTCAGCAGAGCTGGGCTGAGTGGAATGGCCGTTATCGGGATGACGTTCGTCGTTTCTGGCGCGGCGATGACGGGATGCTTGGTGTGTTGGCGAGCCGCCTATGCGGGAGCGCCGATGTCTATGCGAGGTCGGGAAAAGGTCCGGAGTGCAGCGTCAATTTTATCACCTGCCACGATGGCTTCACATTAAACGATGTGGTGAGCTATCGATCTAAACACAACGAGGCCAACGGGGAAGATAACCGTGACGGGGCAGACGAGAATTTCAGTGCCAACTATGGTATTGAAGGCGTGACCGAGGATGCCGAGGTCGACTTGGTCCGCAGACGCCAGATCAAGAACTTTCTGCTGACGCTACTGGTTTCACGGGGCGTGCCGATGATTCTAGGCGGTGATGAATTTCGCCGTACGCAACGCGGCAACAACAACGCCTATTGCCAGGACAACGATATGAGTTGGTACAACTGGGATAATTTAGAGACCCATCAGGAAATATACCGATTCGCGCGCGGCCTGATCGCGTTTCGTAAAGCCCACCCCGTCTTGAGTGCCGAGCGGTTTTACACAGATGCCGATATCCGTTGGTTTGGTTCGGCCGCGCAGGATCTGGACTGGGCCGACCCCGGGGCGCGGCAGCTGGCCTGTCTGATCCCGGAAGGCGAACACCAGGCCTTGTTTTTCATGTTCAATGCGAGCACCGATGCGGGGGTATTTTCTGTTCCTCGCGCCCCGAGCGGCGCCTATTGGCATGTGGCCGTGGATACCGGGCTCCCGCCGCCCCATGATCTTGCGGTGGCCGATAGCGAAGGGCTTTGGAATCCGCTTTCGGCCTATCATGTTGCGCCCCGCGCGAGCGCGATACTGGTTGCTCGCTAGCGTCTAGCCGCGGCCTGGGAAGGCGGTGGAGGCTCGGATCTCGGCGGGCGCCACTAAAGAAAGGTTGGTGCGCGGGCGCGACCATCATGAATGGCTAATGTTTAGCAAAAGCGGCGTGTATCCTCGCGGACGGGGAATGGTCTATGGCGATGCCGTTCTGGACAGATTGGCTATCTAGGAATATTATTGACGCGGGTTCCATAAGGAGCGTATATGGAATTATTACATGGATTTTAGGAGTATGGTTCATAGCCAGGGTTGGTGCAAAAACGGCTTTAAAGAAGGTCGCGGGTGGTGTGCTGGCCGTGGATCTGGTTACAAGACGGTGAGGATGTTGGCTTCTTCAGTCTTTGGCAATTCGGTGGTGCATAGGCTGCGGCGTTTGTCGCAGATCGGATGCTGGGTGATACTGAGGTCAATAGGTGGCGAGGGCGCAACGCGCAGATCGTCCCTGGCGTTATGGTCCCCATCATCATTTTGCCATGCACGGGAAGTATCATAAGGATAACGGTTCGTTATGGTGTCGGGCGGGGCGTTAGGGCGAGTTCCGGATAATGAAGAAGGTATTCCAGGAGGTAGGACATGCTAAGGGAAGAGAGCAGCAAAAAGGCGGTGGTGGTAACGCGTGGGCGTCAAACGCCGAAACCACTAAGCAAAAGGCCCGTTAAAGTAAAGGAAACCCCGGTTGTGATGGATCAAGAACTCCGTGCGATGGTGGCGGAAACGGCCTATTTCCTAGCAGAGGAAAGAGGTTTTGTGGGAGACGGCGCGTTCGGGGATTGGTTGAAGGCCGAGGAATTGGTGCAAAGGCGTCTGCGGCAATCACCAGGTACCAAATTAGGCCACCCCGCATCAAGGAAGAAGTAAGGGGAGGCGCCGCGACTGGCGATAAGGAACCGACAAGGAGGTAATATGTGGGAGCAAGAGATAGAGAGGCAGGTAGACGACGGCTGTACGGGCGCGCTAGAGCACGTCAGGGTGGCGAAGACTGAGTTATTAACCGCAGTCGATGAAGTAGTTTCGCGCTTAGTGCGTGATGTGAAGGCTCTGCGCGATGGTGCCGGGCCTTGCGGAGATCCGTCTCCGGGAAGGCCGTCCCCGGCGCGCTCGAATTCATCCGAAACCTACGAGGAACGGAAATTGATGGCGGTCTTCGATGAGTTCGAGTGGGCAGTGGTGCGATTACGGGAATCATGCCGAGCGGTCGCATTCGTGGCCCCTCATCCGGTTTCCTCACGTTCTCCGGTCCTCATTGCCTATCAAGGAGAGCTGAAGGCGCGTGGGGCGCACGAAGCATAGGTATGGGCCGATGGCGCGCATGAATCGATGTGTGCTGCCCAATCACGCGATGGTATTGGCTATCCGCTGGTCTTGCATGAAAACCATTGGCTTGGGCCAAGGTTGGGCGCGGGGGAAGTCTGGCTGCCAGTCGCATAGACCGAGGCCGTTGCGCGCTTGAGCCCGGTTGTCAGCATGGCATCTGCGGGGCGGGTGTGTGCATGTGGCTGGATCCTCGCGTGAGCACACACCTTGAGTCTTACCGGTACCAAAGAATATGCGGGGCCTCGATCGGCACAAAGCCCATATCCGTGGCGGGAACGATGCGCGGAGTGTAGTCTTCAATGGGCCGAGACTTAGGCAGCGTCAGCGTGTATACATAGCCATCCGGCATATCCCCGAGGGCAGTTTGGCGTTGCATGGGGTGAAGGTCTGGCCCCTTGCCGAGCAAAGGTATGGCATAGAGCTGCACATTGATGAAGTTGGGTTCAACGTTGGATAGGTAGACGGGGACACTGAAATGATAAAGCCCCTGATCCTTGTCCTCGTAGGCCTGGAAGTCGCCAAAATGGAGCCGATTCCAGAAGCGGTTCAGGGTGTCCTGCCAGGTACACAGCCGCTCTACTAGGCCCTCGTCGGCGCGTTCCCCGTAAAGGCGGGCCGCCGGGATATAGAGCTGCTCAATATAGTCGCGCAGCATCCGGTTCGCACTAAAGCGTGGGGTAAGTTGCGCCATGCTTTCCCGCATCTTTGCGATCCATCGGGAGGGGCAGCCTTCCGGGTTGCGGTCGTGGTAAAAAAGCGGTACCACGGAGCGCTCCAAGATCTCATAGAGGTCAGTGGCCTCTTTTCGATCCCAGACTGGATCCTCGTCGTGTTCTGCGCCATCGCCTAGTGCCCATCCCACCTCCGGCGTGTAGGCCTCGGCCCACCAGCCATCCCGCTCGGATAGGTTTAGTCCACCGTTGACGAGCACCTTCATGCCGCTCGTTCCGCTTGCCTCCCACGGGCGGCGCGGTGTATTGATCCAAAGATCCACGCCCTGGACGAGTTGCTCTGCCAATAGTATGTCGTAGTCTTCTAGAAAGACGAGGCGATCCATGAGTTCCGGATGCTGGGTAATGAAGTGCGTCCACTGTTGGATCATGGCCTTACCGACCGTGTCCTGAGGATGGGCCTTGCCCGCGATCACGAGTTGCACGGGGCATTGGCTGCCAGCGAGCAGCCGATAGAGGCGGTCGGGGTCGGTAAGCAGCATATTGGGCCGCTTATAGGCGGTGAAGCGGCGGGCAAAGCCGATTGTCAGGGCGTGCGGGTCAAGCACATCCTGGCCGCGCCGTATGTGTTCGGTGGGGACGCCGGCTGCGGTTAATTGGCCCACGAGCCGTCGGCGCGTAAAGTCGATGAGTCGTTGGCGGGCGCGGCCTCGCAGCGTCCACAGTTCCTGATCGGAGACGCTGCGAAAGTCGCTTTCAACGTGGTCCTGTCCGCCTATCCAGCGTTTTTCGCCGCACGCCGCAGTCCAGAGCTCGTCGGCGGCCGGCGAGTCCCACGACGGCGTATGCACGCCGTTTGTGATGGGAATGACCGGCACCTCTTCTTGCGGCCAATTCGGGAACAACGGCTGGAATATCCCGCGGCTGATTTGGGCATGGAGTTGGCTCACGCCATTGACCAGGATACTGCCGCGGATGGCGAGATAGGCCATGTTGAATGGCTCCTCCTCACCCCCGGGGGTTTCCTGACCGAGACTCAACAGGGTAGCAGCCGGGATGCCAAATAAACTCGGGGCCCCCTCGGCATATTGGGTGAGTAGTTTGGGTGAAAAACGATCGAAGCCAGCGGCCACCGGCGTATGGGTGGTAAAGACATTGCCAGCGCGCGTGGCGTTCAAGGCGCAATGAAAGTCGACGCCATGGGCTATTCGGTAATCGCGGGCCCGCGCGAGGACCGCAAAGGCGGCATGCCCTTCGTTCAGGTGACAGATCTCGGGATTCAGCCCGAGTTTGCTCGCAAGCGCGAAACCGCCCATGCCAAGACAGAGCTCTTGCTCTAGGCGCATCTGCGCACCACCCCCATAAAGCTCGGCTGTGATGGTGCGATCCGCAGGTCGATTGGTCGGATCATTGCTGTCTAGGAGATAGAGGCTGGTGCGGCCAACGCGTGCCTGCCATACCCGCAGAATGATGGTCCGTCCTGGGAACGGCAGTGAGATATGGAGCCAGTTTCCGTTGGGCTCGCGCACAGGCACGACCGGCAGTTGCGTCGGGTCGTTGTAAGGATAGAGCTCTACCTGTTGCCCGTGGCTGTCTAGGGTCTGGCGGAAGTAGCCTTGTTGCCACAAAAGACCAATGCCGACCAGGGGCACACCGAGGTCGCTAGCCGTTTTTAAGCAGTCGCCGGCAAGAATTCCAAGCCCTCCGGAATAGATGGGGAGGGCCTCGGAAAGCCCGAATTCCATGCTGAAGTAGGCGATCTGTCGGACCGGCGCCGGTGAGTATTGCTGCTCGTACCAGGACGCCGACGCGAGCTGCTCTTTGTGGGTCTCGAGAGACTCCTGAAGGTTTGCGATAAAATCCTGATCGGTTGCGAGTTGCTGAAGACGTTCGCCGGACACGTTTTGGAGAATAATCCAGGGATTGTGGGTTGCGGACCAAAGCTCCGCATCCATGCGCTCCCATAATGTGTCCGCGCTGTGGTGCCAGGACCAACGGAGATCTAAGGCGAGTTCCGTAAGTCCTTCGAGAGGTGGGGGCAAGGTGGGCAAAAAGATGTATGGGGTAGTGCTCATAGGGTGTTCCCGAAGATGGTGGTTAAGATGAGGTCAACATCTGGCGTCTCAAAATGGGTAGGTTGCGATTATACTCGCCACCGAAGCCAAGGTCTGTATGACCGAGCACGGTAGGCCTTAAGCGCGCCGGTTCCGATCGGCCCGCTCGCCCTCCTTTTGGGTCTCTAGCGTGGCAAGATCATAAATCTTATCGAGTGCGGTCGCGACCACGCCATACAGGCTCGAGCCTTAAAGCCCCCCTTCCCGGTTGCGGATGGGTGCGACCATGTCCGCAGAACCTTTATTTCCTGCCATCTCGGATCCACTAGGGCCGCTGATCTGAGGCCTAAAGTCGACACCACTCGCGACCTAATTGGTTTTCGCGACGCTAACCGTGATCGGCTTCTCTCGCTGAAAGACCACCACCGCCGCCGTGCGCAATGCCCCGAGGACGAAGATAAGCACGCTCAGCGCGTAGATCGAGTCCGTCGGGAGGCTCTTTTCAAATAGTCCGATCATGACGTTACGCAACACGAATACGAGGGCGGCGTCGACGATGTACGTCATGCGTAGGCGGTGGACTGTGAAATAGCTGACGAGCGAGCGCGATATCTCGATAAGAACAAAGAGCGTCAGGACGTGGCCGACAAACTCCAGATATTGGGAGGTGATATGACCGCGAGTAATAATGTGGGCTAGATCCATGAAGAGATGGCCCACGCCAATGATGATCCCAAACAAGACGAAAACGAGCATAAGACCGAGAACCCAGTCGACTACTTTTTCAAAAATGATCAGAAGAAAGGGCATTGGTATCACTCGGCGTTGGGAACTGGCGACATTATAATGGCTCTAGGTTACAAAGTCGTTCTCTCTTTACTGCGGTCCTTAAAAAAAACCTGTTTCCTGCGCGGACAGCCGCATCTGCGCGCCTGGGCGATCTCCGCGGGCGCGGTCGGCGGGCATCGAGACCATCATGGACTCACCCACTTAAGGAGGGATAGTGCCTGCGCCCGTCCCGGTATCATCGCGCAGGATCCCACGGCCTTTAGGAGCTAGTTTAGCGCAACGGCGGGCCATGTGGTTTGCCGTAGTTCGTGATGTGAAGCATCTTTTGGCCAGCTGCGCTTTGCATAAAACGGATAAAGGCCAGCCCCAGTCGGGGGTGGGGGGCATTGGTCGGCACCGTCGCATAGAACACGAGCGGTTGCGGCCTCAACACTCGGCGCAGGCCAGCGGTCGCGAGCGTGATATGGGCGTGGGCATACCAGGAGTGGGCGAATCGCGGATCGCTCAGATTAATCCTTGAGGGAAGCTTGATATATGGAAGGTGCACCGAGCGCACGGCGCTTAGGTATCCGGATGAGGCGGCAATCTGACCCGCTTCTAGGCGGGCGAGAAGTGAGGGTTCGCTGAAGATTTGCCGGGCATTCATAAGTGGCCCGAGAACATGCGCGACCAGCTTGGGATCGTGATAATAGCGTTGCGCCAATTGAAACGTGAATACAATGTTTTGGCCCTGCGGGTCGGTCCTGGGATCCGTGCGACCGAATCGTACCCCGGGCTCGGTCAGTATTTTATACCAGGGCATGCCGCCGTGGGCGGCGCGCCGAAAGAGGGCGGTATAAGGGCTGGCCGGGCTGTAGGCGATAACCATCTGAGTACTGGCAACTGGGAACGCTGCCGTGAGGAGCCCGGCGGCTTTTAGTATCTGAATCGGTCCGGCCGTGACGGATACAAAAACGTCGGCTGACAGTGCGCGAGCTGTGATTCGGTGCGCCAGGCCATAGGCGCCTTGTCCCTGACCTTCGTAAGCGCACCCATGGATTTTGCAGAATGTTGGACCGAGGTAGCGATCCATGACGACCCCCATAGAGCCGGCGTAGGCGACTATGAGGGCCGGTTTTGCGAATGCGGGGCTGGCCGAAATCAAGGTGCTTGATAGAAGGAAGGCACTGAGCCATCGGGAGTGCATGCGGGATCCTACCTTAGTGTGCCTGCGAGAAAGCATAAACGGATGGCCCAGGAAATCCTACGGCCATGATTGCGTGGACCAGAAAAAGAACTAATCGGGGTATGGGCCGGCCGATGGGCAGTCAGCACAGTGGTGCCCCGTCACCTGCCGTGTGGGCTCGCTCACTTAGCAAGAATAGAGAAGGCCATGGTGGTGTATGCCTTACGGCTGTGGCATGCGCGCAGCAATGGTTTGGGCGAGATCGCCTAGCAGTCGGCTCATGGCGGCCGCTTGGTCGCTCGGATGATCGCCGCTGGTAGTCTGCAAATCGCTACGTCCTTGGGCGAGGATATGTTGCGTCGAGGCATTTTGTACGAACCAGTCAGCACGTAACTGAACCTGCCCCGAATCCGCGGGCATAAAACGCTGAACGACCACCCGCAAGATAAGGTAGGGCCCCGACGGGCTGGGGTCGCCCGGCATGAGTACCGTTTTGTGGGCCAGCGTGGCTGCTAGGTCCTGGGCTAACACCCGTTGGGCCATTTCGCCCAAGGGTGCGATCCAGCGGACGTGATCTGCGACCCGAAAATGGTCCTTGTCCTGCTCGTAGGTGAGGTAGAGGCGGTCTAGGTCTGCGGGCATCTGGACGTGGGCCACCAGCAATGGGAGCCCTTTGTTCTGTACGCTCGCGAGCGGCGCCTCCTCCGCCGGTGCGCTTCTCGGTGTGAGCGCCAGATATTGGGTGGGCGCGGAGACGCAGGCGCTGAGTCCGCAAGCGGCACCGAGCAGCAGGGCTAAGAGTTTTCTGTTCATGGTTTTTTTCCAAAAACGAGGGCATTGGGATGGCTATCTAGATAATCTAGCAGGGCGCGTAGAGATTGTGCAGTCTGCGAGAGCTCGTAGAGCGTATGCGGTAGGCTGGCCGACTCAGGGCCGCTGGCCGCGGTCCCGCCGTTGTGCAGGAGGGCATTCGCGGCGCCAAGCGCTTTATTGGCCTGCTGCACGGTGCCATGGAGCGCCGCCAGGATCTCCGGCAGTTGCACATTGGCAGTCTGCAGCAATTGATCTAGTTGCGTCATGCTCTGATCCAGGCGCTTTAGCGTCTGCTGGGTCTGGGGGGAGCGGCTGAGCTGCGCTAGCCTGGCGGTCAGCGTATGGATGTTTCGCGCGATTTCCGGCAAGCGCATTCCATGAATTTGGCGCATCACGGCGTTGATCTGTTTTACGGTCTCATCGATACCAGCGCTGGCGACCATAGGAATCTGTGGCGGATGGCCCGCAATGAGCTGTGCCGGGCGGGCCGCCCCAAATTGATTGAGGGCAATCAGTTTGGGGCCAATCAAAGCGACCTCGTTGCTTAATTGAGCCCGTAGACCATGCGCAATCAGGTGGCGCAGGATGCTATTCATCTGGGCTTGGGGACGGATGAGATTCCAGGCGCTCCCCGGGCTGAGGGGGATACGTTTGGGGTCGAGCGCGATAAGGATATCTGTGTGTAGGCTATGACGATGCGGGTCATAGCGCATATAGACGTGGGTAACGCTACCTACCCGTGCGCCTTCTAACAGGACCGGGGCGTTGGCAACGAGGCCTTGCGGTCCCCCCGCCATTACCAGCCGGTAGGATACGTCGTATTTATCGGGCGCGCTACGCGCAGCGGCCGCATTATCATAAAGCGGGAACACCTCGTCATTGTGTACCGGGGCCCCGGATTCCGGCGTGGACAAGGTAACGGCGCCACTTAGGAGCGCAGGAATACCAGGTACGTGCACGCCGGAATGGGCGCCAAACAAACTGAAACCTATGGAACCGGAACTCCAGAAGCGACTGCGACTGTTGATGAGTTTCAGGTATTGTTCTGGAATAAACGCGTAAATGTCAAAGCCCATTCCGTTGCGCAGCATCGTCTCGCCGCGAATCTCACCGATCGCATAGTCTTTGTAATACAAAGGTGCGCCCCGAGAAATATTCCCGAGCTCCTTGGCCTTCAGGACAACGGTGACGCCCTTGGGCTCGGTCTTCAAAACCGGTTCTTGATTGAGACCAACGACATGCGTAATGGTCCGGCCCGGGTGCGGGTCAATGCCGATATAGGGTCCGGAGATAAGGGATTTTAGGGAGTCCAGGTCGGCGAAGCTCACCGTCTTGCCGGCTACCCAATAGCGGGTTCCCTTGCCCAAATGACCGGCCATATAGGGCTCAAAACGCATGGTCACGGATATTTCATCAAGGGACTTCGAGAGCCGCACGGCGTTGACATGGCCTACAGTCACGCCACGGTATCGAACCACGGTGTTGTCGGGTTTGATGCCGCCTGTGGTGTTGAAGCGTACCGTAACCGACGGACCTTCGGCCATATAGCTGCGCAAGGCGAGCCATCCGACAATGGCCAAGGCGGCGATCGGCACCGCCCAGATCAGGCCCGGCCAGCGGGTGTGTTGTAGTTTCGCAGTCGGGATAGTGGATTTAGCCATGATGCACCCGTTCGTATTCCGCCCATAGCACGCGCGGGTCGAAGACATCTGTAGCGACCATGGTAAGTATGACCACAGCCAGAAAGGCCGGTAGGGCATAGCCCACATAAACGGCAAGCAAGCCAGAGAGATGCATCAGCGGCAAAAATACGGTCACCGTAAACACGTCCACGTGCGACCAGCGGCCAATGGCTTGAACGCTACGATAGGCGTGCGTCTTTAGACGCAACCGTTTTGTCGAGCGAGTATGGATAGAGACAAAAAACCAGCTCAATGTGAAAAGCTTAAGAAAAGGGATCACGATGCTGGCACAGAAAATAATGGCTGCAAACAGCAAGAAATGGGCGTCAACGAGCTTCATGACGCCGGTCATGATCGTGTATCCCTCAAGGCTCCCTAATTGATAGTTGTACTCCATGGGGTAAATATAGGCAAACGGGTAGCAGAAAAAACCGGCCAGCGTCAAAGCCAAAGTCCTCATAGTCGCGTTGGGCTTGTATTGCCAGACCTTAGTACCGCACCGCAGGCACTCTTTACCTTCATGGTAGGCGGGTGCCGGTAGGCCGCAAAAGGCGCAACCAATATGGCGGACGTCGGAGGCTATCGACTCATAGGTCGGGCCGATCCGTCGCCAGATTTCGCGGCGTTCCAGGGTTGCGCGTGTTACTAGGGTGAGGAATGCCAAGGTAATGACACACCAGCCACCGATGCCTACCTTGATGGGGAGGAACGGTGCCACGCGCCCGTAGCCGATACCGAACCCAATGAGGAATACATCAAGCATCGCCCATTGATCGATTTGTTCCGACCAGCGGAATACCTTGCCAAGCCAGTGCGGATGGCGGCCCGCATAAAGTTCCAGAAGCACGATACCTAAGCTTGCGAAGCGTAGCAGCGGCAAGAACAGCAACTCTGCGGCGAGAATAATGGCGACCAGTGGCCAGCCCTGCTCGGCCACGCCCCAAAGGCCCGAGGCGAGAATGCTCTCATGGTGGACGCCGTAAATATTCACTCGGAGCAGCGGTAGGAGGTTTGCGGGGATGATCAGAAACAATGCGGACAGGGTAATGGCCAGGGCGGCGTTCAGGCTGCGACCAGCCGTACGCTCTATGATGTGTCCACAGCGAGGGCACAACAAGCGACTCCTATTTTGCATGGGCGGCAGGCGTTGCGCCAATCCGCAATCCGGACAGACCTCCACGCCATGCGGAGGATCGAGGACGACATCCGGGACCCCGGATAAGACGGTATCTATGGCCATGGTACATATCCACCATCGCTAGCGGAGCACGGTAGCTTATGCGCCATTACCCACTGCACCTCGCAAGTGTTGCGCGGTGACCCCCCCGCCGAGCTGTATGTTGAATCTCTATTGCCGAAAGTGTAGCAAAGAACTTTCGTTGTATGCCAGGGACTGGGACGATGATCGTCGGTGGCGGGTTGTCAATCCGGATTGTGCCCCGCAGTATTCCGGCCCGGGCTAGCACAAACTCACTTTGCGCTAAAAAACGGGGGGCACCGACGACAAGCTCCAGGATTCCCCGGCGGCCGTCGCCGCTCACCCCGCAGGCGATTATGGCGGCGACCGACACCCCCGTCCGTCCTAGTGCACCTTAAAGGGGGTGGCATCAAGCCCAGGTACGGCCATGTGCCCTCGATCGGTCGGGTCAAGAACGAGCCCGGCTGATCGTCGATCTTGGCGCACAAGGCTGGCGCTTGGGATCGCCGGTATACCAAATCGGCCCACAAGTTTTTTGACTGCGAGTTTCTGGGTGAGTCACTCACACGTGGCGCCCATCGTGGCCGCGCGCAGACCTTCAAGCGCTATCTGCGGGGGTTAACTCTTCACCACGAAACATCGTTCCCCTATGCCGCTGCAGAGGGCGTGAACGCCCAGATCCCACTCGCCAAAGAGGCGTCTATCACGAGACTTTTATGGGCGCCCCATACGAAACCGGGAAGGGCCTTAAGAATGGGATTTTTCTGTCAGGCGCAAGGCACCCATTGCGATACTGGGCATCTCGTGCATGGCTGGGCCGAAACGCTGAGGTGATGTTCAGAGGTTGGCTATTGGCGCAAGCCACATAAAAAATGCCGCAAAGTGAAAACGCTTAGCAGTATCCTACGCATTGATCGCGTGATCAATGCGTAAAGATTGCATGCTACTAACACGCTTATACGAGGAGCGCCGATGCAGGAACCTGAGACGATAGATGTTTTGACGATTGGTGCAGGCGGGGGGGCGTACCCCGCGGCGTTTTGGTTGGCAAGGAGGGGGCGGCGCGTGGTCATGGTAGATCCCAAAGGGGTCCTGAGCGGGAATTGCCTGGCAGAAGGTTGTGTCCCCTCCAAGGCCGTGCGTGAGATGGCGCACCACTTGGCCCGGCATCGCCGTTTCCATTCCTATGGCGTGGGAGGCAAGACCACTGTGGATTATGCCAAAATTATCGGCCACAAGGATGATGTGCAGCGGCGTCGCTACCTTCAGCATGGGGAGGAGTTGGCGCGATCTAGAAACGTTGAACTGATCAAAGGCAAGGCAGGTTTTGAGGATGCCCATATGGTGACGGTTGAGACGGATACGGGGACTCGGCGCTATTCGGCTCACCATATCATTGTGGCAAGTGGCTCGGACGTCTTTGTGCCACCGATCCCTGGAGCGGAACTTTGTCTCACCAGTAGCGACTTTTACCGGTTGAACCCGACATTGAAAGTCCTGCCATCGACGCTTACTGTGATTGGAGGCGGATATATCGGTGTTGAGACCGCCTCTTTTTATGCGGCATTGGGCGTTCATGTGACGTTGTTGCAGCGGGGTAGCCAGCTATTGCTGGGTATGGATCCGGACATGATCGCGATGCTTGTGCCTCTCCTGGATCCCAATATTCGATGGATTCTTGACGCAGATGTGGATCGCATAGAGCGGATGGAACGCGGTTTGAGGGTGCATTATCGCCAAGGTGGCGGGAGTCAGGAACTCCTGAGTGATCAAGTCTTGATGGCCGCCGGGCGCAGGCCCGTCATACCGGACGGGCTCACTGCATTGGGGATTGATGTCGGTCATGCCGGTATCGTGGTGAATAGTGCGCTACAGACGTCTCATCCCCATATCTATGCATGCGGCGACGTGAATGGGCGAGTGCCGCTGTTCCACGCCGCGGTCCGCGAATCTCTAGTCGCTGCTCATAATATTGCTGCCGGTGACGTGCCGACTGACACCATGGATTTCACGACTGTGCCGACCACGATATTTACGTTGCCGGCTGCGGCTTATGTGGGTATGACGCGCACGGCCGCGGCCCAAAACGGTATGACGTTTTTGGAGGCTGGGTATGAATTCTCGGAGGACTCGCGGGCCCAGATTTACGGTGAAACCGAAGGGAGTCTTCGGCTGTTTTTTGAGCCAGCATCTCTGCGTTTGATGGGGGGTTGGGTCGTGGGCATTGATGCGGACAATCTCATCGGTGAAATCGGTTTGGCCTGTGCGAATGGCCTGACGGCACACCAACTGGCGGCGTTTGCTGATCAACATCCTATGGCGTCCGAAGGCATCGGTCATGCCGCCCGTAGCTTATTGTCGGCGGAATGGTAGACCACTAGCTGGAGCTGGCGCCGGAATCGGTGGTCGCCATCTGTGCAGAGGGGGCCGATTCGGTTCAGCTGGCGGTTACCTCCCGGGTCGATATCGCGCGGAAATGGAAACCCTAATAGGGGGGGTTCTCTGTCGAGTGCGCAGGGCTGCGTTCGGGCGAGCCGATGGGCCTTACCAGGGGTCGTTGTCGGATCGAACGACTTTCCACGGATGTCGGCGGCTCGTGCCATCAACGACTTCGGTGTACCACATACGGATAGGCGCTTTTTGGATGGCGCGCGGCACGAGGCGGCTAGGAAGGCCAGTCTTGGTCGCCACCATGCTGGACTTCAATTGCGCTTAGCCGTTCGGCCTACGGCGGGTTGGCCGACTGTTTACACGCGTTAATCGGCTAACTTGTTGATTGTATTGGCGTCCCCAAGGGGGTTCGAACCCCTGTTACCGCCGTGAAAGGGCCAAAAAGCCCTTTTACAGATCAAGGGGTTGCGTACTTTCCCGTTTAGATTCCAGTGGTTACGCGGACACCAGCGGACACACGGGGGCGCCAAACGGCAACGAATTGTCCCAAAAATGTCCCAACACTTGCGCACCCCCCCCGCGCGGGTTTTTTGTTTTGACTTGAGTTTTAGCCTATGTCGGCCCGGTGAATAGGCTGGGCGCCTACAAGCGCCCGGCTCTCGGTGCGTCCGATCACTACTGTTTTTGGTGTGTGCTTTCCTACATACATTAACACATACAATAGAGCGGAAGGATGGTCGGTTGTGGTTTTCGTGCAGATGAGCTATGCTTATCGGTAGACAAAAAAAAGACCGCCGTGGCCGGCGGTCTTGTGTATCCACCAGGCTGTGAAGGAGCGCTGGCATGACAGAAATCATAGGAGAAAGCCTCGAAATTGCAATCCCAATTCCGTATGAAGATGATTCTTCTTACGAGGAGATGAGCCCGGACCTAAAGACCAAAATCTCAAAAATCCACAAGGCCATGGGAAGGTGGGCGGCTCGGTTTCGGCGACCTGCAAACCCGCGTCGGGGGGTAGTGCGGCGTGTGGCACACGCCCGTGCGCGCCGGACCGCCCCGAGCACCGCCGCCCGCGCGACGGATTCGGGTGGCAAAGATCCCGATCCCGACCCCGCCGAATCAGCTTCAGCTC
This sequence comes from Acidiferrobacter sp., assembly GCA_035530915.1. Lineage (GTDB taxonomy): Bacteria > Pseudomonadota > Gammaproteobacteria > Acidiferrobacterales > Acidiferrobacteraceae > Acidiferrobacter. Next base: position 8,293 of record DATKTV010000028.1, on the reverse strand, counting down.
AGAAATTAATCGCGTACCAAGACGCTCGATACCTCGTCGAATCCAAGCAAGTCCACCGCACCAGAGCAGGCCTTCGCGTCACGTCTTTGACCCTCGTTTCTGACTCGAAAAGTACGACACAAAAAGATGTGTCGTACTCGACACCTTCACAAGTCCTTGAGTTACAAAGCAAAAATGATGGTGTCATAAGCCATATGGGCACACCCAAGGCGCTTACGACACCTTTGACACCGCGCGGCATGGTAGGCACACCGCGTGCGCCCCTCCTTGTGGGTCTGGATTCGGAATGGCAGACCAGCGCGGGTAAACGTCGGATCCTGTCCGTCCAGTTAAGCTGCAGGTGTCGTGATGGCCAAGAGCGTGTGTGGATTCTTTGGCATCCAGGCCAAACCCGATTCGAATTTAAGACAGTCTTGGGGTGGTTTCTCTCTGATCTCGCGCCCTACATTGGGTACCAAGACTTCGCACCCGGGGGGGATATAGAGCCATACCACGTCACGGTTGCTGGCCACTATTCTATCGTCGATCTGACTGTGGCCTATGACAAGGCGAAGCTCCTGCGAAAAACAGACAGCTTGCGGCGAACCCTCGCGTTGGTTGAAAAGCCGTTGTATCAAACGGTTTGGTCAGAAGATCGGAATCGATGCCGCCCGGTTGTTCTGTCCGTGCGCGATACAATGCTGTTGGCCCCGGCTGGGTCGAGCGTGGAGAAGTTGGGCGATGCCTTGAAATGCCCTAAACTCACATTGCCGGTCGGGCACGATAAAAGCGAAATGGAAAGGCTGCGACGAGAGGAACCGGCCGCATTCGTATGCTATGCGGCGCGGGATGCGGAAATCACCCGGAGGTGGATAGAGCAAATGGTCGGAAGCAATGTGTATGTGCCCGTCACATTGGGTGGCCAAGCCGCCACCTTACTCCGCGACGCGATCATGACGGCGCGGGGGTGGTCTCAACCGGACTTCGATTTTCAATGGCGTGGGCTGGCCACAACGGCCGAGTCCTACGCCGATGACACGGGCAAGATGCGGCGGCGAAAGGTGATTGTCCCCCGGCCGGAGGCGGCGCTGTTACTGACGGCGGCGGGTCATGCATATTTCGGGGGGCGCAACGAGGGGTTTTTATATGGTATCCACCATGCCTCTGCCGGATGGTCGGACTTCGATCTGGCCGGGGCCTATCCCACGGCCATGTGTCTCGTTGGGGACCCCGACTATTCGGCCCCGCCCACAGTGCTAACCGGACGGCTTGGGCGGGACATGTTGAAGCCGAACTCTTGGCTGTTTGGCCATGTCCGATTTCGTTTCCCGGCGGGGACCCTGTACCCCTGCCTTCCCGTCAAAGATCCGTTCGGCCGGGGACTCATTTTTCCCCTGGAGGGGGAGACATGGGCCAGTGCGCCCGAGTTGTGGCTGGCCCTCAAAGCCGGGTGTACGGTTGATCTCACCCAACCCGCCTTCCTTACTGCCCACAACCGGGCATTATTCCCTCCGTGACGGCATGCGCGGGCTTGTGCAGGCCCGTGCCGAGGCAGAGGCGGTGTATGGGAAGAAAAGCGCCCAAGCATTGGCCGCCAAAGAACGGGCCAACAGCGCCTACGGGAAATTGGCGCAGGGGCTGGCCGGCAAGCGCGCGTTTTCTACCCGCCATGCTGCCACACGGGCCATCCCTCCCTCCCCAATCACGTCCGCGCCCCAGGCGGCGCTTACTACCGGCCTTGTGCGCGCCGTTGTGAGCGCCGCGATGATGCAGTTGCACGATCTCGGATACCGCATCGCGTCCGTGACCACTGACGGGTTTCTGACCGATGCCCCCCTGGAGGTTCTGACCGGCCTTGACCTGTACGGCCTCAGGGAGGGGTTTGAAGCGGCCCGGCGCGGGCTTGTGGGCTCGGACACGACGATATGGGAGTTAAAACACCGTGCGCGGTCTCTGGTGATGTTAAAGACCCGGGGTGGGTTTGGCATTGGGCCCATCGACGAACACGCCCTGCCGAGCGCGGGCGCGGGCTACAAGGTGTCTGGCGCGGGGGTCAAGGAGCGGGTCGAGCGAGTTGGCAAACCGGCAGCGCTTGCCGAGCTTTTCCTGAATCGCACCGGGCGTATTGGCTTCGGGTTTCATTCTCTCCCGTCTCCAAGGGATTACGTGCTGCATGACGCTGACGGGGTGGGTAAAGAGGTCACCAAGGAGATCAGTTGGGAGTGGGACTACAAACGCGAGCCCATGCCAGGGGGTGACCGCATGGAGACAGTGACGATCGATGGAACCCAATACGCGCATGTGAGTTATGAGACACGCCCTTGGGTCAACATCGATGCCTTTTCCAATGCGCGGGCGGCGACCGACGGACGGTCCGATGCGGTCAAGACCACGGACGACGTGGCCGAAGTTCACAAGCGCATTGCCAGGCGTCCGGCCGCTAAGAAGGCTAAAGTCCGGGTCCGGGGGAATCTAGCCCGAGCCGAAGCCATCACGGTGTTGAGAGGGTTGCGTTCAGGGATATTGAACGCGGACTGGTTCGATCGGGAAACGGTCACCGGGCGCGAGGTGTGCGAGCGTGTGGGCCTCGTGTTCGGCGTCGCCCTCGGGCGGGACGACTGGAAGAACGCCGGTCGTGCTGATCGGTCCCGCAAGGTGCTGTTCGTCGGGCTGGCGGGTGAACTTGCCTCGCTTGGTATCGATTCGTCACCGTGACGCAATACACCCCGACCCCGCGCTCAACGGTTTGCAACTTCGTATCAAATCTAAACCCGCGCGAAGGGAAGGCATGGCGGGGGGCGGCTGGGGAGTCAAAACTTACACATTTTTGCAAGCCGATGGAAAAGGCCAGAGCGGCAAGATCGGCATTGGGATGGACCGTCGGATCCGGCCTTGGCAGGGATCCGCCCCTCCGAGCGAAGCCGGAGGACACAGCCCACCCGCAGGGTGCGGTTGTGTGGTCCTTAGCTCACCATAGGTGAGCGTCATTCGAGGCTGGGTTGCTATGGGAAGTCTGCATCATCCGTAATTCATCCGTATTTCACCCGTAATTCATACGTCATCTGACTGATCCTCTGCATTCACCCGTATTTCACCCGTAATTCATACGGATTTGGCCCGTCGTCATCCGGCGTCAAAACGTAAAACGTACGGATTTCGTACGGATTTCGCACGTCGTGAGCGCGAGAGTCTGCATTTGCACGGATTCCATACGTCATCGCACTGATTGTCTGCATTCATGCGGATTCCGTACGTCATGTGCGGCAAAACCGTCATCGCGCGTATTTCCGCCATGGTCTTCCTGTGAGCGCCGACAACGGCATTACGAGGAGGTGGACATGGACTTAGAGGAGATGATCAAGGTAGGCCCGGATCCCTCGCGAGGCATCGGGGCGCTAGTGCTTCGGCGGTTCCGGGACATAGAACGCGCCCGGCAACAAAGGTGGCGCTGGTCGGAAGTCGCGGAGGGACTCGGGCTCCCGGCGGATCGCGGTCGGGCGATTGGGGAGGCATTCAACCGCATCTCCAGGAAGGTCGCCACGGGGGCAATGAAGCCTATCGATGGTGACCCAAAGACCGGGGTCGGGAAGGGAAAGGCCGTTGCTTCAAAAGTGGACCAGGATACCGGGTTCAGGACGCCAACACCCAAAGAAAAGGAGGCCGACGCCGACGATCGCAAATGGATGTGATTTGTTCCATCTAATCTCTCGTGCCCGGGCACGACTAAGGAAATGGCCGAGATCGCGGAGGCACTGAACATGCCAGCCGACCGCGCGAAGGCCTTGGCGGCCGCGTTTTGTCGCGTCGCCAAAAAAAAGGTGGCGGCTGGCACCCTTGAACCGCCGGAATCCAAACCAGCGACGCAAGCCGCAACCGGGACTGCCGCCAAGCCCCGGACAACGGCGACAACGGGAACCCCGGCGGCGGCGCCCGCGCCTGGGTACCACCCGTCCGGCAGGCGGCTATTTCCTGGGGAAAAAAAGTCAGAGAGGACGGCCTAGATTTCTGAAACAAAGGCCCCTACTTTCGATGACGCATCATCGACATAGACTGAGTAAATATGACGCGTCACCGATAATAGGCCACAGCAACGGCAAAAAGGCAGGGCGCAGGCGGGGACACAAGCGACCCGGTCGGCGACCTACCCCAAAAACCCCAAATATTTGATGACGCATCATCGCAATTGCTTGATTACAGATGACGCGTCACCGATAATAGGCCACAGAAACCGCACAGGAGCGACACCATGAGCAGGCAAACCGAGGAATCCGTGATCGGGACAGGCAACCGGGTCGGCGGCGACAAAACCAAGCCCCCACGGCGCGGCCGTCCCGCCAGCCCGACCCCGCGCGCCATCCGGCAGGCCGAGGCGGCCAGACGCTATCGGGCACGCAAAAGGGCGGAGAAGGAGGCGCGGCGGGATCCGCGCCAGCCGCTGAGGTCGGCGATTATCGACCTGTCAGCGGTGGCGGTGTGGAGGCGAGTGTAACGGTCTGGGGCCGCAAATGCGGGGTCTGTGCCAAAAGGGGTCGCGCGGCGGCTGGGGATCATTCAGTACCGGCGACAGACGGTTGGGGGTAGCCCTACCCCCACCATCCCCACCAGGTTCTCGCTCACATACAATATACATTTACTCGACTGTCATAGTAGGACTATCAGACTCAGGCAACAGGACCGGGCATACCTTTACGCAAAACTTATCGTGGTCCTCACGGGCTTCAAAAATGGTTAATCCTTGGTAGCCTGCATCTCGAATAACTTGCTCCATAACGCATCGATCATTGTCTGTCATTTTTAACCCGAATATAACGCCCGTTAACGCTGCTCTCGGGAACCCTAGGTATGGATCGCAGCGATTCTTAAAGGAACAGACCATACGCCACTCGTTTTCGTAGCACCAATTCTTGTGTTTAGTAAAAGCGATTTTCTCAAGAGTTATGGCCCCCGCCTGCTCCTGAGGGGAGAGTGTTGGTAACGGACGGGACATCGTGTACCTAACCTTATCGAGGACATAGCCCTCACGATCCTCCGGAGGCCATGCCGGCATATCGAACTCAAGGCAGATGCCACGGTGATGGCTCGCGTAATGAGACCACATCAGAACGTGATCTCCGCACGCAGAAAACGATACAACACCCGCTTGCTTGTCAATCCTCCCTTGAATGCCCGCCTCGCGATCGCTATCACCGTTTGCCAGCTTTATGGCGCAATCAAACGGGTCATTTAACTGCGTCGGGCAAGGACAATATAGGCGCTGATTTTCCAAAGTATCCCGTACCCTGTCGAACCAAGTCTTATTGTCTGGCCCTAACGGGAAGTACCGGTATAGCTTCTCTGGCTCGTTATTATCCATATGTCCCCCACTGACGTTGTCTACAATGAGAGAGTGATTATATGCGCTAAATCTTTAAGGTCGTCATGATCCAGAAGGAGAACGTGAGCGGTCTTAGCTAGGTCTCTCGCCCCCGGCGTATAGGTCGCCGGAGACACCACAACGGCATAATCGGCCGCCATATACTTCTGCCCGCTAATGATCTCCTGTACGGCCTTATTCCCCACAGGGGTGTTGGTCAGCTTACACTGGATTACTACGGAGATACCGTCCTTCTCCGCATAAACATCCGCCCCCTGATCGCCACTCTTTTTTGTTGCTGTTGCGGTCCATCCGTTCTTGTTTAGGATGTCGGCACAATATTCCTCATAGTCATAGGGCGACATTCTAAAAACGTCGTGGCTATCATCAGTACTGGCGCTGTCGGTGTCGGTTCCGGTAATAACCCCTTCTATAATCTCATCAATTTGCCTAAGCGTCATTTGATCGAGCCCATTAAGTATGACCGTAATTTTGTCGGCATTCCCATAAGGATCTCGTGAAACTAACCAGTTCCAAAATAGTGCATTTATCGTGCGCACCGCACCGGTATCTCTGAGTTTTTGAACATCATTAAGAGGAACATGGCGGTGATAAACTGGGAGATCATTCGTCAAGTAGTTGTCATCGAAAGTGTCAAAAGCCTCATTATAGGCGGTATCATCAGCACCCATTCCTCTATACAAAGTCTTTATCTTATTCGCGAGTTCAGTGAGTATGGGGGCGATTATCTGTTCTATGAAGTATTCTTTCTCAGATAACCATCCCGAATCGTCTATGACGCCATAGCGATCTTTCTTATGTAGATTTTGATATTGCCTATTTAGCGCTGTTGCGTGGTTATAAATAAGCGGCGCTATTTCAGTATCTATTTGGTCTTTTATCCATGAAGTGGTAAAGCCGACAACTGAATCAAGGCGGGCAGTACACATAGTCCATAAAGCTTTCTCCAAGACTGAATCGCCCAGCGGGTGGTGTATCCGAAGCGACTGAATGTCGTTATCGGCAAAAGATTGCCACCGAGCAAATATGGTAGCTGCGTCCACGATCTCCATTACTGGTGCGGGGTCTCTCTTCGGCTTCTTAAAAAACCACATACGCAGGTATCCTAGAAATATACGTACGGCAGTCGCGCGCAACTTGAATATCTTGCTTTAATCCTCAAACTTTGCTGGATTCTGCTTTCTAATGGCGTCATTAAGCGTGTTTTTGAACCACACCCATTTCGCCTTCTCCTTCAGTTTATTCCTTCTCTCTAAGCACTCAATCTGGCCATCAATCATCTCCAATGACGCTGACTTCCACTTGCCTGCATTAGCGCCAGATTTATCAGAATTAGTCTCTAGTGCTTGATGACACATCTTCTTAAAGTAGTCGAGATGCCATATGCCGTCTGGGTCTTGTATGAGATAATTGGTGCGGTCATCATAGGAGAGCCGCGTATGAAGATTGTGTGACAAAGCGACCCTTGGATAAATTGCGATACTTCTCTCTATTTCATAAGCCTCGACGAAGCCTGCGCCGAAAACAACCCTCGCATCATGATGCAGTTTACCAACAGTTAGACCCCCGCGTATAAGAAAACCTAAATCAAGAGCACGAAGGGCGATTGGCGTAATAATCCTTAAGGCCTCTTTCAGAAGCAATTCCCATCTTACAGGAGCAGGAAGAACGTCATCCGTGAAGTTGAGCGGATAGCTTGCCACCATATGATCGGAGAAAGCGGAAAACTCCGGGGTTATGTTTATAACGGCTGACGATGACTCTGGAGAGGATTGAGAATAGCCCTCAGAGTGCCGCGAATCGCTCTTTTGAATATCATGAAGAAGATTTAAAAGACCGCGCTCCTCATCTGAGAATTCCTTATCAGGAGCACTTTTAGCAAACCTTTGAGTAGCCGCAGAGAAGCCGAGAAAATCGACGAAGAGAATAAATCGGTCATCGGAACTACTCATATCTTTAACCTACTATGGTGGTAGCGTATTGCCTACAATACGAGACCGACGCAAGATTGGCTAGGGTTAGCATACCGTTGGCTACCCCAACCTCCCCACAAGATCCTCGGCCCGCAGATGCGTATACCGCTTGAGCATCTGCAGGGTCTTGTGCCCCGTAATGGCGGCCACCTCCATAGGGTTCAACCCCTTCTCAAAGAGCCTGGAGGTCGCCTCACGGCGCAGATCGTGGAAGGTCAGCCCCCCTATCCCGCTGGCCACACAGACCCTCTCAAAGGCCTGGGAGATCGAGTCGGGGCGCATGGCCCACACCCGGCCATCGATACGCCTTGGCAGGCTATCTAAGACCCCCAGCGCGGCCGTAGACAAAGGCACCCGGCGAGGCGTCCCGGTCTTCGTTTCCGGGATCAGGAGCACCCGGGCCCGCCGGTCCAGGTGGTCCCAACGCATGGCAGCGATCTCCCCGCGCCGCATGGCGGTTTCGATGGCCCAGGTAATGATCGGGCCGATCTCGCCGCCGTAGGTGTGGGCGGCGGCCAGGAGGCGCGGGAGTTCGTCGCCGACCAAGCGCCGGTCGCGGGCGTTGGCCACGCGCGGCATCTTAACCTGCAAGACAGGGTTCCCGGCAGGGAGAGGGATGCCCCACTCCTTAATGCAGATGTTCAGGGTGCGCGAGATCAGAGACAGATCATGTTTGACGGTCTGCGCCGCGTAGCCCTTTGCCATCTGTTGGTCGCGGTATTTTGCCAGGGCGGAGGACGTGATGGCGGCCAGGGGGAGTGCGCCCAAGCCCTCTCGCACATTCCGGATATGGTAGGTGACAGGGCGCGTGCTCTTTTTGGTTGGCAGCACCCCCCTGTGTCACAGTAGTTGCCGCCTCAATTAATCGTTAATCTGGGGGCGAGGTGAAAGGACGATGGCACGATACGCACAACGATTGAAGGATCAGGCTGTGGCCCGGTTGTTACCGCCAGAGAGCGCTGCGGTA
>DATKTV010000027.1:0-42479 GCA_035530915.1 Acidiferrobacter sp. | reverse complement strand
CCCGCAACGGCAGTTCTAAGATAAAGGAGGGACCGGACTTTTTGGGCATCATGTTGAGTATTATACGATCCCTGCATAATGACGCCAAACGCCGCTGACCCCAGGGATAAATCCCGGGGCTTGCGCGGCGGGCTTGGTCATCGCCATAAACCTTTAGGTGAACGTCCGGGAGGCCTTGGTGCAGATACTGGAAGGGAAGAGTCATGCCGCACCCATGGGTTATCCCCGGCCCGCCAGAGCGGTGGGGCAGCCATCGATGCCAATCCGGTAGGCCTCCTTGTGCCCGGCCATGGCGTCAGGCAAGAAAGTGGTGGTCTGGGGATATCGCATAGGGCCGTTCGGAATAAGGGTGCGCCTATGACCGGCGCAAAAAAAGGGCCACATCGGCCCCTCTCCAAACCCCGTCCTTGGGAAACATTCCCATCCTTGGGCAACATTCCCTGTTTATCGTTTAACGACCCGATCAGAAATCGTATTCGACCATTACACGGTTATATACAAACTGGTGAACCACTGGGAGATTGTGGGCGACTCCGATTCGGTCACGAACTGACAATCCCTTCAGGGCTCCACTCATGAAGTAGGTGAGGTCGAGATCCGCTTCATTGGTGCGCGCTGAGGTATAGCTTGCGGTAACCGTATTGAAGTAATCGGCGAAACTCGCGGTCACTCGAACCTTGTGTTGCAACAAGAATGTCGTAGCAGCAACCTTGACGGCGTGGCCAGTGGTCTTCCTATCGAGCATACCCTGAATCATAGACGTCGTATAAAGAGGGTCGGTCGCATAAGCCGTGGTATAGGGAGAAACAATATCCCCGTTCCCAAAGTAGCCGGCATGGGCGGGCAAATCATTGTAGCCAACGCTCAGCTGGTCACTGCCATGCTTAATGCCAATGATGGCGCCATAAGCCGTTGCGCTTACGGGTCCTAGGTACTGAGCGCCCGCGCCCGTCTCACGAACAACCTGCGCACCGACAAATGGCTTAAAGCCGCCGGCAAGCGGGAGGGCATAGGAGCCCTGGGCGTAACCCATCGTAGCTAAATCATAGAATTCATAACCCCAGGTGGCGACCTTGAGCCCGCCCATATCGTAATCAGCCCCTATGGCCGCCGCGCCTGGCTCGGTCTTCCCGGTAAGGCCGCCGCTGCCGCCGACATTAAAGGTGCTGGTTGAATTATAGAGATCCGTGTTTGAAAACCCATCCGACGTGCGGCTCTTGTAGCGGGTGACACGCAGAGCTGAGACGGTCAAACCCGTTACTGGCTTTACCGAGGCGAAAATGCCTTGATAGGTCGCGGGAATCATCCGCGAATCCGATGCGCCCATCCACGGGGTGTCTAGCAGTTGGTCGCCCGCACGAACAAGGGCGAAGCTATTTTGGTACTGAAGGAAGGCCTGCCCAAAGACAGTGATATTACCGGTTCCCGCAAGCGTGCCATCGACAAGCGCGTAGTTTGCGTTATTCAGCCCTAGCGAATGCGCAACATAAACGCTGGCGCCCGCAGAAAACCCATCGACCGCGCCGCTTAAAACATTGACGCCGCCGCCCAAAGAAAAGGCCTGCAGGCCAGCTGGGGCGCCGCTATAATGGCGCGTGAAGTCGTAGGCGCGCAGGTCGCCGCTTACCTTCATGCCATCAAGAAACCCATCCGCTGCATGGGCGGAAGCCATAGCCATCGATATCATGAGAGCCCCGGCGACCGGGGCCCAACGCTTAATTCTCATAAATACTCCTCTTCGTTGAAGTGCGTAGCGTTTGCTTGGGCGCCAAGGCGACCATGAGACTTCTGCCAACAAGGTAGGGATGCTAATGGTGCTTTATGACAAACCCGTGACACATCGCAAGACAAGCGTATGCGCTCGTCGAAACCCGCCCGGCGACGTATTCCCCCTCATTGCTCATGCGGCCTAGGCGCCACTTTTTTTGCGGTGCAGAAATCGCGAGACTGGGGTTTGTGGGACGAAATGCGGTGCTAATGGGCCGGGGCGCTGCTTTGATCTAGCATCGCCAAAAGCCGCATACCACCAACGAGGCTCTCCACATGGGCCTCAATATCGGCATCCGAGGAAAGCGCCGAAAGCGGCCAGTGTTTATGGCGACCGCCAAGCGGGAGCAGCGGGAGCGCACAAAGACTCTCGGCATCCAGAGTGACTAGGAGGTCATAGTCGTTCAGCTGGGAAGGGTAGGCCGCCGCCTGAATCCACCGACTACCTACCGCCTCGGCGCAACGGACGACACGCTCAGCTAGCGTATTGGTTGATGCCAGAAACACGACCCGTGCGCGACGCTTATACATAGCGAATAAATATTACCCATAGGCGCGATGGCTGTGAAGATCTATGCGAGTTTACACTCCCCTGGGGCGCTGGGGGTCGTGGCCCTGGGCGACACCTCGACCGGGGCGCGCTTATGATGCCGAGGCCTCAGCGGCGGGCGAAGGTGGTGCATCGGCCACTAGACGACTTACGGGGAATAGACAGGTAAAGGTGCTGCCCTTGCCCAGTACGCTGTCTACCACAAGGTGCGCATCGTGACGCATAAGTACCTGGTTTACGATAGATAGACCTAGGCCGGTGCCGCCCGTGGCCCGCGACCGACCGCTGTCGATACGATAGAAGCGCTCGGTGAGAAAGGGGATGTGGTGGGCCGCGACACCCTCGCCCGTATCCTGAACACTAAAGCGCCCACCCTGCGCGTCTGTCACCCACTGTATCCGAATCAGGCCGCCGGGTGGGGTGTGACGAATGGCGTTATGAACAAGGTTCGAAAAGGCGCTGCGCAGCTCCTCGATATCACCAATCAAGGCGCCGCCGGAAATATCAAGCTCGATGTGGTGACCCCGATCCCCGCTCAAGGCTCGGGCCACATCCCGGAGGCTGGCAGCCAAGGGGCCAATATCGACACGGCCCTCGTGCGTCCGGGCCGGCGTCGTTTCGAGACGCGAGAGCGCAAGCAAATCATCAACCAGGCGTCGCATACGCTCGACCTGCTCTTGCATGAGCGAAAGGTTGGCATGAAGTTCGGCATCCTGCTCCTGAAAGATGTCTTGGAATGTTTCGAGAAACCCATGCAAGACGGTCAACGGAGTCCGTAGCTCGTGCGATACATCCGCCACGAAGTGGCTGCGCATATCTTCGAGCTTAACAAGGTGGGTGATATCGCGCCCAATAATCAGCTTCTGGCTATCCCCAAACGGAATAATCTGCACCGTAACCACATAGGGCTCTACGGAGTCTTTCAAGACCAGCGGCTCGTGGTAGTCGCCACCCTCAAGGTAAGCGGTCAGTGCCGGATCGCGGATCAAATGAACGATCCGTGAGCCCACGTCGCGTTGGGCATGAAGACCCAGGAGGCGCTCGGCCGGGGGATTGGCCCACTCGATCAAATCCCGTTGCGACAGGACCACCATCGCGTCCGGCATAGCGCTGGCGGCGGCCTGCAGTCGCTCGAAGAGTCCGCTTATGCGCTCCTTATGCCGCTCACTGGCTCGATCAGCCTTATGGACCTCCCGGATAACCTCATCCCACATGCCGCCGAGCTCCGGTATCCGGCCCGCGGGTCCGCGTTGCAACCACTGATGGAGCCGCCGAAGTTTGTTCAGATAGAGAATGGTGTAGAGGACGAGCGCGAGCGCCACGCCCAGGAGCGGGCGTCCGGCGATCCCGCCAAGGATTGCGCCGAGCGCACCCAAAAACAGGACCACCCACAACTCGCGTCGTAGTTGAGGATGGATGCTAGCCGTCACCAGAAAACCGATAACCCACCCCCCTTACGGTCTGCACATATCGGTCGTAACCGCTTGCGGTTAGGGCCATGCGCAGGCGCCGGATGTGGACATCGACAGTACGCTCATCAATATAGGTGTTACTCCCCCACACCGCATCAAGCACACGTTCCCGACTATGGACCCGCTCGGTATGGGTCATAAAAAAGTGGAGCAGCCGGAACTCAGTAGGTCCGAGCAGAAGACGCTCTTCACCAGCTAGCACCTTATGAGTCGCGGGATCCAAAATCAAGCCCGCAATGGCGACCAAATCATCCGATGCCATCGGTGCCACCCGTCGCAGAACGGCCTTTACGCGGGCAATCAGCTCACGCGGTGAAAACGGCTTGGTCATGAAATCGTCGGCCCCGGTATTCAGGCCGCGCACCTTATCTTCCTCGTCGACTCGCGCGGTCAGCATAATAATGGGGATATTCTGCGTCAGGCGCTCGCGACGTAACCGGCGAGCGTAGTCTACCCCGCTAATGCCCGGGAGCATCCAATCCAGTAGAATTAGGTCCGGTACATCCTCCAGAACCCGAGTCTGTGCCTGCTCGGCATCGGGCGCCTCCACGCACAGAAAATCGGCTTGCCGTAGGGCAAACCGGACCATGGCGCGAATCGCCGCCTCATCGTCGACAACAAGGATCTTTCCAGGCATGATGTCCTCCCTGTCGCCCATTGAACACAAACAGTATGACGCTTTTATGTCAGACGCAACGATTGGGCGAGGAGACCTTTGAAGTATGCGCAAAAACACAGTCCGACCGACCGATATTAAGCTGCACCAAAAATCCCGCGTCCTCGAGGTAACATTCACGGAGGGGAGCCATTTCGAGTTCCCGGCCGAATATCTGCGCGTCTACTCGCCTTCTGCCGAGGTGCGCGGCCATGGGCCGGGGCAAGAGGTCCTACAGCTTGACAAAGAACAGGTCAACATCGTGGGCATTGACCCAGTCGGGACCTATGCCGTGCTGCTGCGGTTCGACGATGGGCATGATACTGGCATCTACTCCTGGGACCTCCTTTATAATCTCGGTTTGCACCAGCAAGAGTTGTGGAGCGAATATATTGGTCGCCTAGAACAGGCCGGACACAAACGGACATAAGCCATGAACGATGATCAGAGAGGCCATACCACCCACTTCGGCTACCGCGAGGTCGACGAAGCCGAGAAAACCCATCTGGTGGGTGAGGTCTTTAGCTCAGTAGCATCCCGTTACGATCTCATGAACGACCTGATGTCTGGGGGGCTACACCGGGCATGGAAGGCCTTGGCGATGAAAATCGCAGCCGCGAGACCCGGCGAGCGGGTCTTGGACTTGGCCGGTGGGACGGGGGATCTCACATCGGTCCTGGCGCGCCGCGTAGGGACCGAGGGCTCGGTCATCCTAAGCGATATTAACGGCGCCATGCTGGGCGTCGGCCGAGATCGGGTCACCGATCGCGGGCTCACAGACAATGTCGCCTATGTGCAGGCCAACGCCGAGCGCTTGCCATTTCCCGACAATAGCTTTGATCTGATTACCATAGGGTTCGGGTTACGTAACGTCACCCGAAAAGATGAGGCACTCAAGGCCATCTTTCGTGCCCTAAGGCCGGGGGGGCGGTGCATCGTGCTGGAATTTTCCAAGCCTCGGTCAGCACTGTTTGGAAAACTCTACGATGCCTACTCTTTTCGGATCGTACCCAAAATCGGGCGGATCGTGGCCAAAGATGAGGGTAGTTACCAGTATCTTGTGGAATCCATCCGTAAACACCCCGACCAAGAGGGTCTCAAGACCTTAATGGAGGGCGCAGGGCTAGAGCGGGTAGAATACTGGAATATGACGGGCGGCATCGTAGCCGTCCATCGGGGCTATAAATTGTAATGACTGCGGTTTTCCCAATCTCGGGGTGTGCGACCAAGGCGCAGGATGGGTCCTGTTATGCGGGTTTCTGGCGGCGAATGGCGGCGAGCATCGTCGACAACATCGTGCTACTTCCCGTGATGTCGGCGCTCGCGCCCACGCAGTGGCCTCGCCATCTGACGATGCCCGCGATCACGCGGGCCTTGGTGAACTCCGCCGCCGCCCACCCTGAACGTCAACTCCTCGGAATCGCCATCGGCGTTCTGTACTCGGTTGTCTTTTGGGTCCGATACCTAGGGACCCCCGGCAAGCTTTTGTGGCACTGCCATGTTGTCGATGCCCATACCCTGGGGCCCTTGACCGTCTCGCAATCCCTGCTGCGCAACCTGGGCTATCTGGTGTCTTGGGGGACCCTGGGGCTCGGTTTTCTGTGGATTGCCTGGGACAAGCGCAAACAAGGCTTCCACGACAAAATCGCCGGCTCGGTTGTTTTGCATGTCCCCCAGGCGCTGGGCCGGAGACAGGAGTGACCCCCCTCTTTCAGGCGTTAGAGCAGGCCATCAACCTCCCGTTTCGACTAGACAGCGAGGCACGTGGCGGCTTGGCGCCGCTACAAGGGCGCATCATGCGCATCGTGTTCACAAAACCTTCGTGGGCCTGTGATCTGACATTTCGGGCAGATCGTATCGCAGTAACAGCACCGGGAGACCGGTGCGATGTGACCTTGAAGGGGTCAGTGAGCCAATTCATCGCCCTGATGCGCGCAAAACCCGAACAAGCTCAAGAGGTGATGGCAAGCGGCCTGCGGATCGAAGGAGACGTCGAGTGTGCGTTCGCGATCAAGCGGCTGTTTGAACGCGCCCGGGTGGATTGGGAAGAAATCCTCGCCGGCATCGTCGGGGATGCGCCCGCCCACTTCCTGTCTCGTGGTCTTAGGCACGCCAAAAAGTCGGTTGAATACGCGGCGGCCCGCCTTGCCGCCAACGCAGTGGAGTTCGCTCAGGGAGAGGAGCGCATCCTTCCGCAACCCCAGGAGGTCGAGGCATTCCTCCATGATGTGGACTCGTTAAGGGATAATGTTGACAGACTCGCGCAGCGCGTCTTGCGATTAGGGTCGCGCTGATGTTCGCTTTCGAGCGCACACGGCGCCTCCTTCGCATCACCGCCGTCTTCATTTATCACGACCTCGATGAATTCGTCATCAACCTCCACCTGTTCCGACTCTACAGGCACCTCCTGCGGCTGCTCCCCTGGCGGTGGCGTAAGCGCGTCCTCGCGCCGCGCGGGGAGCGGCTGCGCCTAGCCCTTGAAGAACTCGGGCCGATCTTCATCAAATTCGGGCAAATGCTATCGACGCGTCCCGACCTTGTTCCCGACGACATCGTAGTCGAGCTCAGTCGGCTCCAAGACAAGGTCCCGCCATTTCCAGGCAACGAGGCGATGGCGCTTATCGAGACCGCCTATGGGATGCCCTTGGCACAGGCGTTTCGCAGCTTCGATCCCACGCCGATTGCATCGGCCTCTGTCGCCCAGGTCCACTTCGGGGTACTGCATGACGGCTCCGAGGTCGCGGTCAAGGTGCTGCGTCCCGGCATCGAAAAGATCCTTAAGCGTGATTTGGCGCTTCTCGAAATGTTTGCCTACCTAGCGATTCGCTACTGGCCAGACGCGAAACGCTTACGCCCCCTTGAGGTGGTCGCCGAGTACGACAAGATCGTCCACAATGAAATCAATCTGGCCCATGAAGCGGGTAACGCAAGCCAGTTGCGCGCCAATTTCGCGGGGTCCGATCTCCTCTATGTGCCAAAGATCTACTGGGACTATACCCGGCGCACCGTGATGGTTATGGAGCGCATTACCGGCGTTCCGGTCTCCGATGTCGAAGCGCTCGTGGCCAATGGGGTCGATCTGCGCAAGCTCGCCCATAATGGGGTCGAGATCTTTTTTACGCAGGCCTTCCGGGATGGGTTTTTCCACGCCGACATGCACCCCGGCAACATCTTCGTTTCGTTTACGGGACAATATCGGGCGGTCGATTTCGGCATTATGGGGACCTTGAGCGCCGAGGATAAATACTATCTCGCGCAGAATATCTTAGGATTCTTGAATCGCGACTATCACAGTATCGCCGAGGCCCACGTCCGTGCCGGCTGGGTACCCAAAGACACCCGCGTAGACGAACTAGAGGGTGCGATCCGCACGGTGTGCGAGCCCATATTTGCCAAACCCATTAAGGACATCTCGTTTGGGCGCCTGCTACTAAGCCTCTTTCAGACGGCCCGCCAATTCCACATGGAGGTTCAGCCACAGCTAGTGTTGCTGCAAAAGACCCTCTTTAACATCGAGGGGTTAGGCCGACGCCTGTACCCCGACCTCGACCTGTGGATCACCGCCAAGCCGTTTCTCGAACGCTGGATGCGCGAGCAATTAGGTCCGCGGGCGGTATGGGGTGCGCTCAAAAAAGAGTACCCGACCTGGATCAAGATCCTGCCTGATATGCCGCGTTTCCTACACGCCACACTCCAGCAGGCCAAAGACGGGGAGCTCACGGTCCGTGGGCAATCGGAGGAGATGGAGCGCCTCGTGCGTGACATGCGCCACCGGCATCGGCGCATTATGATCGGGCTGCTCGGTGGGGTTTTGGCGCTCTCCGGTCTGCTGATGTTCGGCCTGACGCACCCGGCCTTCATGTCTCGCTATCTCGACATACTGGAGATCACGATGGCAGTCCCCGGTGTCGCCTTAGTGGCGTGGTCGCTTTTTGATCTGGCGCGACCGACCGAGTAGGGGCCCGCAACGGCGGTGCACGGCGCCCGGGAACGGAAACAGGAGCCGGGCGGAGCCCACGGACAACAAAGATCCGCATCGGGTCCGCGCGGTATCCGCTCCTTAGAAAGCGTAGCCCGGACGGAAACCGATCATGGGCCACACCTTATAGGAACTCGCGTTCGCCTGCGCGGCGGCCACATCGGAGGCTAAAGTGGGGTCGTTGGTCGGATTACTCGCGCTAAACTGGACGTTGGGACTGCCGGTAAAGAGTACACCTATGTCGAAGCCTGCCGAGAATCCCGAGTCGCGCGCGGCCTTGGCTCCGCCAGCCAAATCCAAGATAAGGGGCTACCGTGGCCGACATGATCTTGCCGTTGAAACGCAACGTCTCACGCATCCGCACCCAGCCAAGATTGGGGATACGGATGCGTGAACCATCGACACCGAACTGATCGTTGGTCAGACTGAATCGGTCGTGCAGACCTTTCTTTCTGAACTTCGGGGATTTGGCGCGACCGGCGAAGAAGTTCTTGAAGGCTGCGCCCAACTGGATGATCGCCATCTGCGGCGCGTTCTTGGTGACTCCCCTCATCCACGGGAACGGCTCGTCCTTGATGCTGTTGAGTTGGCGGCGCAGCGCCATTTGCGAAGGCTTCGGCAGCGACGCGGCGGCTTTGCACGCCTCGTACTGGCGTTGCCATTCGGCAAGCGCCCAGTTGTAGGCAAAGCGCGCTGTCCCGGCGGCACGGGCAAAGTTAAGTCGCCTGCACGTTGTTCGGGTCGAGCGCGATCTTGTGGGCGATCAGCATGAGGCGGCCTCCACGGCCTGCTTCATGCCGTCGAGCAGTTTCTGGTTCTTGCGGCTACGGCTGCCGTAGAGTCGCGCCGAGAATACCGTGATGATCTCCAGCACGTCTTTCGCCAGGTCTTCCTCGAAGGTCGTGTCCACGCCTTTGTTGATGATGAGCACCTCCACGTCTTTCGCTTCGCAAATCGCAAACACCAGTTCCGCGCCAAAGCGCAGCAGTTGGTCTTTGTGGGCGACCACCAGCCGCCCGACGCGGCCTTCGATGATTTCGTTCAGCAGCCGTTTCAAGCCTTTTTTGTTGTAGTTCATACCGGAACCGAGGTCGGCAATCACCTCAAATGTCCAGCCTTGCTTGGCGCAATACCACTCCAACACCTGTTTCTGCCGTTCCAGATCGTCTTTTTGATCGTCGCTGGAGACACGAGTGTAAGCGATGGTTTTACGGTCTTGCGGGGCGCCGAGAAACAAATCTGGCTTGAGCTTGGCAAGGTCATACCGCCGCTGCCGCCCCGCTGTGCGCTCCGGTACCAACTTGCCTTCAGCTTCCCAGCGCCGCAGCGTCGTAATCGACACGCCCAACGCTACAGAGGCTTCGCCTATCGCTACATACCTATCCATAATGAACGGTATAAGTTAGTTATGGATAGATTTCAAGTGAACTGTTCGAACCCGCCGATAGATGACCTGTCCGGAAAAGGTTCCGACCTGTGACGACGTATAAGAAGCTTACCCGCTTTAGCGGGTTGAGAGTGTCACCCCCAATCTAGGCGCTTGGTAAAATTGGCAATGCTGGGGCGCTCTGCATAACCGAGCGCGGGATAAAAGCCGCGCTGATACGATACACGCTCTCGACTGTTCAATACGCTGATACGGAAACACTTACGGACCGCAGCCTCCCCCTCTATGGCCGCCATGAGTGCCTTGCCGACACCACGATTGCGCGCGGCCTCGATCACGAAAAGCTCGGTAATAACGAGCTCTCGACCAGCAAACAAAAGATGGGTCACAACCTCGCCATGCACGTAACCCACGACTTTCCGATCATGCTCTGCGACCAACAAAAGCGCGCTCTCCTCCGTAACGAGCGCGGCGAGACGTTGGCCTAGCGTACTGCCATCGGCCTTGAAGGCGGGGTTCCAGCCAAGCTCCTTGTGTAACAGCATGATGCCCGGAAGATCCGTGGGCTGTAACGGTCGGATGTTGACCTTTAAAGCATCCTGGCTTGCCATGGCATCATCCTCTCAGGCGTTGAAACACCACAAACCCCTTCAAGAGATCGAAGGCCTGGCGCAACTGGTAGTCGTTGTCTAACAAGCTCTCGGTCTTCGCCGGGACGCTGGCCGGCTGCCCGGTCGCCTGCGCAGGATTGGGATTGCTCAAATGCCCCGGGAGATTGGTCTCGCGGATAAAGGGCTTGCTGTTGTTGGCCGCAAACGTTCCTTCATGAACGATGAGGTTGGGTATGATGCCAACGTTCTGAATAGAATGCCCATCGGGAGTAAAATAACGCGCAGTGGTAAGACGCAAGGCGCCGCCGGTGCCCATCGGCATGATGGTTTGCACGCTCCCTTTACCGAAGGTCTTCGTACCCATGATGATCGCGCGATGATTATCTTGGAGCGCGCCCGCCACGATTTCCGCAGCCGATGCGGATCCGCCATTCACGAGGACAACCATAGGGGCGCCTTTCAGTAGGTCTGGCCCGTGTGCATGGAACACGATGTCCGAGCTCGGTATGCGCCCATGCGTACTGACGATCACGCCGCTGTTCAGAAAATCGTCACAGACGGCGACAGCGGCATTCAAGACGCCGCCCGGGTTATCCCGCAAATCGAGCACCAGACCCTTAAGGGGGCCATGATTAACGGCCTTTAAATGGTCGAGCGCACGGGTCACGCCCTTGCCCGTATCGCCCTGAAACTCTGACAGGAAAATGTATCCATAGCCCGGCGCAAGAAGCTTGCTGGTCACGCTATGGATCTTGATTATTTGCCTGGTAATATGGAAATTAATGGGATGTGGCACGCCCTTACGCACCACCGTTAGCGCTACGGATGATCCTGGGCGACCACGCAGCATATGGACGGCCTTGCGCAGCGAGAGCCCCTGAATGAATACGCCGTTAATGCGCACAATCAAGTCACCCGGGCGTATGCCACTATGCCCTCCCGGAGTCCCGTGAAGCGCCGCGACAACGCGCAAGAAGCCCTGATGCTCAGACACCTCGAGACCCACGCCGCCAAATCGACCCGTGGTATCGACCTGAAGCCGCTGGTACTGGCGAGCATCGAGGTACTGGGAATGGGGATCTAGGTTATTGACCATGCCGCGAATGGCATTATTGATCAGCTTACGATCACTGATCGGGGTCACATACTCGCTCTTCACGATATTGAAGACCTCCGCGAAGGTGCGCAACTCCTTGAGCGGGAGACTCGATATGGCGGCGTTCTGTTGGGCTTGGCGGTCCGCCTGGACGGCCCGTTCGAGCGTTAGACCCGCGCCCAGAAACACGCCAATGAGGAGGATGAGCGCATAACGCATAATGCTCTTCTTCATACCACATAGTCTCCGATAGGGGTCGTCAGCGCGCAAGCCAGACCAGCGGATCGAGCGGTCGGCCGTTGTGACTCAAATCAAAATAAAGCCCAGGCCGTGAAAACCCGCCGCTGTCACCAACGGTCGCGATCACTTCGCCGCCCTGGACAAAATCCCCTACCCGCTTCAGTAGGGCCTGATTGTGTCCGTAGAGGGTCATATAGCCACCCCCGTTTTGCAGTATCAACAACAAACCATAACCGCGCAACCAATTCGCGTAGACAACGCGCCCGGGGAAGACCGCGCGGACCTCCTCGCCTGGTGTCCCGGGGATCATGATCCCGG
The DNA here is from genome assembly GCA_035530915.1 of Acidiferrobacter sp. GTDB lineage: Bacteria > Pseudomonadota > Gammaproteobacteria > Acidiferrobacterales > Acidiferrobacteraceae > Acidiferrobacter. The sequence goes on along the minus strand of DATKTV010000027.1, from coordinate 30,404 downwards.
CCCAACGATTGAGATTGCGACCCGAAGCCGATGGCCGCAGGGCGGCAAATGGCGCTGGGATGGGCAAGGGCAGTTTACCGCGAAAGGCCGCAAAGGAGCCGTGCAGGCTGGGGATTGTGTGCGGTGGCACCTGCGGGAGGCGCCGCAACCCTTGTACGAGGGCCTGAAGGCGTGCGGCGCGCGCCTGTAAGACCGAGAGCTGAGAGCGACCGCTTTGGACGCGCCTACTGAGCACCTGGACTACGCCCGCGCGTCGACGTTGGGCTGCCTCCAGCGCCTCTTTTTGTAAGAGCTTGGCGTGCGCAAGGACGGCGAGCTGCCCGACCTTGACGTGGATCGCCGCTGCGGTCTCGTTTAGGGCATGAAGGGTCTGGCGGGCCACCTGAAGGCGACGCGCGCGGGACCGCAGGACGTAGCGGTAATACATGAGCATCCGCGCGACAACTTGCGGGTCCTCTTGGCTGAAAAAGAGCTGCAGGGAATCGGCGCGCCCCATCATGTAAGCAGCCGTTGCCTGTCGGGCGAGATGCGCGCGCTCAACGCGGCGCGTCTGGCGCAGATCGGCCTCTTTCGCCTTTAGGCGGGCGACCTCGCCCAAGAGATGCCGTTCGCGCATCCTGGTAAGCACAAACGCGCGACCGGCTTGCGCGACGCGATCCTCAGACAGACGAAGCGTATCCAAGGCGCGGCTTCGATCATGCAAGGTCTGATCAAGGCCCCGCTGCAGTGCGGCCTCCTGCGAACGCAAGGCACGCAGTTCGTCTTGCGCGTTGGCCAAAGTCGAGAGCGGCACAAGCGCGAGCAGTATGCCGGTGATTAAACGGCTCGTGATGCGGCCTTTAGGCAACCTCATAAGCCGTGCCCTGGTCACTTCAGCTCGATTAAAGGCCGTCCCGTCATTTCCGAAGGCGCATCGAGGTGCAAGAGCCGCAAAAGGGTCGGGGCGATATCCTCGAGCGAGCCCTGTGGGCTGATATGCGCATCGCGTCCCACGTAGAGGAGCGGCACTGGGTTTGTGGTATGCGCCGTGTAGGGTTGGCCGCTTTCCGGATCCCGCATCTGTTCCGCGTTCCCGTGGTCTGCCGTGATCAGTAACTCGCCGCCGTGAGCCCTCACGGCGGCGACAACGGTCGCGAGGCAGCCATCCAACACCTCAATGGCACGGACCGTAGCCGCAAAGTCGCCGGTATGGCCCACCATGTCGGGATTGGCGAAGTTGCAGATAATCACGTCATAGCGACCGGTCTCTACGGCCTGAACCACTTCTTTGGTCACTTGGGCCGCGCTCATCTCGGGACGGAGGTTATAGGTGGGCACGTCGGTCGGGGAGGGCACTAGAATCCGCTCCTCGCCCTCGAACGGCGACTCCTCTCCGCCATTAAAAAAGAAGGTGACGTGGGCGTACTTTTCCGTTTCCGCGACCCGCAACTGGCGCTTTCCCTTGTCGGCCAAATACGAACCGAGCACATTGGTGAGTCGCGCGGAGGGAAAGGCCACCGGCACATGGAATTCGGCCTGGTACTCGGTCAAGCTCACAAAGCGCCCGAGTTTAGGCTGTGCGGCCCGAGAAAAGCCGTCAAAGGCAGGGTCCACGAACGCCCTGCTGATCTGGCGGGCCCGATCAGAGCGGAAGTTCATGAAGATGACGACATCGCCGTCATTGATTGCGCGCGGCACCTCACCTGGCGGCACAATGACCGTCGCGCCGACAAACTCGTCGGTCTCGCCGCGGGCATAAGCGAGCGACAAGGCCTCGGCTGCCGTGGCGGCGCGATACTGGCCTTTCCCGGTCGTCATCAGATCGTAGGCGGCCTGAATCCGCGGCCAACGATGGTCGCGGTCCATGGCGTAATAACGACCTATGATCGAGGCGAAGCGACCGCGGCCGAGCGCCGCGAACTTGGCCTCCATGGCCGCAATCGAGGCACCAGCACTCTGCGGCGGGGTATCCCTGCCGTCCAAAAATGCGTGGAGGTAAACCTGGCTTAGCCCGCGCGTGACGGCCAGTTGGGCCATGGCATGGATATGATCCTCGTGGCTATGCACGCCGCCAGGGGACAGCAGCCCGAGGATATGCAGGCTTTTGTGGGTATCGCGAGCGAGATCGACGGCATCAGTCAGGGTCTTATTGGCGAAGAACGCGCCCGAGGCAATCGCCCGGTTAATGCGCGTATATTCCTGATAAACCACGCGGCCGGCACCCAAGGTCAGGTGGCCGACCTCGGAATTTCCCATCTGTTTGGACGGCAGACCCACCGCCGCCTCGGAGGCCTGAATCAGGGCATGGGGGTAGTGGGGCCAAGCCTCACTCCACCAAGGTTTGCGGGCAGCGGCGATAGCGTTACCTTCGACTCGCTCGCTGCATCCCCAACCATCAAGGATAACAAGCACTAGGGGCTTCGGTATAAAGGACATAAAACGTGCTCCGAGTGGGGTGTCACTCTTTCGGTCTTTTAATTCCCACTAATATTGTATAATGTTTCGCCGTCGGCAACAGCTGGCTAAAAAAGGCCCACTGTGCCATAAACGGTCCTTACAACCAAAGGAGTCGGTATGGCCACTAATGAGATGACCCGGCCTCTAGAAAGCATCCTGATCACGAACGAGGACGACATCCATCTCGCGTCACGCGCACTGAAGGCGATCGCCCATCCATTGAGGCTCAAGATCCTCTGTATCCTCGGTGCCTCAACGGAGGTCAGTGTACAAGATATCGTCGTTCAGGTGGGCACTTCCCAGAGCAATATCTCGCAGCATCTGTCGATTTTGCGCGACAAAGGGATTTTGGCGTCCCGCAAGTATACCAACAAGGTCTTCTACCGGATTGCGGATCCCCGCATTCTGTTGCTGATAGGTGCGATGCGCGATGCGTTTTGCAGCCTCCCACAGGACCGCTGAGGAGCGTGGGTATGCATGCGTTTATCATCGGCCACTGGTACTTATTCTTGGCCTTGTTCGTTGTGCTGGGTCTTATTGTCATTCAGCCGGTCCTTGATGCCGCCTCCGGCATTCAAAAGGTCTCAAGCCAGGAGGCGGTACAGCTCATCAACCGGCAGGGGGGCGTAGTTCTAGACGTTCGCGAGGCGGCGGAGTTTCAAAGCGGACACATCCCGCGGGCAATCAATATCCCCCTGGGCGAGGTCATGTCACGAGGCCCGGAGCTGAAGAAATTCAAGGAGCGCCCCGTCATCATCTGCTGTGCGAGCGGGTCACGCTCGGCGCGGGCGGCGGCGGTATTGAAAAAAGACGGCTTCACATCGGTGCACAACCTCGCGGGTGGCGTATCGGCCTGGCGCAGCCACAACCTTCCCATCGAATCGTAGGTCCTTATGCCCAAGATCTTGATGTACACTACCGGCGTCTGTCCGTATTGTCGGATGGCCCAACATCTCCTCGAAAAGAAGGGTGTCGCCATCGAGAAAATTCGCGTAGATAAGGAGCCAGCGCGGCGCCAAGAGATGAGCTTGCGGGCGGGAGGCGCGACATCCGTACCGCAGATATTCATTGGCGACCAGCACATCGGCGGCTATCGGGAACTTGCGCAGCTCGAGACAAAAGGTGAACTCGACCCCTTGCTGGGACTGTAGCGATAGTCAGAACAAAAACACAACCATTTTGAAGGAGCCCTCGTGGCAGAACAGAACGCAGACCCCGAAGTTGTTTTCAGTCTGGAAAAAATCTACGTCAAGGACATCTCCTATGAGGCACCACACGTGCCCTCGGTGTTTCTGGAAAAGGCCGCCATGGAAGTCGGCATGCAACTCGGAATCGAGCACGGGTCCATTAACCCTGCCGAGGGGCTACACGAGGTCGTTTTGTCGGTGACCGTGACGGCACGGATCGACAAGCGCACAGCGTTTCTGACCGAAACCAAGCAGGCGGGGATCTTTCGAATCACCGGCATCCCGGAGAGCGAACTGCCCAAGGTCCTTGAGATTGCGTGCCCCAATATCTTGCTACCCTTTGCGCGCGAGGTCGTAAACGACTTGGTATCGAAAGGCGGCTTCCCGCAACTTTTGATCAACCCCGTCAATTTCGAGGTACTGTACCAGCAGAAAATCGACGGTGATGCGCAAGATGGGCAGGCCGCCCACTGAGGGAAGCGACCCGATCGCGGTCCTCGGGGCAGGTGTCTGGGGAACGGCACTCGCGGTCGTTTTGGCGCGTCATGGCCATCAGGTCATATTATGGGGCTCAGACGAGGCACGCATGGCGCGCCTCGCCTATGAACGATCGAACGCCGTCTCTTTGCCAGGCGTACCGTTTCCTGAAGCGCTCGTAGTCGAAAGCGACCTGCGAGCGGCTTGCCTTAAGGCGCGCGGTTTTTTAATAGCGGTAACGAGCAGCGGCTTTCGCGCCGTAGTGCAAGCCATTGCCCCCTATCAGACGCAAGCGACCGTCCTGGCATGGGCCACGAAGGGGCTCGAATCCGGTTCTCATAAGCGTTTATCGGAGGTCTGCGCGGAAATTCTGCCGGCCACCCCGGCGACCCTGGTGACCGGGCCAAGCTTTGCAAAAGAGATCGCGGCCGGACTTCCAGCCGCGCTGACCGTCGCCTCCCAAGATCCCGCCTGCGCTGAAGTCGTGGCCTCGTGGTTACGAAGCGACCGCTTGCGTATCTACACCACAGATGACGTGATCGGCACCGAGATTGGGGGCGCCATTAAGAATGTGCTCGCGATCGCAGCGGGCATCAGCGATGGCCTGGGGTTTGGAGCCAATGCCCGCGCCGCGCTCATTACCCGGGGCTTGGCTGAGCTTTTGCGCCTAGGTCTTGCCCTCGGCGCACGCGCGGAGACGCTGATGGGACTATCAGGCGTGGGTGACCTCGTCTTGACCTGCACAGACGACATGTCCCGGAATCGACGGGTGGGGCTCGCATTGGGGCAGGGGCGCTCACTTGGGGATATTGTCGGCGAACTCGGTCAGGCGGTCGAGGGAGTAGCGAGCACCCGCGAGGTCTATGCCATCGCGCGCGAACATGGCGTGGAGATGCCGATCACCGAACAGGTCTACGAGGTGCTGTTTGCGGGGCGTGCGCCACAGGCCGCCGTGGCCGCCTTGCTAAGCCGCGACCCGAAGACCGAGAACTAGCGAGCTGGCGGCCAGCTCCGCCCCGTAAACCCCCGTTAGCGCTGAATGCTGGCCAGTATTTGCTTTAAGGCCCAGGTCGGGGGTGCGCCCGAATTCATGATCCGAATGGTCCCGTCGGCCTTCTTGTAGACCAAGATGGGTACAAGCGGGAAACCCGCGGCCTCCACATCGAGCTTCAAGTTGACGGCCAGGGCCCTTCGGACAGCGGGCGTAGGCACCACGGGCATGATCGCGCTCCCCTTCCGCCACGCGTAATGGGCCTGTGATGTCTGCAAAGCCGCCACGGGGTCGGGGGCCTGAAGAAGGGCGGCGGCCTTACCTAGGCTCGAGGGTGTGAGATAGCCCACAGGGATTTCGTGCACCGTCAGATGGTAGGGGCCAATAAGCCGCTCCAGACGCTGGTGAAGCATGTGGCAATACGGGCAATTCGGGTCAAAAAAATCATACAGTACTCGGGGGCCATGCCCTTCGATAATCCCGGTGGCCTGAGGCAGACTGCGGTAGAGCGTGGCGCGCTCGGCCCTTCTCGCCGAGGAAGCCTTGGTATGAGCGAGGACCGTACCACTGAATGCCCCCGCAATCAGCGCAAATGACCACACCAGCTTTTTCGGATATACCATAATTCCTCTCCAACGGCCGTGGAACAATCGACAGTAAACCAGCGCCCGGGCGGCAACGTTTAAGCCCGAACACCCACCTCTACAAGGCCCCGCCTCAGTCGGGCGGGCCTAAAACGCAGATTCGGTGGCCGCCTTTTGATCCGGCAGGGCACGCACGATACGCAGAAGCGCGCGCGGTCCCTCATACCCGGGGACCACCTTTGGGCGGACGCCCTTGCGCCCAAAAAACACGAGCGTAGGGGGGCCGAAGGCATGCAAGCGCGCAAGGAGCGCACGGCTCGCGGCATCGTTTTGGGTGACATCGGCGCGCACCAGAATATAGGGTGCTAGCGCTTGCTTGACCCGGGCATCACGAAACGTATTGGCCTCCATCCGTCGACACTGTACGCACCAGGAGGCCCAGAAATCCACCATCACCGGCCGGCCGTGGGCGCGCGCGAGCACGGCATCGAGTCCGCGCACGCTGCGGATGGGCGCGAAGGCCAAACCCGGCCGCGCCATACCCCCGCCACCTTGCCCGATAAAAGCTGCGAGCGGGCGCAGCGGATTCGTGGCACCGGACAAGGCCCCCACGCCGAGGACGAGGCCGTAAGCCAGGACCGCCACACCGAAACCCTTGGCGATGCGCGCAAACCCACTCGCCCCCGACCCCAGCGGTTCAAGGGCCCCGAGCGCCACGGCCGACACAATGGCGAGAACGGACCACAACGCGAGGAGTAGCGGGGCCGGCAAGACGCGGCTCTCGAGCCAAACCGCCACGGCCAACAACAATACCCCAAACACCTCTCGCGTACGACTGAGCCAAGGCCCGGCCTTCGGTAGCAGACGGCCAGCGGAGGTCCCGATCACAAGCAACGGCAAGCCCATGCCGACACTGAGCGCGAACAGCGCAAAGCCGCCAAAGACCGGGTTGCCGGTACGCGAAATCAGTAACAGGGCGCCCGCCAAAGGGGCGGCAACGCATGGTCCCACGATCAAGGCCGAGAATGCCCCGAGGACAAAGGTCCCGAACACCTGACCACCCCGGCCATAGCGCCCCAAGCGTTCCTGGATGTGAGATGGGACCTGAAGGTCATAAAAACCGAACATGCTCATGGCCAAAAGAACGAATAAGGCGCTAAAGATGGTGATAACCCAGGGATTCTGGAAGGCCGCCTGGACATAGTGGCCGGTCAATGCCGCCACCACGCCGGCCAGCGTATAGGTCAATGCCATGCCAACCACATAGGCTATCGACAAAGTCAGCGGCCGAACCGAGCCACCGCGCTGGCCGACGATGGTGGCCGACAAAATCGGGATCATCGGGAACAGGCAGGGCGTAAACGCGAGCCCGATACCGGCGACCAGGAATAAGAGCAGCGTCACCCAAGAGGGCGCGGACCGGGCTTTGGACGGTGGCGACACGGCCGGCGTGACGACGGGAGACCGGGGCGGCGCATGGACCGTAGTAGTTGAGACGAGGGCCACGGTTTTGGTAAGCGGCGGGTAACAAATACCGGCATTCGCGCAGCCCTGATAGTGGGCGACCACATCTAGATGCTGGCCGGCGAGGACTTGAGTAAACGCGATGGCGAGAGTCGTCTTGCCTTCATAGACCTGTTGATGCCCAAACGCCGGGTCATTCACCCACCGCCCGGCAGGTAGCCGAAAAGGGGCGAGGTGTACGGACTTGGGTCGCACCTGAAGACGGATCCGGTCACGGTAGAGGTGATAGCTGGGAGCAGCTGTCCAACGGACAACGAGCTTGTTATGAAGGATAGCGGCATGAAAGCGGAATGCTTGATTGGGTGCAAGCGGCCGCGCCTCGGCACCCAACAGGCCCGTCATCAGTAAAACGACAAAGACCGCCACCCCACCACGCATAACGCCGCATCCCTTATCAGTTATGTATGAGATGGTTCAGGCGACCGCCTTATTCCCTGCGACCGACAAATACTGACAATCTAAACGGTCTCGGGGTCAGGGGCGCACTCAGGACACGGAACGGCATAGCCGCATTCCTTTTGCGGACACACCTTTTCGGTACCGCGACGCTTGGTCGTCTTCACGGTCAAAATGGGGTGGCCGCACTGTGGACAAGGCTCGGCAAGCGGTGGGTTCCAGACCGCGTACTTGCATTCCGGGTAGCGCGAGCAGGAATAAAAAAGCTTACCATAGCGGGACTTGCGTTTGAGCAGGGTCCCTTGCTTGCATTCTGGGCAAGCGACGCCCGTATCCGTCGGCTTCTCGAGGGGCTCCATGTGGCGGCAGGCCGGGTAATTGCTGCAGCCCACAAACCGCCCATAGCGCCCACGCTTGATGACAAGCGGACTCTGGCAATCGGGACACAACCGATCGGGAATCACCTCGGCGGCCGGGGCCTCCGCGTCCTCCCCGAGGTTGCGGGTGTAGTCGCACTCGGGGTAGCCGGTACAGCCAATGAAATATCCGTTCCGCCCGAGCCGTTTGGAAAGCGGTTTCTGGCATTTCGGACAGCTCTCGCCCAATATCTCGGTCCCCGGACGCTCAGCATCTTCCTTTTCGCTCACCTGGCGATGGAACTCGCCCCAAAAATCCCTGAGCAGCGGAATCCACTCCTTTTCTCCGCGCGAAACCGCATCGAGATCGTCTTCCAGTCGCGCCGTGAATTCGTAATCGACATAGCGCTCGAAATGGAGCGCCAAAAACTTATTGACGACGCGGCCCACGTCCGTGGGCTTAAAACGACGCTTATCCAGCACCGTATACTCGCGCTGCTGCAAGGTCTGGATAATCGCCGCGTAGGTCGACGGTCGCCCGATTCCATAGGCCTCCAGGGTCTTCACAAGGCTCGCCTCGGAATACCGTGGCGGCGGCTCCGTAAAGTGCTGCTCCTTGTGAATCACCTTGAGCGTGACGTTGTCGTCTTTGTGCATGTCTGGAAGCAGGCGATCGGCATCATCCTCATCGCCCTTGCGGTCATCCGCGCCCTCTTGGTAGACCGTCATGAATCCTGGCGACACTACGACCGAGCCGGTCGCCCGGGACACATCGCCCGGCCCCGCCTCGAGATCGACGGCCATCGTATCAAGAACGGCGGGAACCATCTGGCAGGCCATGGTGCGGCGCCAGATCAGATCGTAAAGCTTTATTTGATCGCTTGTGAGCAACGACCGCACGTCATCAGGGCTGCGATTTACCGATGTCGGCCGGATGGCCTCATGGGCCTCTTGCGCGTTCTTCGACCGGGTCTTGTAGAGATGCGGAGCAGCCGGCAGATTAGCGGCCCCGAAGCGCGTCTCAATGAGCGCGCGAATCTCCGCGAGGGCATCTTGCGCCAAGGTCACCGAATCGGTACGCATATAGCTGATAAGACCGATGGTCTCGCCCTGAATCTCCACCCCTTCATACAGCTGTTGCGCCGTACGCATGGTCCGCTGCGCCGTAAAATGAAGCTTGCGCGCAGCCTCCTGTTGGAGGGTCGATGTCGTAAAAGGCGGGGCTGGATTGCGGTTGCGTTGTTTGCGCTCGACCGCCACTACCCGGTAGGTGCCCTGAGGCGCGCCATGGTGGAGTTGCGCCTCCACCTCCGCTGCGCGCGCCGCATCGGGAATGGCAAATTGGTCGAGTTTTGTGCCGGAAAGGATCGTCAGCTTGGCGCGAAACGCCTGCTTGTGCGCCTCCATTTCCGACTCGATGGTCCAATATTCGCGGACAACGAATTTTTCAATCTCCTCTTCCCGCTCCACGATCAAGCGTAACGCTGGACTCTGGACGCGGCCCGCCGATAAGCCCCGGCGCACCTTCTTCCACAAGAGTGGCGAGAGGTTAAAGCCGACCAAATAATCGAGCGCCCGTCTCGCCTGTTGGGCGTTCACGAGATTTTCCGAAAGCTGGCGTGGTTCCTTTACGGCTTGTTGAATGGCACGTTTGGTAATTTCGTGGAACGCAACGCGGTAGACGGGCTTGTCTTTGATCAGGCCTTCGTCTTTTAGTATCTCGTACAAGTGCCACGCAATTGCCTCGCCTTCGCGATCCGGATCGGTCGCGAGATACAAGACGTCGGCCTTTTTCATAGCCTTGATAATCAAGTCGACATGTTTACGATTCTTCTCGATTATTTCATATTTCATGTGGAAATCGTGCTCGGTGTCGACCGCGCCCTTTTTTGGAACAAGGTCGCGCACATGGCCATAGGACGCCAAGGCCGTAAAGTCCTTGCCGAGATATTTGGCCATTGTCTTGGCCTTCGCAGGCGATTCGACAACGATAAGATTCTTAGCCATGAGTTGTTCTAAACGACAAGAAAGGGGCGCGCACTATAGCCCTTGGCAATATGAATGCCATGGCATAAGACACCGAAGATTGAGGAAACCTAGTTGAGGGCACCTTGCATTTCGTTAAACACAAGGTCCTCCATCCAGGCGTATGCCTGCTCTTGGCCAGGCTGGTTGAACAGCACCATCAAGATGATCCATTTCAGCTGCTCCAAATCGATCTCGTCTGTCTCGAGTGCCATAACCCGATCGATGACAAGCTCGCGAGCCGCCGAATCCAGCACCGCCCCCTGTTCCAGAAACAGCAGGAAGCCGCGCGATTCCACGTCCATTTTCTTCCGCTCGTCTTCAGAATAGATCCGTAAAGACTTGAGCGATGCATTGGCGAGCGAAGGCGTCTCATCGTCCCTCAAGGCCGCGAGGCCCTCAAGCCAAATAAAAGCCTTGGCGATCTCGCCTTTGGGGAAGCCAGCTTGCGCAAGCTCAGCCACCAGGGATTCCTGGTCGGGATTGAAGTCTGGTCCCTCGTCCATATAATTCTCAAACAAGTACATAAGGACATCGAGGACGTTTTCTTTCATTTCAGGATCTTGCACTCTCCGGTCCGCTCCCGAGGTCTGGCGTCATCCACGCCTTGACTTAAAGCATGGAGCAAAGAACCCCCCAGGTCAATCTTAAGGGGTGGCGACCAGATCGCCGACGTGGATTTCGCGCCGGGATTGCATGACGATGCCGTAACTCACCTTGTCGTACACTTTAAAGATCATCAGTAAGCCGATGGGCTGGCGGCGGCCAAGGACGTTTTCCTTGGCGACGGGGTCGTAGAAGTCTTGTGGGCGGCTGTAGATCCGCAAAACGTAGCCTTGGCGCACGCCGCTCGCTTTCCCGATGCTGATCGCCAACGCCGCGTAGGTGCCGAGATTAATCTCGCTGTGGGTAGCGGCCACCACAACCGCGTTCAGCGACTGGCTTGGGGCCCGCGGAAAGTAATAAGGGATCGGTGGCGCGGGGCGCCACCGCATCAGGCGATCGCCTGACTCTACCTCGCGATCGGAAGAGGTCACCTCAAGTTCCGGTAACCGCCCAGGACGCACGAGCTTGGCGTGCCCTATGTAGATCGCCTCATAGGCCAGGAAATCCCCATTGGCATCGACCAAGGCGGGGCCCTGTCGGTAAATATCGTAGGCCTTGGCCGGATGAGCGCCCAGATGGCGTGCGTAAAAAAGGCTAGGCGCGCCAAAGAAGGTATGGTGGTGGACGCTGGCCGCCACATAACCCAAGCGCTGGAAGTCGCGCCCCGAGAGCGCTAGCGCGCGTTGGAGAAGCGGCGCTATCACGTTTGGGCTCAAGGTGGGAATCGGCACCAACAGGGGTTCGGAGCGCACCGACGGCCTTAAGACCGTCGTGCCGGCCGATGTCTGCCCCGCGGACGCGCCTTGAGTGGGGCCGACCACCGGTGATGGGCTGAGATCGACAAGATACGGTCGCCCCTTGGCGTAGCGCAAGGCGATGGTGTCCCCTGGATAAATGAGGTTCGGGTTGCGAATCTGGCGATTACGGTTCCAGATTCCAGGCCACCGCCAGGGGTCCCTGAAGAAATGGTTGGCAATGCCCCATAAGGTATCGCCCGTCCGCACGATGTACTGGCGGGGGGTGTGGGGCATGATCAAGCGGTCTGCCGAGGCGTGGGCAGTAAAGACCGCGAGCAGACAGATACTCAGACAAAGTCGGCGCATAGTCGTGAAGTGTAGTGGGTGATCTGGCGGGCGTCCACCTTGAAAGGGGTGCGGGTGCGGCAAATTAGGTATAATAGGCCCATGGCACTGCGTGAAATCCTTTATTACCCCGATCCCCGCCTGCGCAAAAAAGCGCTTCCCGTCGCGCGCGTCGATGCGGAAATTCAGCAACTCATTCGCGATATGGCCGACACCATGTATCAGGCGCCCGGGATCGGGCTTGCGGCCGTCCAAGTCGGGGTGAACGCGCGGGTGGTGGTCATCGATATCTCGAGCGATCGCAAGGACCTGCGGGCGTTCGTGAACCCTATTATCGTGCAGCGCGATGGCCTGTGCAGCATGGAAGAGGGTTGTTTGTCCGTTCCTGGGGTATTTGAAGAGGTTGAACGCGCCCAGCGGGTCGAGGTGCATGCCTTAGACGAGCAGGGGGCACCGGTTCAGTTGGTTGCCGAAGACCTCCTGGCGGTCTGCCTACAGCACGAAATTGACCACCTAGACGGCAAGGTCTTTGTCGACTATCTCTCCCGGCTAAAGCAACAACGGATCCGAAAAAAGATCGAAAAACACCAGCGCTTGGCGATGTGAGTCATGCCCTCGTGAACGTCGTTTTCGCTGGCACACCGGAGTTCGCCTGCCCAACACTCGCCGCGCTCGTGGCTGCGGGCTACCCCATAGTGGGGGCCCTTACGCAGCCCGATCGACCGGCGGGACGCGGACGGAAGATCACCGGAAGCGCCGTCAAAATGCAGGCTCAGGCCTTGGGAATTCCGGTCTTTAGCCCAGAAGACGGCGCGGCCGCCGAGGCCATAGTGCGCACGCTAAAGCCCGACGTCGTGGTCGTGGTCGCCTATGGGCTGCTCCTTCCCAAGGGGCTCTTGGCCTTACCTGCCCATGGCTGCCTCAATGTGCATGCATCGCTTTTGCCGCGCTGGCGGGGGGCGGCCCCTATTGCGCGCGCCATTGAGGCCGGGGATCAAGAGAGCGGCGTCACAATCATCCGGCTAGACGAGGGCCTGGATACGGGGCCCATGCTAAGCCATGTCGCCACGCCCATCGGCCAGCTGGAGACGACGCCGCAATTGGCAAGCCGCTTGGCGCAGATGGGGGCACAGGCCCTAATCGACGCGCTAGCCTCCTTGCGCGACGGCCAGGAGGTGCCGGCCACGCCCCAACCGACATGGGGCGCCAGTTACGCTCGCAAGCTGCGCAAAGACGAGGCGATCATCGACTGGGGTCGTGACGCCCTGGCGCTGGAGCGACAGGTGCGCGCCCTCACCCCGTGGCCGGGGACCGCGACTACCATCCATGGGGCATCGGTCAAGATTTGCACCGCTCGCGCCATTGCCGACAACACCCACAGCCCTGGACAAGTCCTTCAGGTTCGCGGGGAGTTCAGGATCGGTACAGGGCAAGGGACATTGGCCATTTTGACCGTACAGCCCGCCAATGGGCGGCCGCAGACGGCGTTAAGCTTTCTCCAGGGGCACCCGCTCACCATAGGCGATCGTATTGGCTAATATTCGCCACGCGCTCGCCCTACGGGCCCGCGCCGTCCGCATCATCACAACGGTCTTTGCCGGTCGCGCGCTTGACGCGGCCTTGGATCTTGACCGGGATACGCATGGGCGTCATGGGTTGGTCGAGGAGCTCGCTATTGGCACCGTCCGCCAAACCTTGGGGTTGATGGCCTTAGTCGAACCCCTCCTTAAACGGCCCTTCAAGCCAGCAGATCAAGATATTTATGCGCTTATCCTCATGGGCCTTTATCAGGCGCGCAATATGGATAGCCCAAGAGCCGTTGCGGTCTCCGAGGCCGTTGCGACTACCGAGGCGCTCGGGAAACCCTGGGCCCGCGGGGTCGTCAATGCGGTACTGCGGGCCGCACTCGCGGCCAAATCCGCATCCTCTTTTGCGGAAAACAACCACCCCGCCTGGTTCATCCAGCGTCTGCAAGCGGCTTGGCCGGATACTTGGCTTGCCATTCTTGAGGCCAACGATGAACGGGCGCCTTTGTGCCTGAGGGTCGATACCCAACAGTGCTCACGGGAGGCCTACCTGGAGCGACTCGAACAGGCGGGCATCGCGGCGACCCCGCATCCCATAGCACCGGGGGCCATCACCCTCGCAAAGGCCACACCGATCTTGGATCTCCCCGGCTTTCGTGACGGCTTAGTGTCGGTACAGGACGCCGCCGCCCAACTGGCCGCGCTGCTGCTCGCACCGATAGCAGGCGAGACCGTCCTTGATGCCTGCGCCGCCCCCGGCGGCAAGACCGGTCACTTGGCCCAAATGGCCCCCGGCGCCCTCATCACGGCCGTTGACCGCGATCCATCGCGAGTCGCGCAGCTGGGTGATACGCTCACCCGTCTCGGCCAAGACCATAAGGTCCGCGTTCTCACTTTAGATCTCGCTACGGAGACACTGACGGAAAACTTTCAGCGCATCCTGCTCGATGCGCCCTGCTCGGCGACCGGCGTCATTCGTCGTCACCCGGACATCAAGCTCCATCGACGCGACCTCGATCTGGCCGTCCTGTGCCGCACCCAAGCGCAGCTGCTCGACCGCTTATGGCAAAACCTAGCCCCTGGGGGCACCATGGTCTACGCCACGTGCTCGGTTTTGCCGGAGGAAAACGATGCGCAGATCAGCGGCTTCCTGGATCGCACAAAAGACGCGAGCGAGACCGATATAAGCTTTGCCGTTGGCCGACGTCGCCACCATGGCTGGCAATTCCTCCCCGGCGAGGCCGACATGGACGGCTTCTACTACGCACGGCTCGTGAAGCGCCCTTGATCGCCCAAATCGAGCGTGGGCCCGCGGCCGGCCGCGCATGATGTGACGAGCGATTCTGGAAGAACGCGAACCCTTAGGGTGAGGGGCGCACACAGGAGACGGGATGGATATCAAGTCAATGGAAAACATGCTGGCCCGCGGTCAGGATAGCCTCCTGCTGCGATTCGGCCTAGGCGGCGAGTACCTCCGCGGTGAGGACTACGAGCGGGCGATCATCCATCTCCGTGCGGCGCTCGCCTTCAACCCCCGCCACACTGCCGCATGGAAACTCCTGGGCGCCGCACTCACCGGCTCCGGGCAGATTGCGGCGGCGCAAACAGCCTACGAGGAGGGCATCAAGGCCGCCGAGGCCGCCGGACATATCCAGGCGGCAAAAGAGATGCGCGTCTTCCTAAAGCGACTCACCAAGCCCGCACCCTAAAATGTCCTGGTCCTTGGCGGCGCCCGACAAGCCCCGGCGCTTCCCACAGCGAGACTCAAAGATAAACGGGGGGCATGCCCGGTGGCCGGGTCTTAAAGCGCTTATGCACCCAAAAGTACTGCTCTGGGTGTTGGCGTATGCCCTCCTCAATCGCCTGATTCGTGGTCCGCGCGTCCTGCTCGACATCACCGCTCGGAAACGATGCGAGCGCCTCGCCAAAAGCGATTTCATAGCCGCGCCCATAGGGCTTTTGCCAGACATAGCACGGTACGACCTCGGCATGAGCCGCACGCGCCAGTCGGCCTACGGCGTGCAGTGTAGCGGCGGGAACGCCAAAAAAGGGGGCAAATACACTACTGCGCTCCCCAAAATCCTGATCTGGAAGATAGTAAAGGCCGCGCCCTTCTTTCAGTGCCTTTAAGACCGGGCGCACGCCCTGGCCCTGGGTAATCAGGGTTGCCCCAAAACGCCCGATGCCGTTCCGAAAGGCCTGTTCAAACACCGGGTTCTGCAGCTCCCGGTAGACATTGGCCATAGGCCGTTCGAGCGAGAGCACGATGCCAAGCTCGAGCGCCACGAAATGGGGGGTAAACAGGATCACGCGGCCTCGAGCGAGGGCCTGATCGTAGTGCTCACGCCCCTGAAACGACACAAGCCGCTGGAGGCGCGCAGCACTCGCCCACCAGGCGATAGTCAGGTCAAACAGGCCCTGACCCAAGGCCGCAAAATGCGCACGCGCCAGGTGCCTGCGGGCCGCTGGGGATAGCTCCGGAAAACAGAGGCTTAGGTTCGTTGCGACGACCCGGCGCCGGTTCCGATGCAAGGCGTAGAAAATGAGGCCCAAAGCGCGCCCGAGGAGCGCGAGCACCGGCAAGGGCAGGTGGCTCAAAAGCCACATCACCCCAAGGCCTAGGCGCGCGGACGCATGGGCGAGACTCCCGGCGCGATCAGTCATACAAAGACCGGCCGTCGACCCGGGCGCGCTTGAACCGCTTGTAGGTCCATAGGTATTGCTCCGGCATCGAGCGAATGCCTTCCTCGATCGCGGCATTCATGCGCGCGGCATCCGCCAAGGGCTCGTCGGTCGGAAACGGGGTAAGCGCCGGGCGAATCGCGATCTCGAAACCGCCCATACCTGGCAATTTACGGGTAAAGCAGGGCAGCACGACCGCATCCGTAAGGCGCGCGATCCGCGAGAGGGCGGTGAGGGTGGGCGTGGGGATGCCAAAAAAGGGGGCACACACCGAAGCCGCCAATCCGGGGTCAAGATCGGGTAGGTAATAAAACGGTTTCCCCTCACGAATGCTCCGGATCAAGGAGCGCAACGGGGCATCATTGCGCCAGAGCACGGCCCCAAAACGCAGGCGCCGATTCAAGAGCGCACCCGCGAGCGCGGTCTTGGGCGGCCGATACATGCTGACGACCGGGCGCTCCAATGAGAGCCTAAGCCCTCCGACCTCGAGCCCGAGGAAATGGGGGGCCAGAAAAATAATGTTGCGACCTTCGCGCAGGGCCTCATCATAGGGCTCGCGCCCGATGATGCGCACGCGGGCCTCTAGCTCACGTGGCGAGGCCCACCACAAGCGCGCGATCGCCAGCGCATTCTGGGCTATTGCCACGAAGTGACGACGGATCAATTGCCGACGCTCGCGCTGCGACAGATCCGGGAAACACAACCGGACATTGGTCATCGCGATCTGGCGCGGGCGGCGAGCCAGAACGTAGGCAAGACCCCCGAGGACGGCACCGCCCAGCGAGAGCAGCGGCCAAGGAATGACGCCCACCAGCTGGAAAATACCGCTTAAAAGACATTCCGCGACACCCCGGCGTTCACTCATAGGGCGAGACGCCATCGTCGCGCGTCTTAAAGCGCTTCATGGTCCACATGTATTGCTCGGGCATAATCAGGATCGCACGCTCGATTGCGGCATTCATCGCAGTGGCGTCCCCTAACGCGCTCCCAGTCGGAAACGAGGCCATGGGCGGCTCTAACCACATCTCGCAGCCGCCCTCTGGCAAGAGTTTGGTAAAGCACGGGATCACCACCGCGTGAGTGATGCGCGCCAACCGCCCAAGAGTCGGCAAGGTCGCCGCTGGCACGCCGAAAAAGGGGGCGTAGACCGACTCCTTAGGCCCGAGGTCTTCGTCCGGGATATAGGAGGCGCCAAGGCCCCCTTGAATCGCGCGGATGAGGGGCCTTAGGCCCGAGCGGCGATCAAATACACGCCCCCCGAAACGCTCTCGCCCCCGCGTCATAACGAAATCCAAGACCGGATTTTTGAGGGACTTCATGAACCCCACGTAGGGAAAATAGCGCGACAAGACAAGACTCGCCTCAAGACCGAGCGAGTGGCAATGCAAGACGATGACGTTGTGGCCGGCCGCCTTTGCTTCTCTATAATGATGGAGGCCCTTGACGCGTAGACAGCGATCAATGGCCTGTTCGCTTCCCCACCACAAAACCGCGATATGAAAAACGGCTTGCGCCGCCAAGCGAAAGTGCTGCCGTACAGCCATTTGCTGCTGTTCGGGGGTCCAGCTTGGGAAACAGAGCGCGATATTGATCGTGGCAATGCGCCGCCTCTTATGGTTGGATCGGCAGTATAGATCACCCAAACGCTGCCCCAGCCAAGCGCGTACGCGCAACGGCAGATAAAGGGTCAGTCGCAAGACGCCAAGCGCCGCCCAGGTCGGCCAATACCGGGGCGCCAAAAAGCCAAGGCGGGCCCGCACGCGATGTGTGCCCGTTAAGTCAGAGACCTCAATCATGCGCGGCATTGTGCCAGAATCGAGGCATCTTGGTCACCGCTTGGTGTCTTCAAGGGATTTCCGTGCTACCCAGCAAGGGGTGCATAGCCCGAAGGAGGCTCGGGAAAAGCCCGTTATGACGTAACTCCTCGGTGGCTAATAGGGCCTTCATGGCCGCCCGCTCCGTGGGCTTGCGAAAACATGCGGGGCAATTGTCGGTGATAACCGGCAAATCGGCGGCCTTGGCAAAATCTCGCAGTTGGCGCTCGCGCGCGTATACAAAGGGACGGATGACACGCAAATCGCCAGCATCAATCCGATAATGCGCCCGCATGGTATGTAGGCTGCCCGCGTGAAAGGCGCTCATCAGGAAGGATTCCGCGATATCGTCTAGGTGTTGGGCCAAAGCCAGGACATGAAACCCCTGGTCTCGAGCCACCCGATAGAGGGTGCCGCGGCGCATTCGCGCGCAATAACTGCAAAAAGAGTCATTGCCAAGATTCGTTTTGGCGCGCTCGGCAATCGCCTGCCGCTCGTAAAAATACGGGATACCGAGCTCCGCCAGATAAGGGACGAGCGGTGCTGGATCGAACCCCTCGATGCCGGGATCGACCGTGACAGCGCCAAGCGTAAAGGGCAGCGGGGCCTTGCGTTGCAGATGCAAAAGCACATGCAGGAGACTTAGGCTATCCTTGCCGCCAGAAACGGCAACGAGTACGCGGTCTCCAGACCTAATCATGTCATAATCTGAGATCGCCTTGCCGGTCAATCTCAGCAAGGGTCGTGGGGGAATAGGCAACATATACGCATGGTAACGGGTCAGTGGCCACTTGCCAAAAAAGACCCGGCCGCCCTGTTAATTAACGGGCGGAACTATGTTAAGGTGCGCGGTTCTAACAGTGCGGCTCTTGTCCTCTTTAAAAAGCGCCTCATCCTATTTTATACCTCAGGAGTCATCATGGCCGAATCCTACCTCTTTACGTCTGAGTCCGTATCCGAAGGTCACCCCGACAAAATCGCGGATCAGATCTCAGACGGGGTGCTTGATGCAGTGCTAGCGCAAGATCCGCGCGGACGAGTTGCGTGCGAGACCCTAGTCAACACAGGACTTGTGGTGGTCTCTGGGGAAATCACGACCACGGCAACGATCGATTTCACGGAGATCGCGCGCAGCACCATTCGCCGGATTGGGTATAACGCGAGCATGGGCTTCGACGGTGATGCCTGCGCCGTTATCGTCGCTATGGACAAGCAATCGCCAGACATCGCGCAAGGGGTAGACGAAGGCCAAGGGCTTGATCTTGAGCAGGGTGCTGGCGACCAGGGGCTCATGTTCGGTTACGCGACCAACGAGACCGAGACGCTGATGCCCATGCCGATCACCCTCGCGCACGCCCTGATACGGCGGCAAGCCGAGGTGCGCCGGTCTGGACAACTACCTTGGTTGCGCCCGGACGCCAAGAGCCAGGTCACTATCCGCTACGAAAATGACAAACCCGTGGCGATCGATACGGTCGTGGTTTCCACTCAACATAGCCCCGACGTCAGCTACGCAGACCTGAAGGCGGCGGTGATGGAAGAGATCATCAAGCCCGTGCTACCGGAAAGCTGGCTCAGGAAGGAGACTAAATACTTCATCAACCCGACCGGCCGCTTCGTGGTGGGGGGTCCGGTCGGCGACTGTGGCCTCACGGGCCGGAAAATTATCGTCGACACCTACGGCGGCATGGCCCGTCACGGGGGCGGCGCATTCTCAGGCAAGGATCCCTCCAAGGTCGACCGATCCGCAGCCTACGCCGGGCGGTACGTCGCCAAGAACATCGTTGCGGCCGGTTTGGCCGCACGTTGCGAGATTCAGGTCGCCTACGCCATCGGCGTGGCCCGGCCAGTATCCATCCATGTAGAAACCTTTGGCACCGGCATCATCAGCAACAGTCGAATCGCAGAGCTCGTGGCCGAGCACTTTGACCTGCGGCCCAAGGCGATCATCCAGACCCTGGATCTTTTGCGGCCAATCTATGCCAAAACTGCGGCATATGGACATTTTGGGCGCACGGAACCAGAGTTTGGCTGGGAGCGCACGGATAAGGCTGAGGTTTTGCGCGCGGCTGTAGCCGACAAAAAAGTTCAATCGTTGTCGCGGTAGGAGAGCAAAATGAAATCGGCAGTTCACACGCAGCAAGCTTGCGACTACAAGGTCGCGGACATGACACAGGCCGATTACGGCCGCGCGGAAATCGCGATCGCCGAGACGGAGATGCCGGGGCTCATGGCCTTGCGCGAGGAGTATAAGGGGATCCACCCGCTAAAGGGGGCCCGGATCGCAGGCAGTCTCCATATGACCATCCAGACCGCCGTGCTGATGGAAACGCTCGTCGATCTCGGCGCGGAATTGCGCTGGTCGTCATGCAATATTTTCTCGACGCAAGATCATGCTGCAGCCGCCATGGCGGCCCGTGGAATCCCAGTTTTTGCCTGGAAGGGTGAAAGCGAGGAGGAGTTCTGGTGGTGTATAGATCAGACCGTGGCCGGGCCCGATGGTTGGCACCCGAACATGCTGCTCGATGACGGCGGCGATCTGACGGCAGTCATGCACGATCGCTACCCCGAACTCATGAAGAATGTGCGCGGGCTGTCCGAAGAGACAACCACCGGCGTTCATAGGCTCTATGACCTTGAGGCCAAGGGTAAGCTTTTGTGCGCCGCCTTCAACGTCAATGACTCAGTCACGAAATCGAAATTCGACAACCTCTACGGCTGCCGCGAATCCTTGATCGACGGCATCAAGCGCGCCACGGACGTCATGATCGCCGGCAAGATTTGTGTCGTCGCGGGCTATGGCGATGTCGGCAAGGGCTGTGCGCAAGCCTTCCGAGGCATGGGTGCGACTGTATGGGTCACAGAAGTCGATCCGATCTGCGCGCTCCAGGCGGCCATGGAGGGGTATCGCGTCGTCACCTTAGACGAGGCCGCACCGCTCGGCGACATCTTCGTTACCGCCACTGGCAACGTTCATGTAATCGGCCTGCAACATGTACGGGTCATGAAGCATGAGGCAATCGTCTGCAATATCGGGCATTTCGATTCTGAGATCGACATCGAGGCCTTGCGTACGCTGCCTTGGGAAAACATCAAACCGCAGGTCGACCACATCGTGTTCCCAGACGGCAAAAAGGTGATCGTGTTGGCCGAGGGTCGACTTGTGAACCTGGGCTGTGCTACGGGTCATTCGAGCTTCGTTATGTCGGCGTCCTTTACGAACCAGGTGATGGCGCAGATCGAGCTATGGAACCACCCGGACTTCTATGAGCCCAAGGTCTATACGCTCCCGAAGCACCTAGATGAGAAAGTGGCACGATTGCACTTAAGCAAAATCGGCGCACACCTAACCGAGCTTACCGCAGAGCAGGCGCAGTACATCAACGTGCCCGTGAACGGCCCGTACAAGCCCGCCCGTTACCGCTACTAAACCTAACGCAATGGAGCTCCAAAAACAGCACGCGCGGGTCTTTAGCTTCGAGTTCTTTCCTCCAAAGAGCGAGGAGGCCCATGGCGCCTTTCGTGCCGCCTTAGTGCAACTGGCGCCCCTAAATCCCCGATTTTTCTCGGTGACCTTTGGGGCCGGTGGAAGTACGCGGGAGCGCACTCTAGAGACCGTGCGCGAGATCGGCGAACATAAAAGGGCGGCAGCCCCGCATCTCTCGTGCATTGGGTCGACCCGTGAGGGTCTTCGCGAAGTGCTGGCAACCTATAAGGCCCTAGGGGTCCGCCACATCGTGGCATTGCGGGGCGATCTCCCGTCGGGCATGGTCGATCCGGGAGACTTTCGTTATGCCTATGAGCTCGTTCAGTTCATACGTGCCGAAACCGGGGACCATTTCCACATCGAGGTCGCGGCCTACCCGGAGATTCACCCGCAGGCAACCAGCGCCGAGGGAGATATCGTCCACTTCAAGGAAAAGGTGGAGGCCGGAGCCAACTCCGCCATTACCCAATATTTTTATAACGCCGATGCCTATTACTGGTTCGTTGATGCCTGCCAGGCGCTTGGCTTAACCATACCCATCGTCCCCGGTATCATGCCGATCACCAACCACCGCCAGCTGCTACGGTTCTCGGAGGCCTGCGGTGCTGAGGTCCCGCGGTGGATCCGGCGCAGACTGGAGAGTTATGGCGACGATGCCGAGTCCATCCGGTCCTTCGGACTCGATGTCACAACCGCGCTCTGTAGTGAACTTCTGGCTGCCGGGGCACCTGGCCTGCATTTTTATACCCTAAATCGCGCGGCACCGACGAGCGTCATTTGGGAACGGCTCGGTCTATAAAAGCCCCCTCGCTCTCTAACTAGACAGTGCTAAGTTCTCGCTGGGATTTTCGCTTTTCCTTTGGCGATCCTGAGATTGGATAATTCCGTCGCCAAATCAATCCAGCGGTCCGCCAGTAGCTTCATCTTCTCGTAATTCTTGATCTGCTTTCGCACTTCAGGCAAATCTTCTTTTTTGACGAACTTACTGCTGCTCGTTCCCTTGCGCGTGTAGCTCACCTGGTAGTAGGGACCGTGTTTTTTAGGCGGGTCTGCCTTGCAGCTGCATCCCGGTTTGCCACATACGTTGTACTGTTTTGACAGACTTCCTGGGCGCATATCTCCCAGCGCCACCAACGTCGTCTTGGTTTTCTCTATCTGTTTCTCCAGTGTCGTTTCGCGGTTCGTGGCCATGATGAAATAGATCTCTGTTTCCGTCGCTGAAGTATAGCACGTTGCGTCCGAGAGCAGCATAATGCTGTCGGACATTCGCGCAACTTTGTGGAGAATCTATGCTTTGGAATTATTGGCTGACAGCCGTGCTCGAACTGCGTCCAGCGTGTTCCCGTACCCGCACATTCTTCCGGATGCTACTGACTCTGGCAGGTCTGTGCTGCCGCGCGGACAATACCGGCGTTACCAGTTTCGTACGAGCGCTCGATTTCTCCGGCAAGGCCGATCACCGCTTCCTGCATTTCTTCCACAGCGCAGGACTCGATCTCGAAACACTGACGGCTTGCTGGCCACGCCTATGCTTGAGGCTGTTTCGTCCATTCGAGGTGAACTCGCGCCTGGTCGTCCTCGCCGACGGGATAAAAGCACCCAAGGAAGGTGGCAAGATGCCGGGCGTGAAGCTGCTGCATCAACAATCTGCCGGTAACACTAAGCCTCCCTACATCATGGGGCACTCGATGCAGGCCATTTCCCTGCTGGTGCAATGCGCAGCCGGACAGGTGGCTGCCGTGCCGCTGGTGTCGCGGATCCATGAGGGATTGGTGTTCTCCAACCGCGATGCTCGCACGCTCCTCGATAAACTGGTGGTGCTCCTGTTGACATGAGTCGGGATGTGCCAGCGGCAGGTTCTGCTCATCGCTGACGCCTACTACGCGAGCGCAAAAATCATCCTGCCCTTGCTTGCCGGTGGCCACCAACTCCTGACACGGGCCAAGGGCTGCGTGGTGGCCTATTTGCCGGCACCCGCGCCTGTCAGTCGCGGCAAGGGAAGGCCAAAACTCTATGGTAACAAGGTGCGACTCAAAGACGCGGCCAAAGAGGAGCAGGCCTTCATCGAGGCGCCCAGTCCTGTCTACGGCGAGAACCATGTGCAGGTGCGGTACCGCGTCATGGATTTGATCGTATCCGCTCCATTAACCCCACCCTCCCATACCTCGCTTCACGCTGATATCGTGTGGGCCATGGAGGGGTCGATCGGCAGGACGGGCCAACCGGAGTGGCAACAGTTCTTTAACAATCAGGGTAGGTATGGTCTCACCCCGGCGCCGGGGTGAGGTGATGATGTCAGCGCCGCGGCGTAAAGCCGGGCATGGGAGAGTGGGGTTAATGGAGCGGATACTGTGCATCCAGGTGGATGACGCCGAACACCTCGTGCTCCAGCGTCCCCAGCTTGACCCGCAGGAAGTCGCGCACCACCTGCGGCGAGTTCAGCGCTTCGCAGCCACGCATCTGTTCTGCGAGCACACGCCGCGCCGCCTGCAACACCTCGTCGGCGTTGGCCGGACGGTAGTCGCCCGCGACATCGCGA
Source organism: Acidiferrobacter sp. (assembly GCA_035530915.1). Lineage (GTDB taxonomy): Bacteria > Pseudomonadota > Gammaproteobacteria > Acidiferrobacterales > Acidiferrobacteraceae > Acidiferrobacter. Next base: position 6,692 of record DATKTV010000027.1, on the reverse strand, counting down.
ACGAGAAGGGAAGAATTGAGAGAATGAGTAAGTTGCGACATGATCGTGCTCCTGTCCGAATCGGGCGGAATTGCCCGGAACCGGAGGAACACGACGCAGCGCAGCAGTCAGGGGTCGCAGACGGCCGCCAGGACGCAAGCGCCTAAGCGCGTAGCCCTTGACGGCGAGAACGACGTGGTACGTTGAAGGGAACAGCAAGGCCGCCCCTCCACACACTCCACTGCCTTAACGGCAAGCGGCGCGCGCAGGCCCGGTGGGCCGGAGGCATCAGGGATCAAAGCCGCATGGCCGCGACTCGGCATGAGGCGTGGGGCAACGCCCGCGAGCCCGACGGTGGCAACGCCCGGACGCCTGAAATTGGCGATCAAGATTCACTGCACGGTAAATATCGTCGTTTTGTCGAATATCAATACGCACGGACAAACTAGATCGGCAAATCGTCATCGAGTGCCGCGATCGATTTCGGCGTGGTCACATGTTTCGTTCTGGCTTCGAGTGATTTGATGAAACGGATTGAACTGGCAACGTGGTTGAAGATGAGCAGGCTTTCCTCGTAGTTGAGGATCGGGTTGTCATGTGCGAGGCTCTTGTTGTTGCGAACGTCATTGAAGGCTTCGAGCACCGAGATGCTTGACTTCAGGATGCGCTCGGCCATCAACGATTCAATCTGACCCGCATCGCGTAGGCGCTTCACATACTCACCGAAGATGCTGTGCAATGCCTTGTCGCGGTTGATTTCAACGCCACGCTGTTCGCATAGCGTGCGCACGTACTTGATGACGAACGTGTGCAGCCGATCCAGGGCGGCTTCGGGTTGGTTCTTCTCGATCGCCTCGCGTACGTGTTGAGCGACGGTTTCGAAATCGCGTTCGTCGGCTGTGGCGGTGAGTGCGTCCATCTCGGCGACGGGCGTGTCGCGCATCATGCGGCTGGCGATCTTCAAGCAATCGTCGGTCAGCTCGGTCAATCCCGGCTCGTTGCCAAAACAGTTCTCAGCCTGACCGTACAAGATCAGCGCCTGGATGACTTTGCCGACCAGATGGTTGCCTTCGACCGCCCAGAATCCGCGTAAGCGGTTGGCTTTGGAAGTGCCACGCTCGCGGTAGACCGTGGCATCGATGTCACGGCGCGTGTGCTCCTCGAAGAACTCGCTGAACGTGCGGTCCGAGAAATCGAGCACGTAGCCGCTGCCCATGCGGAGCAGTCGTTCCAGTTTGCGGCGTTCTATGGAGGACAAATCGGCCATGGGACTTCCTTTGGTGGGCAGGCCGCCGATCAACCATCCGCCTTCGGCAAGTCGGCAGCGCGAACGGCACGCAATACCTCCCGAAAGACGTCATCGAATGACGGCAGTTGGCTCATCTGGTGCGCGAGGCGGGCGGCCCAAAGTCGCCGCAGACGATCTTCCTTGGTGGCAATTGCCTGCTCCATGCCTGCAACGACGCGTTGCCGCAGTGCCAACTTGGCATCGAGTTCTGCGCGTATTTCTGCAACGCGCAAGTCGGTGGAGCCGAACAGATACCAAAGGTCATACAAGCCGCGCGGTTCGTTACGCGCCCGATCGCTCAAGGCCAGCAGCTTTTCAACCACGATCTCCTCGATGGCGTAGACCTTCACGGTCGGCCCTTCGGGCAGGTCGTCAAAGCTGTCGTAGGTGCGATGAATCGAGCGGTCTTGCAGCGGGAAGCACAGGACTTCGTTGATCGTGATATCCACCTTCACGTCGTTCGCGGCGGGCAGCGGCCCCTGGTAGCGCAGATAAAACGTGTGACTGTTCTGGTGGCCGTGGCGGTCTTCGCGGTCGAAAGCGATCCGCAAGCCGCAGGCGGCCTCAACCGCCGCGAAGATTTCGTTCAATCCCGCCAGTATCTCTTCGAGGGTGATCGGACGGGTCAGCGTGAAGTCCAAGTCTTCCGAAAATCGATAGTCCTCGAACCAGCAGCGTCACAGGGCCGTGCTACCTTTGAAGGCCAGCACGTCGCGTAACGGATGACCGGCCAAACCGGTCAGGAACCAGGCCAGCACGTAATCGCGTTCGATGACGGCCTCGGGGATGCGCCGCCCTCCAGCGGTCACCAGCGTGTTCGAGATCAGAGAAATGTTGCGTTGTGGAATCATCAGCCAAGCCTCACGGCATCCAGTTCTTCGGGAGTCACGTTGAGCCGGAGTCGCCAACGTGAGAGGAATGCTCCCTCGGCGGGGAGCAGTGGATCAAGGCGCTGGTAAGTTGCCGTTAGCATGCCGCGCAGCGGCTCCAGCACCGAAGCATCGGCCAGGCCATAGTGTTCCAGCAGGTAGCCGAGGCGTCGCACGATGGCGCCGACGCCGAGGCGTCGCGCATAGTCCAACAGTCGTTCGACTTTCAGTACGTCCCGCTTCATCCACAACCCCTTGGCGACTTCGGTAATGCCACCGGCAAATGCTGGGTGTCGGAGACCATCGATGATGGTGCGCTCCATGTCGCTGATCATCACGAAGCGCTCCTTGTCGATCCAATGCTTCATGACTCCGAATTCTTGCTCCGCCGTAATGTGGACAAACCGAAAGTCATAGCCGCCCACCGTCTGCGGACGCACGCGCCGCGTGCATGACACATACACGGTGAAGGTCGGCTGCGTCACCATGCGATGCAACTCAAGTGCGGTGCCGTGCGACAGGAAGTAGGGCGCCGTACCGGCCAGTTCACGCGCGATCAAGTACGGGCTGTCGATGTGCTCAGTGGCCCGTCCGAGCTCGAATGGCACGAGGTTGTACAGGCCAGGCTTCAGTCGCGTGATCAAGCCTCGCCGCTGGGCCTTGTGCACGAGATTGCGGGCCGCCGCAGCCGATAGGCCGGTGATCGATTCCACATCCGCCAAGGTGAACGTAGACCGGCGTAGTTCATTCAGCTCAGTGAAGAGCTGCGCTGCGCGCGGGCCTAGCGTCTTCGTTTGTAAATGATATTTTGCGCTCAATTTGCGCCCCTAAAAGAAACGTACTGCGCAGTAAATATAGCATCAATGATACTCAGCGGCAAGTTCGTCTCCCTTTAGGAGACAAATTGAGCGTAAAATGTAACAACTAAAACTTAAAGGCAGAAATCGCCATAGGCCGCACCAAAAGAGGGGGGGTGCTCGATGACCGTCAGTGTCCACAATCCAGACCAGTACATGGCCAGCCTGCGGCAGATCATTGCCCAGGGACGCAAGCGGATCGGCCTCCTGGTCCGGGCGGGCGCGCCGGCTTTTAGATTGGAGGAAGCGAAGAACGCAGGCGGTCGTAAATCATCCGGCCCGCCGCAGATTTAACCCCCGCGCCAGCTTCGCAAACAATCAAACCGAGTATTGCGCGGACTTCCGGCGAAGTCTCGGCGTCTTTCGCAAGCGCCGGCACAGCCCCGCCAAGGGCCTTTTTAACGTGTGCGTCAGCTATGCGAAGCTCCCCACTCATCGAGGCGCGGGCGGAGCGTATAGAGGCTTCCAGCGCTGCTTTTTTTGCCAGTAATGTTTTGAGGTCTGCCATTCCGTTTTTCTCCTGATAGATCCCCAAAGGTTTTATGCCCTTGAGGGGTGAAGTGAAGGGTGCTATATCGAGTAAACTTGAATGCGCGGAAAAACCAAGGACTGGGTGGATGTTTCTGCCGAGCGGTGCGGGGTGGGGTTTGCGGTTGAAAGTCAAAAACAACAATAAGCGCAATACACACTCGCTGCGCGAGTGTCAAAAACGCTGCGCGTTTTTGTTGCGCCCTCCGGGGATAAAAGGCAGGGGGAAACAGCCACCCGCTTACGCGCTACTGATAAACAAAAAGCCGCCTGAATGATTTCTTGAGGGGGTATATAGGCTGGATCGAGCAAAGCAGGCGACCACAGCGCTTGTAATCAACTTAACCAGTTGCTATCACTGTAGACAGGAAGGTAACGGAACCGCCAGTTCGGGTTTGCCTATTTCGAGTGTATTGGTTTTCTACATCCTACAATAATCGTTCTGCCAAGTAGAACATCCAATGAGTTCATTTGCCTTACGAAAGGTTCATTGAACTCATCAACTGTTCCATATTGCTTTTTCTCATCAATCAAGGTTATTGCTGAGAATAACTTTATCGGAAAATACAACAGAGGGAGTTAAGCTTTAGAAGTGCCCTGCTTCTTGTCGATGGAAACTACAAGTTCACGAAACCCAGCATCCATCAAAGAATGTGTCAGATAAAAAATCGAAACGGGATTAATGTGACCGCCAGTTGAATGTAGTTCGCTCTCATCAAAATGTAATGGCCCGAAGAGGTTGTAAAAACCGGAAACTAAAAAACGAATTCTTGATTTTAGATTCAAGATGTTCGGTGTGGTTAAAACCAAAGTTCCACCTGGCTTTAACACTCGAAACATTTCCCTAAGCGTGTATCTATAATGTTCTAAGTGTTCAATCACCTCTGTGCTGGTAACCAAATCAAAAGTTGAATCCTGATATGGCAGACCTTGCGTGTTTAGGTTTGCTACACTAACTTTCACATCATCAAGTTTCATTAAGCTGTCTGTGTAGTCGCACGCCGAAGACCGCACATCAAATCGACTTCGCAACAGATGTATCAAATCGCCATGTCCTGAGCCAATATCCAAATGCTCTGCGGGAAACGTATGTTGTAGCTTTGTGACCATATCAACAGCCGAATCAAGAATAGGTGAAGTGCTGAGACCCAAGATTTCCCCCTTAAAAATATTTAAAAATTTTGTAACGCAGATCAACAAGCAAGATGATAACACTCCCCGTTCAGATGCATTGAGGCCATATACCCTCTTGGTGTTGCGGTGACACAAGCAGGTGAGACGGCTTTGTATTCCCAAAAAAAGCCCCGCAAGCCTTGCCAGCTATATATAATAGGGGTGTAAAGAGAGGGTGATTTGTCTCCCCCCTTCTCCACATGGGGCCGCTTGCCCCGCTTGTAGTCGACCGGCGTGACCCTGTCGCCCTCGCCTTCGAGCAGATCCATGCGGGCGATGAGGCCGAGGCGGTTGGACGACAGCATGATGGAGCGGGCATGAAAACGCTCCTTGGCCGAACCGGCCGCTGGCAGCTCGCCACCGGGCTTGTCGACGCGGCGGTGGCGATGGCGCCCCTCCACCGTATCGGAGGATTTGGCCCACTCCCCCTGCACCCATTCCAGATAGGCGAGCCGCGGACAGTATTGGTATTCGTTGACCATGCGCGCCGGCAGCAGCGGCATGTCGCCGGCCAGCTCCGGGAAGGGCATCGGCAATTCGGGTTGTTGTACGTCCATCGACACCCTCCTTACTCCTTGATATCTTGATGAAATACTAGACCGCTTGCCTCCGGCACCAGCCTCGATTACATTTTGTATCACGATTCGTATTACATGGTGACAGACATGGCCGCTATCAGTATCCGCATCCCCGAGGAGATCGACACCCGCCTCACCGAGGAGGCACGCCTGGAGGGTCTGCCGCGCTCCGAGGTGGTGCGCGAGGCCATCACCGACTACCTCACCCGCCGCGAGCGGGAGAGATTCATGGCCGAACTCGTGGCGGAGGCAAAGGCGGCCTACAACGATCCGGAGCTACGACGCGAGGCGCTGGAGATGGCCGAAGAGGCCATCGCCGCGAGCAACGAAGCACTCGATACCGCTGAAGGCCGGGAACCCGGCGAGCCCTGGCCGGAAGAACAAGGCGAGAAGTGGTGGCGTTGATGCAGCGCGGCGAAGTTTGGGTCGCCAAATTGAATCCCAACAGGGGGCGGGAGATCGGAAAGATACGCCCGGTACTCATCATTCAGACGAACGGACTAACCGCCATCGATGGCGCACCAATCGTCGCATTGCCGCTCACATCACAAGCCTACCCTTCGTTCCGCCACTGGCGCGTCCCCATTCGCGCCCGTGACCGCCTGCTGAAAGATTGCAGCATTGCGGTCGATCAACCCCGCGTTCTCGACCGCAGCCGCTTCGGCGAAGGCCCGCTTACCACTCTCACGACCGAAGAGATGGCCGCCGTGGAGAAAAGCCTGAAGGCGGTGCTGGGGATGCTATGAACCGCGGAACAACGACACACCGTCGTTTTTAGGCAGAAGGAAAAAAGCGAACGTCTCTTGGTAATCGGGAAGATACCGGCTGACTCATTGCCGGGCGCGAAAGCGCGCTGACTTCCGTGCGGTCATTCAGGGCGAGAGAACATGATTAATCGGACAACGAAGGAAAGCAGATGACGGCCATCGGTGACACCGCGCAAGCGAGGGGTTCGATTTCCTGGGGCAGAACGTACGCAAGTACGCAGGTAAGCTGCTGATTAAACCGGCTAACAAGAGCGTGAAAGCGCTCATGGAGAAGGTACGGGATATCGTGAAACGAAACGAAAGTGCGACCCAGGCGAATGTGATCCTACAGCTCAATCCCGTCATCCGGGGGTGGGCCATGTATCACCGCCATGTAGTCTCTAAGGATCGGTTCACCTCGATAGATGCTCACATTTGGCGTCTCTTATGGACATGGGCCATGCGTCGGCATCCCCAGAAAGGCGCGGGTTGGGTCAGACAGAGATACTTCCACGCACGAGGGGATCAGAACTGGGTGTTTGCCGCCGAAACCCAAGTCGCGGGTACCATACAGCGACTTCGGCTCTTTTGTGCCGGGACGATTCCTATCGTCAGACACATCAAGATACGCGGTCTTGCTAACCCGTTTGATCCCGCGTGGTTCTCTTACTTTA
>DATKTV010000026.1:0-58551 GCA_035530915.1 Acidiferrobacter sp. | reverse complement strand
TGGCTCTTTCTCGAATGGGTGCAGGGACAGGGGAAGATTCCGGATGCTGTAGTCACGTCGCTCCCGCGACAGTGGTGAGAGCCGGAAAGACCTCTGTCGCCCGCACCAGAACCCCCTGCCTTTAGGCATGGGGAGGTTCAGCAGGCCGCTACGGCAACATCCTGGTCTTCGGCTCGCAGGCTCTTGCCTGAGAGCCGCCATGCTGTGGCTCGGGTAGGCGGACAACTAGGGCGCGGCCCTTCTCCGGAGCCAGGTCTATGGGCTCGTCCTGCCTAGCGGTCGATGGCGGCTACCAGGATGCCGCCCGCCCGCGCTTGCCCACACCGACGCACAGGCGCTTTTGCGCCCCGGCAGTCGTCGTTCATGAGCTTGTCATAGCAAAGGGTCAGACTGTGAGGCTTGGAAGGCGTGCTCGGCGGCGACCGTGGGCGCCGGCATGCCGAGTTGCTCGTCTGCGGCGTGGCCGAGGCCTAGTGGGCTCGTTCTTTTTTGGAGGGTCGCGATGTGCGTTATGCCGATCGGGCATGGTTTGTGAGGGCGCGTTAATGGGGACCGGGGACGTGTTTTTGCCAACTGATCTCCCTCTTAAGGGGAGCTGTGGCATAATCAAGGGGGGCTCGCTGCCTCAGCTGGGCCCCTATTCGTTTCCCAAAGAGATCGCAGGAACCCCAATAATGGAATCCGCGCAGAATGGCATCAAGATTACAGTACGCAACTTGCACTTTTATTACGGCAAGGAAGCCGCTCTGCATGATATCAACCTCGATATCGCCACTAACATGGTTACGGCGTTTATTGGCCCATCCGGTTGTGGTAAATCGACCCTGTTGCGCACCTTTAATCGCATGTACGAGCTCTATTCCGATCAAAGAGCCACGGGCGAGATCTGGTTAGATGACCGCAATGTTTTGCTATCGGGAGAAGACTTGTACCGACTGCGATCACGGATCGGGATGGTGTTCCAGAAGCCAACTCCTTTTCCCATGTCTATTTACGAGAATGTTGCTTTCGGTATCCGCCTCTATGAGCGCATGGCGAAAGCCGATCTTGACGACCGGGTCGAGGAGGCTTTGCGCCAAGTGGCGCTATGGGACGAGGTCAGCGGAAAACTCGGGCAAAGCGGCATGAGCCTTTCGGGCGGTCAGCAGCAGCGCCTATGCATGGCGCGCGCCGTTGCGTTAAAACCAGAGGTGCTGCTCCTAGATGAGCCTGCTTCGGCATTGGATCCGATATCCACGCTGAAGATTGAGGAGCTCATCTATGAATTAAAGCAGAACTACACCATTGTGATCGTGACGCACAATATGCAACAAGCCGCGCGGGTTTCTGACTATACTGCATTTATGTATCTCGGCCGGATCGTGGAGTTTGCCGACACGAATACGATATTTACGAATCCGGCCACGAAACAGACGGAAGATTACGTTACGGGACGTTACGGCTGATAAAGCCAGGAGACATCATGGAGCTGCATGTGAATCCCCATATTTCGCGCCGCTATAGTGCGGAGCTCGAGGATATTCGTACGCGTGTTCTCCACATGGGCGGGCTTGTGGAGCAGCAGATCATCGATGCCATGGCGGCTTTGGTGAAAGGGGACGCCCAGCTGGGCGACGAAGTCATTAAAAATGACTATAAAGTCAATAAGATGGATGTCACTATTGACGAGGAATGCAATCAGATTATTGCCCGACGTCAACCCACGGCGAGCGACCTGCGGTTAGTTATGGCGGTCATCAAGACGATAACGGATTTGGAGCGCATCGGTGATGAGGCCGAAAAGATCGGGCGCATGGCGGTCCGGCTCGCGGTCGAGGAGCGCCCTAAAGACGGGTATATGGAGGTCCACTCGCTTGGTAATCATGTGCGTCAAATGGTGCACGATGCCCTTGACGCCTTTGCGCGGCTGGATATGGAGGCCGCCCTGCGGGTGGCCCGAGAGGATCGTCAGGTCGATAAAGAGTACGACGGCCTGATGCGCCAAATGATTACCTTCATGATGGAGGATCCGAGGGCCATTTCACGGGTATTGAATGTGATGTGGGCCATGCGCGCTATCGAGCGGATTGGCGACCATGCTCGCAACATCTGCGAATATGTCATCTACCTCGTAAAAGGCAAGGATGTGCGCCACACAAGTCTAGAGCAGATTGAGACTGAGATTCTGGGGCACTCCGACCCGCGGCCTTGACGGAATCTATTCCCGTAACCACTGGGCGACCGCGGCCGCATAGTAGGTGAGAATCCCGTCGGCGCCTGCGCGTCGTAAGGCGACTAGGGATTCCAAGACGGCCTGGCGCTCGTTTAGCCAGCCGTTCTGGGCGGCGGCCTTCAGCATGGCGTACTCCCCGCTGACATGGTAGGCGAACGTCGGCACGCGGAAGGTCTCTTTGATGCGACTGATGACGTCTAGGTACGGAATCCCCGGCTTGACCATAACCATGTCGGCGCCTTCTGCGAGATCCAAGGCGACTTCATGCAGGGCCTCGTCACTATTGGCAGGGTCCATTTGGTAGGTGGATTTGTCGGCATAGCCCAATTGCGTACTTGAGCCCACGGCATCCCGAAAGGGTCCGTAAAAGGCCGAGGCGTACTTGGCGGCATAGGCCAAGATGCGGACATGACGGAGGTCTTGGGCCTCAAGGGCAGAACGGATCGCGTGAATTCTGCCGTCCATCATATCGGAGGGGGCTACGATATCGGCGCCCGCCTCCGCATGGCTCAGGGCCTGGCGCACAAGTACCGCAGTGGTCTCATCGTTGATGACATAGCCTTGGGCATCAACGAGCCCGTCTTGACCATGGATGGTAAATGGGTCTAAGGCTACGTCTGTGATGATCCCGAGATCAGGGATGGCGGCCTTGACGGCACGCACTGCCTCCTGCGCAAGCCCTTGGGGATTGAAGGCCTCTTCCGCTCCTAATGATTTCTTTTCTTTTGGCACGACCGGGAAAAGCGCGATCGCGCTGATGCCGTCCCGCGCCCACTGCTCGGCCGCCACGATCAAGCGATCAATTGTGAGCCGCTCAATCCCTGGCATGGAAGCGATGGGTTCTGCTTTATTGTGCCCCTCCCTCACAAAGATCGGCATAATGAGGTTCTTTGCCGAGAGCGAGTGCTCACGCACCAGATCGCGACTAAAGCGATCTCGACGCATACGCCGCATTCTGGTGGCGGGAAAAGGGGCACGACTCGTCACAAAAGGCATATACCCAGGTTAACCCGGTTTGGGAATCAGGGGAAGGGGGCGCGCGCAGGCGCTCCTTGAGACGGACACGCGCTTCCGTCGACCATAAAGAAATGGGCCCAAACGGGCCCATTTCCCACCGCTTTGATTTTTAGCGGCGACCTTTTACGGCCTTCTTTTTTACCACGACCTTCTTCTTCGGTGCCGCTTTCTTCACGGCCGCCTTCTTCTTCGGTGCCGCCTTTTTGGCAGCAACCTTTTTCTTAGCCGCAACCTTCTTCTTCGGTGCCGCTTTCTTCACGGCCGCTTTCTTCTTCGGTGCCGCTTTCTTCACGGCCGCTTTCTTCTTCGGTGCCGCTTTCTTCACGGCCGCCTTCTTCTTCGGTGCCGCTTTCTTCACGGCCGCCTTCTTCTTCGGTGCCGCCTTTTTGGCAGCGGGCTTCTTTGCCGCCGCTTTAGGTGCAGCCGCGCTCACCTTGGGTGCCGCTGACGCCGTGGGCGCGGGCTTTGCGACCGCGGCTTTCGGCTTAGCGGGGACCTGATGGGCTACCGGTGGACGCAATGCCGAAAGCGGATGAATGTGGTCTTCGATAAGGCCCGAGACCGTTTTGAAGATCTCATTGACATCACCCTCACCGACGACTTTACGCAGCTTATTTTGGCTCCTGTAGTAGGCGATAAGCGGGGCGGTCTGTTGCTCGTACACCTCGAGGCGCTTGCGTATCGTCTCCTCGTTGTCATCAGCTCGCTGTTGGAGTTCGCCATTGCACTTGTCGCAACGACCGCTAACCCTGGAGGGCTGGAAGTAAACATTGTACATTTGTCCGCATTGGGCGCAGGTCCGACGTCCAGTCAGTCGCTTCAGGAGGATCTCGGTATTGACGTCCACCAGAAGTGCGAGCTGAAGGGGTTGTCCGATGCGCGCGAGGAGCGAATCCAAGGCTTGAGCCTGGGGGATGTTGCGTGGAAATCCGTCAAGTATGAAACCGTTCTTGGCGTCTGGTTGGCTTAGTCGATCCTGGATCATCCCCAACACGATGTCATCTGTCACCAACTGGCCGCTGTTCATGGCCGCTTTGGCCCGCTTACCCAGTTCTGTACCGGCTGCAACCGCAGCCCGAAGCAGATCACCCGTGGAGATTTGGGGGATCTTGTATTTGTCGACTAACAGTTTGGACTGCGTCCCTTTCCCGGAGCCCGGTGCTCCCAATAGCACGATTCGCATGGTTTTTCTCGCTTTAGATTTGGATTGACCTAGTAGAGGCGCTTTATATTTTGTCCCCGAGCGGGGGTTTCCCATACCTAAAGCTACCTGCTGGCTCTCGTGACGTCAATGTTTTGGTGACTGGGGCTGCGATTATTTGGTGCAAAAAAGTTCGGCCTGTAGTATGTAATGCTCGCCTTTTTGCGTTACCCTAGCGGCATTTCCAGGGCGCGCCACTGGCCTTTGGGTCCATTCGAGGTCTCTTGATGACATCCATACCGGACTTTACCGATACGGAGCTTTGGGTTGCGCGTTCGGCGATCAACGAACGGTACGGTAAGGCGATCGCCACCGACCTTGCCGACAGCGAGTTGCGCCTGGATCGGGAATCGACGGTCTTGACCGTGTGTCCGACTATTTTTTGGACGGAGCGGGGCGCAAGTTTCGTGGTATTCAAGGTGGGTGAGGGCCGCTATCGTTGTCAATTTTTTTATAGCGCCCATGAGCAGTATGGTACCGGCCGCGAGGAATACGACGATATCGGGGAATGCATAGTCCACCTCTTGCAGCTACAGGCAGACCATGAGGCCGAGCGCGGCCTTGCGCCCGATAAGGGTGCCCGTTAGGGTTATCTTTTCAATTTTTGACATTCGCGGAGCAGAAGAGAGATATGGCGAAGCCCAAGAACGCTTTTTATGCCCAGTCCGGTGGTGTAACGGCGGTTATTAATGCATCGGCTTGTGGGGTTATCGAGACGGCTCGCAAGCATAAGGCGAAGATCGGCAAGGTCTATGCGGGCCGCAACGGCATCATTGGGGCCTTGACCGAGGACCTGATTGACACCAGCAAGGAGTCGGCTGGGGCGATCCGGGCTTTGCGTCATACGCCCGCGGGCGCGTTCGGCTCTTGCCGGTATAAGCTAAAGGGGCTTCAGGAGAATAAGGCCCAATACGAGCGCCTCATCGAGGTCTTCAAGGCGCACAACATCGGCTACTTTTTTTACAATGGCGGCGGCGACTCGCAGGACACCGCCTATAAAGTCTCTCAGATTGGGGAGACGCTAGGGTATCCCGTGGTTTGCGTCGGCGTACCCAAGACAGTCGATAATGACCTTCCCTTCACGGATTGCTCCCCTGGGTTTGGTTCGGTGGCCAAGTACGTCGCGGTCTCCATTCGCGAAGCCGCGTTTGACGTGGCCAGCATGGCCAAGACCTCCACAAAGATTTTCGTGCTGGAGGTCATGGGGCGGCACGCCGGATGGATCGCGGCGGCAGGCGGCTTGGCTGCGGAAAAGGCCGGCGATGCCCCTCACATTATCTTGTTTCCGGAGCGGGTTTTTGACGAGGAGGCCTTCCTTGCGCGGGTCGATCACTCGGTGAAGACCTATGGCTATTGCGCCATCGTGGTCTCCGAGGGCGTTAAGGGTAAGGATGGCAAGTTCCTGGCCGAGAGCGGGCTAAAAGACGCCTTTGGGCACGCCCAACTGGGCGGCGTAGCCCCTGTTATCGCGCAACGCATCAAGGATAAATTAGGCTATAAGTATCATTGGGCGGTGGCCGATTATTTGCAGCGCGCCGCCCGCCATATCGCCTCGAAGACGGACGTGGAGCAGGCCTACGCGCTCGGCAAGAGGGCAGTCGAGCTGGCGTTAAAGGGCCACAACGCGGTTATGCCGATCATCGTCCGCAAGGCCAGCCGGCCCTACAAGTGGGAGGTCGGGGTGGCAAATCTTGCCGATGTGGCCAACGTCGAGAAGATGATGCCCGAAGACTATATTACCGAGGATGGGTTCGGTATCACGAAGAAGTGCCGTACCTACCTGGAGCCGCTTATCCAGGGGGAGGACTACCCCCCTTACAAAAATGGACTTCCAGACTATGTCCGGCTGAAGAATGTGGCGGTCAAGAAGAAGCTGGGCGTGGATTTTAAGGTCTAGCTATGACAATTGACAAGGCCCGCGAACTTTTACAAGTGCAAGCTGCGTTCGCGGGTTTTTATAACGGTAACGCGGCCAAGCTGATACTCTCGGAGGTTTTTCGCGAGCATGGGCAGGCCGCAGTCGATGCGCTGATTTGCGACGTGGGGTTGGATCGCATTTTTGGGTTTGGGCCGGGAACCCGGTTTGAGGGGGGCTTGGCGCTAAAAAAGTCATAATTTTATAGGCGCGAAGCGAAGACTGTCGTGTTATCTGTTCTCACATCCTAGGGAGCTAGAGTATGTCCGTTGATCTATTGGTGGTGCTTTGTTGTGCCGCGTTGGCACTGTTATATGGGGGTGTTTCGACCCTGTGGATTATGAAACAGCCTACGGGAACTCCGCGCATGATGGAGATTGCCCAGGCCGTGCAAGAAGGTGCTAAGGCCTACCTGAATCGCCAGTACCGGACGATCGCGCTAGTCGGGGTCATCCTATTCGTGCTGATTTTTGTCTTCCTTCAGCATCTCACGGCGATCGGATTTGCCATTGGCGCGATTCTTTCGGGGCTTGCTGGCTATATCGGGATGAATGTCTCGGTCCGCGCCAACGTGCGCACCGCCGCCGCCGCCTCGCATGGAATTAACGCGGCCCTTCGGGTTGCCTTCCGTGGCGGCGCCATCACCGGGCTTTTGGTGGTCGGGCTTGGGCTCCTCGGGGTGACCGGTTATTTCGCTATCCTCATGGCCTTGACGCCAGCTGGCCAGCCGCTCGATATCTCCCCGCTCGTCGGCCTCGCCTTCGGGAGCTCCTTGATCTCGATCTTCGCGCGTTTAGGTGGCGGTATCTTCACCAAGGGCGCCGACGTGGGTGCCGATTTGGTGGGTAAGGTAGAGGCGGGTATTCCCGAGGACGACCCGCGCAACCCGGCGGTTATCGCCGACAACGTCGGTGATAACGTCGGTGACTGCGCCGGTATGGCCGCCGACCTTTTCGAGACCTATGCGGTGACCGTGGTGGCCACGATGCTATTGGCCCACCTGGATATGCCAGGGTTCTTTAAGGGTCTTGTGTACCCGCTCGCGCTCGGCGCCGCCTCCATCGTGGCCTCGATCGTCGGCACCTGGTTCGTGCACGCGCGCCCAGGCGGCAAGATCATGAACGCCCTTTATCGGGGATTCATCGTGGCGGGTCTCATCTCGGCCGTCTTATTCTATCCCATTACGGTATGGCTCATGAAGGGCAATCCGGGCCATTATCCAGTCTCTGCGCTCTATTATGCGGCTCTGACCGGGCTCTTGGTGACCGGCCTTTTGATGGTGATCACCGAGTACTACACGGCGACGGAATATGCCCCGGTTCGGTATATTGCCCAGGCCTCGACGACCGGTCACGGGACCAACGTGATCGCGGGCCTTGCGATCTCCATGAAGGCCACCGCAGCCCCAGTGCTTGTGATCTGCGGAGGCATTGCCCTGTCCTATTACTACGCCGGGCTCTATGGGATCGCGGTCGCAGTGAGCGCCATGCTGTCGCTTGCCGGCATGATCATAGCGCTTGATGCCTATGGACCCATTACCGACAATGCTGGCGGAATCGCCGAGATGGCCAATCTGCCGCCGGAGGTGCGTGCCGTCACCGATCCTTTGGATGCCGTGGGCAATACCACCAAGGCTGTGACCAAGGGCTACGCTATCGCTTCAGCGGGTTTGGCGGCACTCGTGCTCTTCTCCGACTATACGCACGAACTCGTTGCGCGTACCGGGAAGGTCGTGACGTTTGATCTGTCGAACCACATGGTGATCATCGGGCTCTTTATCGGCGGCCTCATACCCTACCTCTTCGGCGCTATGGCCATGGAAGCGGTTGGCCGCGCTGCGAGTTCGGTTGTGGTGGAGGTGCGCCGTCAATTTAAGGAGATCCCCGGCATTATGGAAGGCACGAGCCGGCCGGATTACTCCCGCGCCGTCGACATGTTGACCAAGGCCGCCATCAAGGAAATGATCATACCGTCCTTGTTGCCGGTGCTGGTGCCGATCATTGTCGGCGTTGTTTTGGGCGCACAGGCCCTAGGCGGCGTGTTGATGGGGTGTATCGTGACCGGCCTCTTCGTGGCGATTTCCATGACCACGGGCGGCGGTGCTTGGGATAACGCCAAGAAGTATATCGAGGATAACCATTTTGGCGGCAAGGGTTCCGAGGCTCACAAGGCGGCTGTTACCGGCGATACCGTCGGCGACCCGTACAAGGATACCGCTGGGCCGGCCGTTAACCCGATGATCAAGATCATCAATATCGTGGCGCTTTTGATCGTCCCGTTGATCCACTTCTAAGAAGCTCTTCTGCTTGTCTGGGGGGCGAGCGCTTGGCGCCCCCCAGTTTTTCCCTTGAACATCTCCGAATTCCAGCGGAATTGGCCGATTGGCCTATCTCTGGCTCATGCCATTTGCGTGCGCAAACTTCTAGGTGCTCTCCTGCCGTTCAGTTGCTAGACTGCGCGCATGAAAATCTGCATCGTTTCCGATAGCCACGACAATCGCGACCTCCTGAATTCCGCGGTCGCCGAGGCCAAGCTTCTGGGCGTGGCAGCGGTGGTCCACTGCGGTGATATCGTCGCCCCAAGCACCTTGCGGACCCTGCGTCGTCACGGGCTTACGGTTCACGCCATTCATGGCAACAATACGGGCGACATGTTCCATTTGACGCGCCTAGGCCACGAGCCCGATGGCTTCGTTCGCTACTATGGGCAGGATGCGGATATTGAGCTCGGTGGGCGGCGCTTTTTCGTTGTGCATTATCCGCACTATGCGCACGCCCTGGCCTGTACGGGCGACTGGGACGTGGTTTGTTGCGGGCACGATCATGTCGCTGAGGTAAAATGGGTTGCCAACGTGAAGGGCGGGAAGACCGTCATGGTCAACCCGGGGACTGTGGGTGGAGTGGGTGCGACGGCGACCTACGTTATCGCAGACCTTGATAACCTGTCTTTCGAGATCCGTGAGGTGCCGCCACCCGCCGCGCTTTAGTGTGGTTTACCGCCGATATTGACCGGCTGACCATGGGCCAGCGAACCGAGATAGCTGACTAGGTCTACCATCGTGCGGCCACCGTAGGCGGGCGCACGCCCAAGTAGGGCATTATGCGCACAGCCGCGGATCTGGGTCTCTAGCGTAATCACCTTGCCCGCGTGCGGACTATAACGCGGAAAGATAGCGGCCGCATTGACGAGGCTCGGGATCTTCCGACCATTCGGGAGACGGCCCATCACGCGCCCGCCATCGATATGGCAAGTCGAGCACGTCGTGAGCGTGCCGTGAAAGCTCTGCTCGTGGCCACCAAAGGTATCGGTGTTAAAGATATGCTCCCCGGCGTGCACCGCTTTGGCCAGGGCTACGGATGCGGGGGAGGCGAATGCCGTGGTGGCGGCGGCAAAAGCCGCGAGACCGACCACTGTTTTTATGAACACGTTTTTCATAGACGAGGCTCCATCCATCGATTTTTTAGATCTCTAGCCTAGCGAACGCGGACAGACGGCGCAACTGCGCAGACGCCTTGCCCACAAAACTGCCGAACAGGCGTCTTCCCGTCTGCCGCTGGCCGGTTATCTGTGCTACTCTGCCGCACAAATCAGATTCCGTCCGACATGCCTCCTACCCACCCTATACAGCACGAATCTCGGCCCTGGTTGCGCGACATCCTGCTTGTCACGCTTCTCGCCACGATATTTTTCGGCATTATGCTAGGAACGCGCGCGCTCGGCGTGCCAGACGAGGCACGGTATTCCGAGATTCCCCGCGAGATGGTCGCCACTGCGCACTACATCTCGCCACGGTTGGACGGCGTTCTCTATTTTGAGAAGCCCCCCCTCTTTTACTGGCTTCAGGCCACCTCCATCCGACTCTTCGGCCTAAGCCAGTGGTCGCTCCGTTTCTGGACGGCCGCGTTCGCGGTCCTCGGCTGCCTTGCGGTGTATGTGGTCGGGCGATTGGTCTACAGCCGCCGCACCGGCCTTTTGTCGGCGGTCGTGCTCGGGACCTCGTTTCTCTATTTCGGCATGGGTCATGCCGTTACCCTGGACATGGCGGTGTCAGTCCTTTTGAGCCTCAGCCTTTTTGCCTTTCTCCTGGCCAATCGCGAACCCATGGGGCGGGAGCGGCGCTTAGGTATGTGGGCGGCGTTCATCTTCGCGGCCCTAGCGACTCTGACAAAAGGCCTTATCGGCATCGTGTTCCCGATGATGGCGATCGGTCTCTGGATCATCATCCTTTGGGACTGGCCGTTATTGAAGCGCATGTATCTGCCGACCAGTTTTTCGCTCTTCCTGCTGGTGGCCGCCCCTTGGCATATCCTGGTGCAACTCAAGCACCCCACCTTTTTGCACTACTACTTTATCCGCCAGCATTTCGAGCGCTACCTTACCCATGTTGCGCATCGCTACCAGCCATTCTGGTACTTCCTGCCGATCCTTTTGCTAGGGCTCTTGCCGTGGAGCGCCTTTGTCGCTCAGGCGTTGCGCTTCAATCTGCGATTCCGCTGGCGGGAGCGCGCCCACCACGCCGACACCTTGCTCCTTGTGGTCTGGGTCGTGTCGATATTTGTGTTCTTTTCCGCATCGGACTCCAAGCTCGTCCCTTATATCCTTCCGGTCTTCCCGGCCCTCGCCATCCTTATCGCCCGCTATCTGGATGACCGCTGGGATAAACCGCTGGCGCGCGTTGATCGCTGGGCATTTCAGGCGATCTTGCCCATCGGCCTCCTCTTGGCGGCGGCCATCGCATTCGCAGTCCCTGCTACCCGCCCGAGCCTCGAGCCCCACGCCCTCAAAATCGCCATGGAGGCCCTGGGCACAGTGCTTGCCGTAAGTGCGACTGCCGCAGCTGTGGTGGGTGTGAAGCGTGGTTTTGCCCCCGGCGTTATCGTTCTGGCGTTGGGATTTGGCGTCTTTCTTTTGGGCGTTAACGCCTCGGCGCCGTACCTCGATACGCGCAGCGTCAAGGCCCTCGCGCTCGTGCTGCGCCCGAGACTTGCCCCAAATGACGTTGTCGCATCCTACGGGGGCTACTACCAGGACCTGCCATTTTATTTGCGCCGCCGGGTCGAGGTCGTGAATTATAAGGGCGAGCTCGGCTACGGCACCACGCTCGAGAAGACGCCATGGTTCATGAAGGGACCCAGATTCTGGCACCAATGGAAGGGCGCTAAGACGGTGTATATGGTTGTGAGCGAGCAAGGCTACGCCGCGCTTAAGCGCCGCGAGATCCCCATGTATGTGGTCGCGCGTAACCACTTTAACGTCATTGTGTGCAACAAGGCCCGCTAATGCGCTACCTCCCGCTCATCATCTTCAGCGTCATGCTCAATGCGGCCGCGCAGTTGGTCTTGAAGGAGGGCATGCGTCGCATCGGCTACTTCGCCTTTGATTGGGCTAACGTCCTGCCCATTGGCCTGAAGATCATGCTGAACCCATTCGTCTTCGCAGGGCTTGTTATCTATGTCGTCAGCTTTGTGATCTGGCTGCTCGTGCTCTCGCGCGTCCAGGTCAGTTTCGCCTACCCAATGCTGAGCCTGGGCTATATCATGAACGCTGTAGCTGGATATTATTTGTTTCAGGAGGCGGTTACGCCCGTTCGGATCGCCGGTATTTTCGTGATTGTTCTGGGCACATACCTCATCACCAGGAGTTGATATGAGCTACTCAAAGGACGAGTTTCTCCCTTTCTCCCGCCCAACCTTGAGCGAAGCGGCCATAGCGGAGGTCGTTTCGTGTCTGCGCTCCGGCTGGATTACGACCGGACCCCGCGTACAGCAGTTCGAGGAGGATCTTAAGGCCTATACGGGCGCCCCGTTTGCGCTCGCCCTTTCCTCGGCCACTGCGGGTTTGCATCTCTCCTTGGCAGCTTTAAAGCTGGAGCCGGGAGACGAGGTCATAACGACCCCCATGACTTTTGCGGCGACGCTCAACATGATCGTCATCGCGGGCGGTCGCCCGGTTCTTGTTGACGTTGAGGCGGACACCTATAACATCGATGTGGCCAAGATTGGGGCGGCCATTACATCGCGCACGCGCGCTGTTGTCCCGGTACATTTTGCGGGAGTCCCGGTCGATCTCGATCCACTCTACGCGCTTGCCGACAAGCACAAGCTGCGGGTTATCGAGGATGCGGCTCATGCCATAGGAACGGAATACAAGGGCCGCCGCATTGGGTCTTTCGGCGACGCGCAGGTTTTCAGCTTCCACCCCAATAAAAATATCACCACAGGGGAAGGCGGCGCGGTCATCACGCGCGACGAAGCCCTCGCGGCCGAGGTCGCCCTGACCAGATTCCACGGGATGGATCGGGAGGCCTGGAATCGGTTTGGAAAAACTGGGGCTGTGCATTATGAGATTGTGGCCCCAGGGTTCAAGTACAACATGATGGATATTCAAGCTGCCCTAGGCATCCATCAGCTCCCCCAACTCACCGGCTTCATCAAGCGCCGTACGGAACTCGCCGAGCGCTACCTCGCGAAATTGGCCGATTGGCCGCAGTGGCAGCTGCCGGGTTCTCCGTCTTACCCCCATCTCCCTGCCTGGCACCTTTTTGCGCCGCTCCTCAATCCGGTCGCCGCAAACATGGACCGCGACCGCTTCATGGCGGAAATGAAGGCGCGCAATATCGGCACGGGAGTGCATTACCGGGCGGTGCACCTATACCCCTACTACCGCGACCGCTACGGCTATCGGCCTGGCGACTTCCCTACGGCCGAGGCGATATCGGACCGTATTGTGAGCCTCCCGCTATTTCCCGCGATGACAGACGCGGACCAAGACCGCGTGATTGCGGCGATGGCCGACGTTTTTGCGAAGGCCTGACTCGATGCACCCCTACATCAGCGCGGTCATCCCGGTCTTTAACGAAGAAGACAACCTCCGGCCCCTTTTTGCGAGGCTCACGAAGGCTCTAGACGGCATGGGCAGGCCGTTTGAGATCATCTTTACGAACGATGGCAGCGCCGATCGTTCGGGCGCGGTCTTGCGTGAATTATACGAGTCCCGGCCCGCCGAGGTCCGTATTATCGAGTTTAACGGCAATTTCGGGCAACACATGGCGATCATGGCCGCGTTCGAGAAGGTCCGCGGCGACGTCGTGGTGACGCTCGACGCGGACCTGCAGAACTTCCCCGAAGACATTCCCTTGCTGGTTGAAAAGATCGAGGAAGGCTTCGACGTGGTGGGGGGTTACAGGCGGGAGCGCCAGGACACCTGGTTTCGGCGCAACGCCTCGCGACTGATAAACTATATCCGCGCGGAGATTACCCATATCGCGATGCGCGACCAAGGGTGCATGTTGCGCGCCTATAGGCGGCAGGTCGTTGACAGCATTGCGACGAGCGGCGAGGTCTCGACCTTCATACCGGCGCTTGCCTACACCTTGGCTGCGAACCCAACCGAGATCGAGGTTCAACACGCGCCGCGCGCGGCGGGGCAATCCAAGTACCGCCTCTATGATTTGATCCGCCTCAACTTCGATCTGATGACGGGGTTTTCTTTAGTCCCACTTCAAGTCTTTACCATGTTGGGGTTTGTGGTCTCGCTCTTTAGCGGCCTGCTGGTCATCTACTTGGTCTTCCAGCGGATATTCATAGGGCCCGAGGTCGAAGGCGTCTTCACGCTATTTGGCATCATGTATTTCCTGGTCGGTCTGGGAATTTTCGGGCTTGGTATCATCGGGGAGTACATTGGCCGCATTTACCTGGAGGTACGCAAGCGCCCCCGGTTTGTGATCCGCGAAGTACTGCAGCAGCCCCATGACGACTAGCGCCAAGATCATTGTTTTCGGCTACCACGAAGTCGGCTATCGTTGTCTCGAGTGGTTGCTTGCGCAAGGCGAGACGGTTCAGGCGGTATTCACCCACAAGGATTCCTCGCGGGAGCACATCTGGTTTCGCTCGGTGGCCGACCTCGCCCGCGCTCACCAGATTCCGGTTTTTACGCCGGCTACCGCGAAGGCCGATGGCGTCCTCGCGCAGGTTCGTGAATTTGGGCCCGATGTGATATACTCCTTGTACTACCGAAACATGCTTCCATCGGATATCCTCAGGCTTCCTAAGCAGGGAGCCTTTAACATGCATGGTTCCCTGTTACCTCGTTACCGCGGCCGCGTCCCGATCAATTGGGCGATTATCAATGGCGAGCGAGAAACGGGTGCGACGCTGCACCACATGGTCGCTCGCGCGGACGCTGGCGACATTGTCGATCAAGAGGCGGTCCCGATAGGCCCGGTAGATACGGCGCGGGACGTGTTCCTGAAGGTGACCGATGCGGCGGTGGCGGTGTTGGCGCGCAATCATGAGGCGATAACCGCCGGACGCGCCAGGCGCATCCCCCAAGACGAGGCCCTAGCGACGACCTTTGGGGCGAGACGCCCGGAGGATGGCCGCATCACCTGGGACGCCACTGCACCTGCGATCTTTAACCTTGCGCGCGCATTGACGCACCCCTATCCGGGCGCCTTTAGCGAGGTGTGTGGACAGGTATTTTTCGTTTGGTGGGGAACGCCTGTCGAGCTCCCCAGTGGGATACAACCGCGGCCTGGTCTAGTCGTTTCGGTCTCTCCGTTGATCATAGCAACGGGCGCCGGGGGGTTTCGTATTGATGAACTCGAGTGGGCCGATAAAGATGCCCACGAACACCACAATTTCGTTGTCGGGGAACTTGTCGGCCTTTGAGGCCGGGAAGTGCCCGTTTACTTTGGAGAAGCGCAATGGCCTTGAAAGTCCTGATCCTAGGCGTCAATGGGTTTATCGGTAATAGCCTTACACAGAGCATCCTTGAGCAGAAGGACTGGGAGGTGTATGGCATGGATATGAATAACGACAAGCTAGAAGGGTGTCTCGGCAATAGCCGCTTCCATTTTGTCGAGGGTGACATTACGGTTAATCGCGAGTGGATCGAGTACCACATCAAGAAATGCGATGTCGTGCTCCCGCTTGTGGCCATTGCAACGCCTGCCACCTATGTTACGGATCCCCTACGCGTTTTCGAGCTCGATTTCGAGGCCAACCTGGATATCGTCCGGAAATGCGTTCGTTATAAGCGGCGTGTGCTGTTCCCGTCGACCTCGGAAGTGTACGGCATGAGCGCCGACACCCCCTTTAACGAAGAGACCAGCAACCTGGTTTTGGGCCCGATTCACAAGCAGCGCTGGATCTACTCCTGCTCGAAGCAACTGCTTGATCGCGTGATCTACGCCTACGGCAAGGATGGGCTGGCGTTCACCCTGTTTCGTCCGTTCAACTGGATTGGCCCGAAACTGGACAATATTTTCGAGCCCAAGGAAGGCAGCTCGCGCGTTTTGACCCAGTTTTTGGGGAACATCCTCCGTGGCAAGGATATCCAGCTTGTCGATGGCGGTAACCAGCGACGCAGCTTCACCTATATTGACGATGGCGTGGATGCCCTATTACGCATCATCGAAAATCAAGATGGCCGCGCGAATGGCCGCATCATCAATATTGGCAACCCCAAGAATGATTGCTCCATCAAGGAGCTTGCCGAGACCTTGGTTGGCCTAGTGAGAACTTACCCGCGCTATGCCGAGCTTGCCGATAAGGTAAAAATCACGGCCGTCCAGTCCGAGGAGTACTACGGCGAGGGTTACCAAGATATTTTGACGAGGGTCCCCTCTATCGATAACGCGCGCCAAATCCTTAACTGGGAGCCGAAGACTGACTTGACGACGGCGTTACGCAAGACCCTGGACTACCATTTGGGCCGTCCATCGCAGGAGTTAGAATAGGGTAATGCCCGATATCACGCTAGCGATCAAGGTCGACGTAGATACCGATCGCGGTACGCGGGTCGGCGTGGCGCCGCTGGCGCGCTTGTTCGACGAGCTGGGTATACGGGCTAGCTTTTTCTTCTCATTAGGACCAGATAATACCGGGCGGGCGATCCGTCGCATCTTCCGCCCGGGTTTTCTCAAGAAGGTCAGGCGTACGAGCGTCGTCGGCACCTACGGTTTTCGCACCCTACTAAACGGCGTGTTATGGCCGGGCCCACATATCGGGAATCGTAACGCCGATGTGATGCGGGATATCAGGGATGCAGGCCACGAGGTGGGCATCCATTGTTACGACCATATTCGCTGGCAAGACGGCCTCCAATCGATGGAGATTGCCGAGGTGCGCCAGGAGTTTCTTCGTGCCCGGTCGGAGTTCGAGCGGATCTTCGGGGCGCCGGCGCAATCGGCGGCCGCGGCTGGCTGGCAGGCGAATGCCCACAGCCTTGCGGTTTACGATGAAGCGGCACTGACTTATGCAAGTGATGCGCGGGGCGGCTCCCCCTTTTTTCCATCGGTCGGCGGCGAGCAGTTCCGAACCCTACAGATCCCGACGACTTTACCTACGCTTGACGAATTGCTGGGCAGGCCGGACTTTCCCGATGAACAGCTTGCCGCCCACTACTTCTCGCTATTGCAGCGTAACACAATCAACGTGCTGACGATCCATGCCGAGATTGAAGGCATGACAAGGTACGATTGGTTTCGGGAATTTCTGACCCGTGCCGTGTCAATGCGCGTTCAGTTCGTGACCATGGGCGAAATGGCAGAGAATCTTCTTCAAACGCCCGCGGCCATTCCCGTCTGCGAATTGATGCCAGGCGAGCGCGATGGCCGGTCTGGGACACTCGCGATCCAAGGCAACGTGGTCACCTGACGAAGTCCCCACCCTCGTCCATGATGGAAGCATTGCCCATTACCGAGCGCTTGGCGGATATTGATGCGGCGCTTTCTCAACACACCCTGGTGCTCTTGTCCGCGCAGACCGGCAGCGGTAAGACCACACTCGTGCCACCGGCGTTGCTGGGCGCATCATGGCTCCGGGGACGCAAAATCATCATGCTGGAACCGCGGCGACTTGCTGCTCGGTTCGCCTGCGAGTGGATGGCGCGCAGTCGCGGCGAGCCCGTAGGCGAGACCATAGGCTATCGTACGGGCCAAGAGACGCGGGTGTCGCCCGCAACCCGAATAGAGATTATGACGGAAGGCGTCCTGACCCGGCGCCTGCAACGCGATCCGGAATTGAACGATGTGGGGCTCATCATTTTTGATGAAGTGCACGAGCGGCATCTCACCACCGACCTAGGTCTGGCCCTCGTCCAGGACGTTCAGGCCAGCATTCGTCCGGACATGCGAGTCCTGCTGATGTCGGCGACCCTTGAGCGCGACGCGTTTGCGCGCCATTTTGGTCCGGTCCCGCTTATCGAGGCGCGCGGCCGGCAATATCCCGTCGATACGGTTCATTTGACCAAACCCCCAACGGGATATTTGGACACACAAGTGCGCGCGGCGGTTTTGACGGTGTTGTCGCGAACGACTGGCGATGTTTTAGTGTTTCTGCCCGGCATCGGGGAAATCCTGCGTTGTGAGCGAGCGCTGTTGGGCGATGCCCAGGCTGCGGGTTTCCTGATCTTGCGCCTCCATGGGAGCATGAGCCCAAGCGATCAAGATGAGGTCCTGATGCAGGTCGAAGCCCGACGCGTGATTCTGGCAACGGCGGTCGCGCAAAGCAGTGTCACGATTCCGACCGTTGATGGTGTTGTCGATACCGGTCTCATGCGCGTTGCGCGGTTCGACAAAGGCAGCGGGTTTACGCGGCTGGTGACCCTGGCCGCCACTCAGGACATTGCCGATCAGCGCGCCGGCCGTGCCGGCCGTGTTCGGCCGGGCTACTGCCTACGCTTGTGGACCGAAAACGACCATCGTGGGCGGCCGCGCTTTGCGAGCCCTGAGATTGAGCATGCGGATCTCGGCCAGCTTGCGCTCGACTTGGCGGCTTGGGGTACGCCCGATGGCACCGCGCTCCCCTGGCTCACCCCGCCGCCTGGCCCGGCGCTTGCCGAGAGCCAGCGCTTGCTGATAACGCTCGATCTCCTGACCCGGAAGCACGAACTCACGAGTGCGGGGCGCATGGCAGTCGACTGGGGCCTTCCACCACGCCTAGCTGCCATCGTCATAAGAGCCGAGGCCGCGCAGCGGCCCTTAGCATGCGCTGTTGCAACCCTGCTTGGCGAACGTGACCCAGTGCGCGATCCCGACGATTGTGGCCTTGAGAGCCGTCTCAGATGGCTGCGCGAGCACCCGCGTTCTTTTCTGGGCGACAGCCTCGTGAAACTTGCGCGTCGTTGTGGCGCGGCCCCTTGGCGGGGCGAGTCGGAAGGCGACGATGACGCCTTGGCAGGGCTCTTGATGTTCGCGTTTCGGGATCGTATCGCCGTGCGTGTCGTATCGGAGGACCGGATCTTTAAGTTGGCATCAGGGCAACGCGCGGGTCTTTCTGTTCGCGATCCCTTAAGCCGAGCACCTGTGCTGATTGCCCTCGCTGTCGAGGAGACCGCAACCGGGGCTTGGATTCGCCTAGCGGTCCCGGTGCCGGGCCCGGCGTGGGCACGCATCATCGCGGCGTTCGGCGAAGAGCGGCTGACCGTGCGTTGGAGCGAGCGGGATCACACCTTGAGCGCCCGGAAAGAGCGTTATCTAGGCGAAATTCTTTTGCAAAGTGTCCCGACCTCGGCGCCCGCAGTCGCGGATCTTCGCGGGCCCTTGGGCGATGCGGTCCGACGCTTCGGGTTGGCCGCTGTTCCGTGGACCGACGAGGCCCGCTTCCTCAGGCTTCGGATCGCGAGGTTAGGCGAGTGGCAGCCGGAGGAACATTGGCCGGACGTTACTGACGTGGCGCTGATCGAGAGCGCGGACCAATGGCTGGGCCCCGCGTTAGATGCCTTGGCCCCTAAGGCCTCGGTGGGGGCCTTGGATCTGGCTATTGGTCTTCGTTATGGCGTGCTCTCGGCGGCCCAACGTGGTGCCGTGGATCGCCATGCGCCGCCGGGGCTACGACTGCGGTCGGGTCGTGTGCGTGCTTTACGTTACCAAGACACCGGCCCCCCGATCCTGGCCGCCCCCATCCAGGAGTTTTTTGGAATGACCCAGTTGCCGAGCATCGCTAACGGGCGTGTCGTCCCTATTGCGGAGTTATTGTCACCGGCTGGCCGACCCTTACAGACCACATCAGACATCAGCCGGTTCTGGCAGACGGTTTACCCAGAGCTCAGGCGCAGTCTTGCCGCCCGTTATCCTCGCCATGAGTGGCCGCTTGATCCGTTGGCCCCGCTCCCTCCGCGGCGTCGGCGATCTTAAGCGGACGCAATCCCAATTTGGCAAACAAGGCACGATCGGCGGCCGCGGAGGGGTTGGCGGTTGTGAGCAAGGTATCGCCCACAAACAGCGAATTGGCACCAGCAAAGAAACATAAGGCTTGCATCTCTTCGCTCATGCCCTCGCGACCCGCCGATAGCCGCACCCGGCTCTGTGGCAGACAGATGCGCGCTACCGCAATGGTCCGTACGAATTCGAGGGGCTCAAGGCTTGGGGTATCGGCAAGTGGCGTCCCCGGAACCCGAACTAATAGGTTGATCGGTACGCTCTCGGGGGGCGGATCCAAGGCCGCGAGTTGGGCGATCAGTCCCGCGCGATCACGACGCGATTCACCCATGCCGACGATACCGCCACAGCATACCTTAAGGCCGGCCTTTCGGACGCGGCTTAGGGTCGCTAACCGATCCTCATAGCCGCGCGTCTGGATGACGTCCCCGTAGAACTCAGGGCTCGTGTCCAAGTTGTGATTGTAATAGTCGAGTCCGGCCCGCGCCAATTGCTCGGCCTGTCCGTCGCGCAGTAGCCCGAGCGTCGCGCACGTCTCAAGGCCCAGGCCCCTGATCGCGGCGATCATTTCGGTAACGGAGGCGATGTCACGCTCCTTGGGGCCTCGCCAAGCCGCGCCCATGCAGAAGCGGTCGGCCCCGTTGGCCTTGGCGCGCCGTGCGGCCGCCACCACCTCTTCTACGCTCAACAGGTCTTCGTCTTCCACGCCAGTGTCGTGGCGGCGCGATTGCGGACAGTAACCGCAATCCTCTGGGCAACCACCGGTTTTAATCGACAGCAGCGTGCTGACCTGAATGTCGGCCGGATCAAAATGACGCCGGTGGATCGTGTGTGCCTCGAACAACAAATCAAAAAACGGCTGGGCGAACAGCGCCTCAATAGCCTCTTGCGTATGGGTCATAGTCTCTCCTTCTCGCAGACGCTACGATGAGCCACGGTTTCTGTCAACCTGCTGAGGACCCTATTTTTGACGAATGTTCGATCGGCCAATGCCGCTGTAGTCAAACCCAAGCTCCGTTAGGCGGACCGGGTCGTATTGGTTTCGGCCGTCGAATATGCGCGGGGATTTCAAGAGCTGCCTCATGCGTTCAAAGTCTGGGTGTCGAAACGGCTTCCATTCGGTCACCAGAATCAAGGCATCGGCACCCGACAATCCGCTGTATTGGTCGGGCGCTAGCGTCAGCGCACGGTGTTCAAACCAGGCTGGGGGGAGTTCGTGCTGGGCCGCGGCCGAGGCCACCGGGTCATAAGCCGTGACCGTCGCGCCCGCGCCGATTAAGGCCGCCAAGAGCACTACGGACGAGGCCTCGCGCATATCGTCGGTTCCTGGCTTAAAAGATAATCCCCACATGGCGAAGTGTCGGCCTTTGAGGCTCGCGCCGTACTCCCGCTGGATATGGGCAAACAGTACCTGTTTTTGCTGTTCGTTGCGTTCCTCGACGGCCTTTAGGACGGTTGGGCTAAAACCGCAATCGTCGGCCATGCGGATAATGGCCTTGACGTCTTTGGGGAAACAGGATCCGCCGTAACCACAACCGGGATAGATAAAAGAGTAGCCGATACGACTATCCGAGCCGATCCCTTCGCGAACGCTCTCGACATCGACGTCTAGGCGCTCGCACAAATTCGCGATCTCGTTGATAAACGAAATCTTGGTCGCGAGCATGGCATTGGCCGCGTATTTTGTCATCTCGGCGGCGCGAACGCTCATAAACAACAGGCGCTCATGGTTGCGCATGAACGTTCCATAGAGGTCGCGCATCTTATCGCGTGCCGTGTCCGACTCACAGCCGACCACGACCCGATCCGGGCGCATGAAGTCGGACACGGCATCCCCCTCTTTCAGGAATTCGGGATTACTGACGACATCAAACGAAAGGTCCCGTCCGCGCTTCGCCAACTCTTGGGAAATGGTTTCCCGGACGCGATCTGCAGTCCCGACCGGCACCGTTGATTTGTCGACTATGACGGCATAGTGCTCAAGGTGACGACCGATATCGCGCGCAACGGCTAAGACATGGCTGAGGTCTGCCGACCCGTCCTCGTTGGGAGGTGTTCCGACCGCAATGAAGGAGATTTCACTTGCCGCCAGCGCTTCGGGTAAAGAGGTTGTGAACTTCAGGCGCCCTGCGGCTACGTTACTCGCAACGATAGTCTCAAGGCCTGGCTCGTAGATCGGGAGTACGCCTCGATTGAGGCCATCGATCTTGCGGCTGTCGATGTCGACACAAGCCACATCGTTGCCCATTTCGGCAAAACAAGCGCCAGTCACTAGTCCTACATAACCCGTGCCAATCACGGTCAATCGCATCGTTCGGTCCTATTATAAGCAGGTCGGCAAAGCTTGCCGCGCGAGCATTCTACCGCACGTGGCGCAATGGCTCTAGCGACCATGCGGCCTCGAAGGTCGCTACGGTGCTGTGTTCCTCGCGCGATAACGCATCCGGGTTCGGCTCCCCTTCCCAATCGAGTCGGTGAAGGCATCCCCGGCGGACGCGGGACGGCACTGATTGGCGATAAGTCCAAATGCCTATGGGTCCATCGCATCCTCCCGGGGCCCTTTGGTGTTTGTGAGTGCAGATTGTCTAGCGGGGCACGCAGCCGAGGCCGCTTTCGGTGGGGGCCGTCATATTCAGGGTTGAGTGAGTCTTCTGATAGTGTTATGCGAGATGAGGGCCGTATCCTGGGTACCCGCAGCGCGGTTTGCGCGAGACCCGCCTACGCACCACCCCAATGCGTGAGCTTGTGAGGATCTGGCGACGAAGCGGACCGGAGATGCAGCACACCGTGTCCTGGGTGCGCTACCCCACTATATGAGCCCCCTCTTTTACGACGACGGTGCGGTGTCGTGTCCGTCGCTCTGCTGCTCATATCGTGCTTGGCACTGCACGCATCGCTCGGCCATCGGGTAGGCCGAAAGGCGGGCATACGGGATGCTGGCGCCGCATTCCGAGCAATGGTCATAAGTCCCGTCTTTTAATCGTTCGAACGCGTGGTCAATGGCGCGCAGCTCCTGGGCCTCGCTTTGCATCTCCGCCCGATTGAGCTCCGCCACTTGCAAGGCCAATGATTGATCATCTGGGCGGCTGACTTCTGCGCCAATATGGCGCATATCGTCGTGGTTCGCGTCCGCAGTGCCGGCACGCATCATCTTTATCAGCTCATCGCGCCGTTCCTGTAACTTCTTAGAAAGCGCGTCTTGCTGCTGTTTTGTAATCTCGCTCATTGTGCACTCCATGTGTCGTCATCAGCGTTTAAATTATCTAGGGCGCGAGCCTTCCAGAGGAGCGCGGGCCACGAACTCCACCGCCCGAGGGCCTTTAGCACGACTGAGGCCTGCGCAGGTATTTGTCAAAACCGCCATACCGCGCTGCTGCTCATCCCCAAACTTTGCGCCTCCCATAGCCCCTGCGCAAGAGTTCCATCAACAGGACCGGGTCACACATAACCCACTGTCACAATATCCGGCAAAGTGACATGAAACGAGCCGCCCCGGAAACCAACCAACCCACGTCAGTCGATAGCGGGCGCAAAACAAGGTGCGGCCCGCCCCGGCCTCGCTAGGCCGGTGATGTCGGCGCTCAATACCCCGACGCCACACGCCTTCCCGTTCGACGTAAAACCACTACCGCGATCGCGCTATGAGCGATCGATTAGGGCGGCAGGCTGAGCCAAAAAGGGCGCGCACCTGTATCTGTTTGCGCATCGCTAACTAGGATTCCGACGCGACCACGGCGCCGGGATGATGCGCAGAACACCTAAAGCAGTTGCCCTTGGGTCATTATTAACCCGCCTATGTGCTTGCGAGCGTAGCGGTCCGGAGTCGGGTTGCCGATGTCGTTTAGCGCGGAAAAAAAGCGAGCTCGTAGGCACGAAAGGCCGGGTCACGAGCACGTGCTGTGCAGTCCATCGGGTCGCACGTGACTTCCACGCCGAGTATTTAGGAAGAGAAGTTGCCCAAATTGTTTGCAAATGTCGATATCGCTGTTACAGTTAGCCTTGATGGCGAACGGTGACCTCGTGCAGTACCACCAACACCACGCTCGTATGACGGAATGGGGTGTGGGTTTTCGGGATCACCAGAACCAAAGAATGCGATCGGGATAACAGCCTCGATCGCGGTGTGGCTCGAAGTGGCTCCTTGCCCCGACGCCCTGATTTGAGGGAGGCGGAGAGTTGGCGGGGCGCAACTCTTAACGTGATTGAAGGAGTGAGTGTATGGCAACAAAGAAGAAGGCAGCGGCGCCCAAAAAGGCAGCTCGCAAGGGCGCGTCAGCCAAAGCAGCGGCCAAAAAGGCCGTTGCTAAGAAGACGGCCATGAAAAAGGTGCAGGCCAAGAAGGCTGCTGTAAAGAAAAGCGCGGTAAAGAAAAAGAAAAGCGCGGTAAAGAAAAGCGCGGTAAAGAAGGCGCCCGCAAAAAAGGCTGTCGGTAAGTCACGCCTCAAGGCGGCGGTAAAGAAGGCGGCCCCAAAGACTAAGTCCGCTAGCAAGAAAAAGAAGTCGCGCCCAAAGAAGTAAGTTGCAGGGCGTGTGAAAGGCCGCGCCCAGGTGCGGCCTTTTTTTATTCCTCGTCATCCTCGCTAAGCCCGCTTTTATTGATCGCCGCAAGCGCCTGCGCCCAGGTATTTTCTTGTTTTTGCAGGTCAGTCACGACGAGGGTGTGGAGTATGATGAGATTCTGGCCAAGCGTCTCGAGGTCGGTACCGCCGGTAAGGTCCTGGGCGGTTCGTTCGGCAAGCAATAGCGCATCGCGTAGGCTCAAGCACGACCCCAAGAGGTTCTTGAGTCGCTCTCGTTGCCGCGGAATCCAGGTGCGGTCAGCTTCGAGCGACTTTAGGCGTTCGCCAAGATCGAGGAAACGTTTGCGTAACTTGCCAAGCAGCCCGAGTTTGTCACTTCTGATGTCCCCCCACACGGCGATCTCTATCAAGACCAACCACCGTTTCCGGAGCTGCGCCATGAGTTCCGGGTCGGGACCGACCTGCGCTAGCGCCTTAGTCATTGCGGCCTTCGTTTAACGCGCGCAGGCGCTCGGGCGTGCCAACGTCAGCCCAGAGGCCGTGATAATGCTCGCCGGTCACATTACCTAGAGCGGCCGCCTCGTGGAGGAGCGGCGCCAACGGAAAGCGTTCCTGGTCCGTTTCGGAAAAGAGCGTGGCGCGGTATACGCCGATGCCCGTAAATGTCAGGCGCGGCCTGTCATTTACGACAAGCCCACCATCAAGCCCAAAATCGCCGTGCGGGTTATGTGTGGGGTTGTCGACGAGCACGAGGTGCGCGGAGCCCCGAAAGGTTTCGGGAAGCTGGGCGAACGGATAATCCGTGTAGAGGTCGCCGTTGACGACGACGAATGGATCGCTCGTCAACAGTGGCAGGGCGCGCCGAATGCCGCCACCGGTCTCAAATCCCGCTGGGCCCTCGTGGGAGTAGCGAATGCGCACCCCCAGTTCGTGACCGTGGCCCAGGTGCTGTTCGATGAGATCACCGAGGTGGGCGACATTAATGACAATGTCTTTGAATCCGGCGCGCGCGAGTTGGCCGATGAGGCGATCGATCAAGGTCGCCCCATGCACGGTCAGCAGCGGCTTGGGGATGGTATCTGTCAGGGGTCGCATGCGTGCGCCGCGCCCCGCAGCCAAGATCATGGCGATCATGGGGGCTCGGGTAGCGCGCACAACAGCGCATGCAGGTTCCCAAGGTCAGGGTATTGGGCAGTGGCCTCGATCAAGTAGCGCATGGTGAGCGGAAGATCGGCCAGGTATCCAGACTTACCGTCGCGCAAATGCAGCCGCGCAAATGTTCCGGCGACCTTCAGGTGACGCTGGATCCCCATTCTGTCGAACCACTCGACGAAGGTGTCATCGTCTTCGCAGCGATGAATGCCCGACTCGCGCGCAAGCTGGCAGTAGCCCTTGACCCACTCTATTACGCGCGCCCTTGGCCACGCGACATAGCAGTCTTTTAGGAGCGACGCGAGATCGTAGGTGATGGGCCCGCAAACCGCATCTTGGAAGTCCAGGATGCCGGGGTTATGACGCGAGAGCACCATCAGGTTGCGGGAATGATAGTCACGGTGTACCCAAACCTGCGGTTGTGCCAAGGCTTGCGCAGTGAGGCCTTCAAACGTGGTCGCAAGGAGCCGAGCATCCCGATCCGAGAGCGCGACCCCAAGATAGCGCTCCAAATACCAGGTCGGAAACCGTTCCATTTCGTCACGAAGTAGGTCGCCGCTGTAATGCGGCAAGAATTCGGGGTCCGCATACGTGCCGCTTTGCAAGACGACTAGCGCCCCCAGGGCGTCCCCGTAAAGGCGCTCGACGGTCTCTTCGCTGAGTTCGTCTAAGTAGGGTCTGCGTCCAAGGTCGCTCAGAAGGCAAAAGCCCGCATCGAGGTCACAAGCGAAGACCTCGGGAACATGCAAGCCCAGGGCGGCGAACCGTCGCGCCACCTTAACAAATTGGCCGAGATCCTCTTTTTCTGGCGGACTATCCATAAGAATCCAGGAACAGTCGGCGTTTTCCACGCGAAAGTAACGCCGAAAACTGGCGTCGGAAGAGGCGGGTGTCAAACCACAAATTTGGGTACCTAGTGCCTGCGCGCCGAATTCTCGTAGGGCGGCCAGCCGCTTATCTTCGGCCACGAAATGCTCTCCTCACTTTATTGAGCCCTTGCTTAAGTGGGGGATTGTATGCGATTTTAGCGCCTACATACATTCCGCCGATTTCATATGCCCCGGACCGTTGCCGCGCGCTCTTCGGTGGGGCTCATGCTGTCAATCATGTTGTTTTGCAGCGCGGGCGCCGCCATTTGTCCTTCGATCCCTGCTCACCCGACCCCGTTTATGGGGGTTCATAAAGGGGATCAAGTCGTTCATGTGGTGGCCGACAAGGCACGCGCGTTTCAGGACGGCATTAGCATTTTTAGTGGCCACGTGGTCCTGACTTACGGGTCGGAGATCATTCGCGCCCGTCTCCTTCGGTTTAACCGCCTTACGAATGCGTTTACCGCCGTAGGCCACGTGCATGTAACGAATGGCAAAGGCGGCGTATTGCGGGCCCACTACCTCCATCTCAACCGGGCGACCGGGCACGGTGTGGTGCGCGCGGCACGGTTCATACTACCAGGCAGCGGTGCCCGGGGACGTGCCGTCATGGTGATTTTGCGGGGTCGTCATAAATCCGACATCAGCCACACGCGCTACACCCTCTGCCCCGAAGGCACCAAGGTCTGGTACATCAACGCAGAAACGCTCCACCTGAATTATAACGAGGATGTGGGGGTGGCGACCAACGCAAAGGTCGTATTTAAGGGCGTGCCTATTTTTTATTGGCCGTATTTGAGTTTTCCGATATCGACTAAGCGCAAGTCGGGATTCCTGGCGCCCCGGTACGGTACCGCAAGCAACGCGGGGCTCATCCTATCCGTGCCTTATTATTGGAACCTCGCGCCCAATTATGATCTGACGACGACACCCGAAATCCTTTCTCGACGCGGGCTTTTGTTGCATGGACATTTTCGCTATCTCGGGGTCGGGTATAACGGTTCGGATGACGTCTACTACATACCCAGAGATCGGGTCTATGGGGGCGACCGCTATGCCTTGGCCCTCGTTCACAGCGAGACTTTTAACTCTTATTGGTGGGCGAGCGTCAATTATAATCGGGTTTCGGATCCAGCATTTTACGCCGACCTTAGCACTAATCTTGTGCTCGCAAGTCAAGTCGATCTTCCGCAATTGGGAGAGATCGGTTATTCGGGACGGCGGGTGCGCGCCCAAATCGTGAGTTCGTCATACCAATTGCTCGATACGACGGTAGGGCCGGCATACCAGCCCTACCAAGAACTTCCGGGGCTCTTTCTTCAGGCGCAGAGCACCGCCAAGCCAGATGTTCTGCACTACTCGCTACAAGCAAGCGCGGTGCGTTTTGTCGCCGGCAATGGCCCCCCCACCAACCGGCTCGATCTCTATCCGTCGGTGAGTCTCCCATGGCGATGGCCGGCTGGGTTTCTCACCCCAAAGTTTGCGCTACGCGAGACCGACTATGAGGTCAGCGGCCAACCGAGCATTCGTCGGACGGTACCGGTGGCGAGCCTGAAAGGCGGCCTCATGTTTGAACGTGCGTTCGCCAGTGGCGTGCGCGAAACCCTACAGCCTGAGATCTCTTATCTCTACATCCCTTACCGCAATCAACAGAACATACCGATTTTTGATACCGCGCCAGCGCCGTTTACCTATATGGACCTCTTCCGGACGAACGCGTTTTTTGGGCCGGATCGCGTCGTGGACACGAATCAGGCTACAGCCGGCCTTACGACTCGCGTATATTCGGCTAGTGGCCGCGAGCGCTTGCGCGCGAGCATCGGGGAGATTTACTATTTTCGCAAACCGACGATTTACCTCGCTCCGCAGACGCAGGTGCTAAACTGGGTCTCGGATCTGGCGGCCGAGGCCGATGCGCGGCTTACCCGACACTGGTATGTTCGGGGCAACTTGGCGTGGAACCCCAATAACGACCAGACCGATGCGGGGGACGCCTATCTCGAGTATCACCCTCGTCCCAATGCGATCGTGACTTTGGGGCACCGTTATATTCGGGGTGTTCAGGAGCAAGTGGACGCCTCTTTCCAGTGGCCGGTCACACTGCGGTGGTCGGCGTTGGCCGAGACCAGTTACTCATTAATGCAGTCGTCGAGCTTGGGGTCCTATCTCGGCGTCAAATACAATAGCTGCTGTTGGGGTCTCGGCTTCTATGTAGGAAAAACGATCGGTCTTAACGATACCCAGTTTACGACCATCATGTTTCAGTTCACTTTGAATGGCCTGGGCGCCCTCGGGTCGGCGCCTATCGTGCCCCTGAGCCAGCACGGGTTTATGCTGGGCCCTTGAAGGAGATATTATGCCGATTATAGTCCCGCAAGCCGGGCCCCCTAGCAGCCCCGTTGTCGTCGATCAGATTGCCGCGGTCGTTAATAACGAGGTCATTACCCAAAGCCAACTCGACCAGCGCGTGTCGCGTCTGCTGCAACGTTTGGCCATGCGTCATGTGGCGCCCCCGCCTCGGGCCTTGCTGGCAAGGAGGGTCTTGAGCCAGATGGTGTTGCAACGCTTGCAGCTCCAGTACGCGCACAACTTAGGGATCAAGGTCGGCGACGATCAGCTACAGCGCGCGGAGGCCACCCTTGCGGAGCGCAACCATATGACCGTGTCTCAGTTCCGGCAGGCGGTGATGGCGCAGGGCTTTACGGCCAAAAGTTTTCGTGAACGGCTACGTGCCGAGCTGACCATCCGCGAGCTCGTGTCGCGTCGTATCGGCCAGGAGGTGACGGTGTCGCAGCGCGCTGTTGATCGATTTTTGGTCGCGGCCAAGGCCGCTGCCGGGAGTCAGTATCGCATTGCTGAGATCACGTTGCCGGTCCCTGTCGCGGCCGATCAAGCGCAACAGCAAAAGGTGCTGCACGATGCACAGCGCATCCTCGCCAAGATCAAGGCGGGAGAGCCGTTCAGCCAAGCCGCGATTGCCTATTCCCAAGACTCTCATGCCCTAGTGGGCGGCAGTCTCGGTTGGCGAACCACCGCGCATTTGCGCCCCCGCTTTGTGCGGGCCGTGCAATCTATGGCGATCGGCGAGGTCCGGCTCCTGACCGGCCACGATGCCTACTACCTTATTAAGCTAAACGGCGAAAAGAAGGGGGCCACCGGGCCCGCGCAACCCGAGGTGCGTCTCCGCGAGATTGTGCTGCGACCAAGCAAGGTCATGTCCGACCTGGCGGTGCATGAGAAACTAAAGGCGCTCAAGGTCCAAATTGCTCATGGCGAGTCCTTTGCGACGGCCGCCCGTGGCTTCTCCCAGGGAAGCGCCGCCCTGAAGGGCGGACTGTTAGGCTGGGTGAGGGTGGCCACCTTGCCGCCCGCGCTCGCCCAAGCGGCAGTGAATCTTCCGCTTCATACGGTCGGGGGGCCATACGCCACTGTGCACGGACAGGCGCTTATCGAGGTCCTGGGGCGCCGATCCCGTAGTGGAATGACCCCGGGCGAGGCCCGCCAAATTCTCCGTATGCGCAAGGGCAACGCACTCTACGTTCACTGGCTACAGACGTTGCGTGATAATGCCTATGTCCGTTATCCCGACGGCGTTTAAGCGACCCGTCATCGCCCTGACGCCTGGGGAGCCTGCCGGCATCGGGCCGGATCTCATCGCCTTGCTCGATGGCGACGATAGCGAGGTCGATTGGGTATATATTGCCGATCCTGAGCTTTTGGCGGCGCGGTCGCGTTTGCGCGGCCGCCCGCGCCGGTGGCCTGTCTATGCTCCCGGGGTGCGCGGCTTGTCGGTGTTGAAGGTGCCGCTTGCCTATCCGGCCCGCCCCGGGGTCTTGGATGTCCGCAACGCCGACTATGTGTTGGCTTGTCTAAGGCGCGCGGCCGCCGGCTGTCTGTCGGGGGAATTCGATGCCCTAGTCACGGGCCCAGTCCACAAGGCCGTCATTAATGCCGGCGGCCACGCCTTTACCGGGCATACGGAGTTTTTGGCCAAAGAGGCGCAGGTGTCGGAGGTCGTCATGTTGCTGGTGGCGGGCTCTTTGCGGGTCGCTTTGCTGACGACGCATCTGGCCTTATCGGCCGTCCCCGCCGCTGTGACCGGCGAGCGGTTGGATGTAGCGCTCGATATTCTTCACCGCGCGTTGGTGCAGGATTTTGGCATCACGACGCCCCATCTCGTCGTCTTGGGCCTAAATCCCCACGCCGGGGAGGACGGGCATTTGGGTCGCGAGGAGATCGATGTGATCGCCCCGGCAGTCGCCCGCGCGCAAGGCCGGGGGCTGCGGGTCACAGGCCCTGTTTCCGCCGATACCGCGTTTGTTGCCGGACACCTAGTGGGGGTCGATGCGATTCTGGCGATGTACCATGACCAGGGACTACCCGTCCTTAAGAGCCAGGGCTTCGGTAGCGCCGTAAATGTTACCCTCGGGCTACCCTTCATTAGGACCTCCGTGGATCATGGGACCGCGCTTGACCGAGCGGGACGGGGTCCTATCGATACGGGAAGCCTAGTGGAGGCCATGGCGCTCGCCAAATCCCTGAGCCTTGCCCGTGTCCGCTCTTAAAAAACGCTTCGGCCAACATTTTTTGCATGACATCGCGGTGCTTCGCGGCATTGCCGACGTGTGCGCCGCTGTGCCCGGCGACCAGACAGTCGAGATTGGTCCCGGCGGGGGCGCGCTTACCGCCCACTTATTGGCACGCTTCGGGACGCTTCACGCAATCGAGATCGATCGCGATCTTGTGGTCGATCTCGGGCAATACTTTCCGGCCGACCGGCTGACCATACACGAGGCGGACGTCCTTCGGTTTCCGATATGCGCGCGTATCCCCGGTGCCTTACGGGTTGTGGGCAATCTTCCCTACAATATTTCAAGCCCCCTGATTTTCCATCTCCTGGATCAACCGCGCATTCAGAGCATGGTCTTTTTGCTCCAAAAGGAGGTTGTCGATAGGCTCGCGGCCACCCCAGGCGGACACGATTACGGGCGACTGTCTGTGATGGTTCAAGCGGTATGTGAGGTCAGCCCGCTCTTTACCGTGCCGGCCAGCGCCTTTACTCCGCCCCCGCAGGTCGAATCGCGTTTAGTCTATCTGCGGCCGATCCCGAGCCGGGTTGCCGCAGCTCACGCCGGGCGGTTTGCCGAAATCGTTGCGGTCGCGTTTTCGCAGCGCCGCAAGATGTTGCGCCATAACCTCAAGCGTTATTTTCGGGATGGCGACTGGAAGGCGCTGGGTATTGACCCGACTAGGCGTGCCGAAACCTTGACGATTGAGGAGTTTGCCGCGCTTGCAGGCTATGAGGCGCCACCTGGCGATAACTAACGGCGGCGGCTTAAAGGAAGCAGGGCTTATCCGGGAAATCGGAAGATGAGCTCGTGGCTCAGGGCGGGCTGGGATCAAGCCAGCGTGTCCTAGAAGGTGTGTTTCGCTATTGGCTGGTGGTCAAGAGCGCGGCTCGCCGTAGAATCGTTTTCTAAACTGGATTTTGGCCTGCCCATTCTTTCGCCGTAGCCGGTTGGTGTCTCGAAGGGAGTAGACGCAGCCGCAGTATTCTTGTTGGTAGAAGCGGTTTTCCTTGGCGACCTCGGTCATGCGCTGACTGCCGCCGCTCTTGCGCCAATTCAGTGTCCAGTAGGAAAGGCCGGGGAATCGACTGGCCGCGGCCTCGCCGCAGCCGTTGACCTGCGCCATGCTCTTCCAGCGCGATATGCCAAGGGAACTCGTGAATACCGAAAACCCATGCTCTGCTGCGTACAAGGCCGCGCGCTCGAGTCGTAAGTCAAAGCAAACGGTACAGCGCGCGCCGCGTTCAGGTTCATTTTCCAGGCCTTTGACGCGCGCGAACCAGTTGTCCTTGTCGTAGTCGAGATCAACGAATGCGATGCCCCGCTTGTCAGCGAACCGCTTATTCTCCGCTTTGCGTAGTTCGTACTCGGCTTGTGGCTGAATATTGGGGTTGTAAAAAAGGACCGTCAGTTCGATGCCGGATCGCTGCATCTCTTGCATGATGTCGGCGCAGCAGGGCGCGCAACAGGAGTGCAGCAGGATATGGCGGCAATCACTTGGGGCGATCAGAAGGGGGCGCTCAGGGCTCATGGCGCCTATTGTACTGCGAGATCTATGCCTCGCGACAGGCGGGTTCGCCGCTTTCCAAGGCGTCGGTGGTCTCTGTAATCCACTTTTCGGCTAGCGCGTTCAGTTCAGCTGGGTCTAGGTCCCCAACCGCTATCGGTTTGCCGATCACGACCTGAATGACGCCGGGCTTTTTCTCAAAATTCCGGCGCCCCCAGAAACACCCGGCATTGTGGGCAACGGGTAAAATGGGGCAACGGGCGGCGTGGGCAAGACGCGCGCCGCCCATCTTGAATCGGCCGTGCCGGCCGCTCGTGACGCGTGTGCCCTCGGGAAAGATGATGACGTACCGGCCATCCGCTAGTCGCTGGAGCCCATCACGAATGACCTGATCGATCGCCGCGCGCTTGCGTTCGCGGGCGATCGCGATGGGCTCGCTCAATGCCATTCCCCACCCAAGCAAAGGGATCCACAGGAGTTCCCTTTTTAGCACCCAGACGTGGGGCGGAAAAATCCACTGGTAGGCCAGCGTCTCCCAGGTCGACTGGTGTTTGGAAAGAATGACGCACGGGGTTTTGGGAATGTTCTCGTGGCCACTCACCTTGTAGGATAGTCCGCATGTGATTTTCAGCCACCAGACCGTGAATCGCCCCCACTGGCTGATGACGCGGTAGCGAGGGATGGGTTTTAGCCAAAAAAGGAGCAAAACGATAGGCGCCCAGACCAGTATCGAAATCACGAAGCCCGCCTGAAAAAGGAGCGCTCTCGAAATCTTCATCATGATGGCTGAACGGGGATCCCATCGCCGAGGAAGGCGGAGGTGAATGCGGCCAAGTCATCGAAGACCGCGACCCCGTCTAGCCCGACACCACCTGCTATGGTCTTTTGGCCCTTCCCCGTTCGCACTAGGATCGGTACGGCGTTCGCGGCCTGCGCAGCCTCCACATCGCGAAGCGCGTCCCCGACCGCATAGGTTCCATTCAGGTTGGTTTTGAGGCGCTTCGCTATGTCTTCGAAAAGTCCGATTCCAGGCTTACGGCAACGACAATGGTCTTTGGGTCCATGCGGGCAAAAGAAAATAGCGTCGATCTCGCCGCCCTTATGGTGAATCTCGTCGATCATGCGGCTGTGTATCCGGTTTAGCATGTCGACATTAAACAGCCCCCGACTTATCCCCGACTGATTAGTGGCGACCACGATATGAAAACCGGCCTGCGTAAGACGAGCAATGGCCTCAAGGCTCCCCGGTATCGGCTGCCATTCATCCGGTGTTTTGATGTAGGCGTCAGAGTCTTCATTGATGACGCCGTCGCGGTCGAGAATGACTAGGCGCATCACTAATCCCGAAACTCGGATACGCGCACTCGGCCATTGACCATGCGCGATTCCCGAACCATGAGTTTGTCCATTTTTTCCCAAAAAGCAGTATCCAGGGCGAAGTCGGCGGCGATTGCGGTCCCCATGAGTAGGATCAGAAGGTCCGCGCACTCCTCGGCCAAAGCTCCCCGGCTCTTCCCCTTCGTGACGCAAGCGGATATCTCTCCTAGCTCTTCGGCCATCAGTGCGACCCGATAAGCTAGCTCTTCGCCACCGCGGTTCTTGAGGTCATGCTTGTCGTGAAAGGCGTGCACGGCGGTCATCATGGCCGCAAAAGAGTCGTTATGAGCGCTCATAGGGTTCTCCAGACACCTTCAGGCGGGATACGTCGCCTATACGTTCAAACAACGATGCCAGTTGGGATAGTAGGGTCAAGCGACTGCATCGTACCTGCTCATCGTCTGCCATAACAAGGACGTCTTGAAAGAACGCAT
Source organism: Acidiferrobacter sp. (assembly GCA_035530915.1). Lineage (GTDB taxonomy): Bacteria > Pseudomonadota > Gammaproteobacteria > Acidiferrobacterales > Acidiferrobacteraceae > Acidiferrobacter. Next base: position 24,617 of record DATKTV010000026.1, on the reverse strand, counting down.
CGACCGCTGGACGTAGCGCGCAGAGTCTCAGGAGGGCCGAGTCGTAGTCGCCTGCCGCAAGCCACCGCTCGACGTCTGGCCGAAGCGTCCGCAGTTCTTTTGCCAGCTCCACCTCGGCTGGGACCGATAGGGTCAGCGGGCGATTGTGATCGATGGCCGTTGGGGCTTGTTTTAGGATATTTCGGATACGTTTATTGGCACCGATCAGTGCCGTGGCATCGGGGTTCTGCGCAAAACCTGCCAGTGCCTTAACGCGGCGCCCGACGTCATGAATCTTGGTCACCCCATAGGCGAGCCCTGCGTCTACCGCATCGCCGGAATAAGAGCCCTCGAGCAAGTGGCGTAAGCGTTCGGTTAAGAAGTCCGCGACCGCTTTGGGTGTCTCAGGCGCCAGTAGGCCGTGTGGATATTGCGCAAAGGCCTCGATAATGAGCGGCGAGACCTCGATATCGCAACCGCTGTCTTCGCCGAGGGCATCAAGCAGGCGTAGCGCGCCGATGGCCGAACGCCGCAGCGCGAACGGATCTTTATCCCCGGTGGGCGCAAGCCCGACTCCGAAGATTCCGATGAGTGTGTCGAGCCGGTCGGCGAGCGCCAATATTCGGCCGATGCCGGTTGTGGGCAAGGCGTCGCCCGAAAAGCGCGGCTGGTAGTGTTCGGCTATGGCGGTCGCTACCGACGGCTCTTCCTGGTCATGGCGCGCATAGTGGCCGCCCATGATCCCCTGTAGTTCGGGGAACTCACCGACCATGCCCGTTAGCAAATCAGCCTTACTCAAAAGCGCCGCACGGCCTGCCAGAGCCTCATCGTTTTTGGTGAGCCGTGCCAAGACGCGCACGAGGCCTTGGAGACGGACCACCTTGTCTGCGAGGCTGCCGAGGCGTTGCTCGAAGGCAACGTTCTTTAAGCCCTCGCCATATGTCTCTAGGCGCTTCTTCCGATCACTCTGCCAAAAAAAGCGGGCATCGGCAAAGCGCGCCGCCAAGACCCGCTCGTTACCCTTGCGCACGACCGCCTCGTCTCGACTCTCGATATTGGCGATGGTGATGAAGTGGGGTAGCAAGCGCTGCTTTTGTTCAAGCGGGAAGTATTTTTGATGACCCTGCATAGCGGCGACCAGGGCCTCGCGCGGCACGTCAAGAAAGGCCTTATCGAAAGAACCGAGCAGTGCACGCGGCCATTCGACGAGCGATGTCACGAGGTCTAAAAGCTCCGGATCGATCAAGGCCTGCGCGTTTATGTCGGCAGCAATCCGCTTTACTTGGGCGCGAATCACGTCTTTGCGTTCGGCAAAGTCCGCCAACACGTAGCCGGTGGCCTTTAGCGTCTCGGCATAAGCCTGGGCGCTGCTCAAGGCGATGGGTTTGGGCGCATGAAAGCGATGACCGCGGGTTTTGCGGCCGCTGGTAAGCGCTAACACCGGGATCTTTAATGCGCGCTTCCCATGTAACAGGACGACCCAGTGCACCGGTCGGACGAATTCGGTCTCGGTAGCCCCCCAGCGCATACGTCGCCCCATGGGCAGGCGTCGGAGAACGCCGTCTATTAATGTCGGTAGGATCATAGCGAGCGTCTTGCCCTCGGGCCGTTCGCGATAGCCCAAGAACTCGCCGCGATCGGTAGTAAGCCTGATCAGTGATTCCACGGGGACGCCAAGGGATCGCGCAAAACCTTGGGCCGCCGACGTGGGCGTACCGTCCTTGCCAAAGGCGCTAGCGACTGCGGGTCCTTTACGTTCCACCGTCTCCATCGTTTGCCGCGCGGCGACCCCGGATATCAGTACGGCGAGCCTGCGGGGTGCCGCAAAGCTCTTGGCCTGTGATGGCGCGCTCGTGAGGCGGTTCTCGGCGAGCGCCTGAAAGAGGTCGTGCGCAAGCGCTACGCCGAGTTTGTGCAACTCCTTTGGCGGGAGCTCCTCGGTGCCAATTTCAAGCAACAGATCCTCGGTCTTAATCATCGCGTTTCGGTATCCGAGGGAAACCCAGTTGCTCGCGTTTTTGGTAGTAGTCCTGCGCTACCGCGCGCGCGAGCGCACGCACGCGGCCGATGGTGCGTGCTCGCTCAGTCACGCTCAGGGCGTGGCGGGCGTCAAGGAGATTAAAGGTATGTGAGGCATGAAGGACATGGTCGTATGCCGGTAACGGGAGGTGGATATCGACGAGTCGGCGACACTCCGCCTCGAATTGCCCAAAACGAATCTGCAGGGCTTCTACGTCTGCTTCTTCGAAATTAAAGCGCGACATCTCGATTTCGTTTTGTCGGTAGATGTCCCCGTAGCGGACCTCTCGATTCCAGGAGAGATCGAACACGTTGTCTATACCCTGAAGGTACATGGCCAGTCGTTCGAGCCCATAGGTAATCTCTCCCGTGACCGGTCGGCACTCAAGCCCCCCGGTCTGCTGAAAATAGGTAAATTGGCTGACCTCCATGCCATTCAACCAGACCTCCCAGCCGAGCCCCCAGGCACCCAGCGTGGGCGATTCCCAGTTGTCCTCGACAAACCTGACATCGTTTTCGAGGAGATCGATTCCGATGGCCTGTAATGACTTCAGGTACAGGTCTTGGATATTGATCGGCGAGGGCTTTAGGGCGACCTGAAACTGAAAGTAGCGTTGCAGACGGTTGGGGTTCTCGCCGTAACGACCATCCGTGGGTCGTCGTGAGGACTGAACGTAGGCGGTGCGTAGGGGTTCTGGGCCAATACTGCCCAGAAAAGTGGCCGGATGGAACGTTCCGGCCCCAACCTCTACGTCATACGGCTGTTCAATAACACAACCTTGCTGGGCCCAATACCGGTGCAGGGCCAAGATGAGATCTTGGAATCCAAGTCCCTTCATAATCAAAGCCAGCAGCCCCCGGCGCCGAGGAACGGGATCCTTTCGGATATCATCGCATGCGCTGGCTCGATGCGCCCGCGCCATCCCAGGCTTCTGATCGTTCGCGTAGCCCGGGAGAACGGATAACTAGCGGCCGTTTGCCCGGCTGGTGCCAGTTTGCTCGCAGGCCGTTTTCGGGCTTTTGGCCGGGTCTGGGCTCGTACTATTCGATCGAGTCGTCGCAACGACTCCCCCAGGTGGAGCTTGTCCGCCGAGCGTCCGCCCGCAGGGCGTGCGGACGGCGCCTGCGGTTCATGGGCATTGACCGTCGAAGGAAACCCCGAAACGAGGGGACGGGACGTAGGCACAACGTTACCGCCAGAGGTGCGATTATTATCCAAGCTCGGGTTCCTATTCCTGATGGCCGCTTGCCCCCATGGGGTAGTTCGGGGGCCATGCGCCGCACAGGCCGCCAAAGCGGCCGCCTTGGGTCCCACTATAATGCGTTAGGGGGAGTTTCGGCAATCAAGCCTTGTTCGCGCGCGCCCCGTTTGTGGGGTTTTGTGTCGCGCCAGAGGGCGGAGTTTTTTGATCTTGCCCCGGGGCCTGTTGTCCAGACGGTGTTTTGTCGGGGGATAGGTGCGAACCGGAGGAGTTACCGGGCACCGGGGCCTGTGGGCGCTGGGTCGATTGCAGGAGCCGCAGAATCTTCGCGGTGCGAGCGCGGAAATACCAACTTCGTTTAGCCGGGTTACTGCCCACGGGGTCCGGTAAGCTAGCCGCCAATTCCACTGCCTCCTCGGTATTGATGGCGCTCACGGGTTTGCCAAAATAATACTGCGAGGCCGCTTCTACGCCATAGATGCCCTGGCCAAATTGGGCATCATCGAGGTAGATCTCCAGAATCCGGTTTTTTGTCAAAAGGTGGGTCAGGGCGACCGTCAAGAGCACTTCGTTGGCCTTGCGGAAAAAACTGCGCGATGGGCTCAAGAAAAGGTTTTTTGCTGTTTGTTGGGTAATGGTGCTACCGCCAAAAACGATACGTTGGGCCCGCCAATCGTAGCGAGCAGCCCAGAGGATGGCGCTCGCATCAAAGCCATTGTTCTGGTAGAAGGTTCCGTCTTCGCCCAGGATGACGGCTAAGCGCAAGGCGTGCGGGATGGTGCCCAATGCGACGGGCTGCCAGCGCAGACGCGGCCACTTATGGCGCGCTCGGTTTTTCCGGTAGGAGCGAATAAACCGCGATTCAGGTACCGGGCCTTTTGTAAGATGGGGCATACTGACCCAACGCGATACGATGACCGACAGGTCGATTACGATGATTGTGACAGCGATCAGAAACAGGGTGCGTATTGTGCGCATGCGGTTCCGGGGGTGGGTGTAGGCCGCTTTCCGGGGGGTTATACTGCCAACCTTGGGCCAGCGAGCTTTAAGGATAAACGGAGAATGGCCGCGAGCCAAGGATTCTATGGAAAACGTGAAGCGAAAGGCGGTCGTGTTGCTCTCGGGCGGCCTGGACTCGTTGCTTGCCGCCCGGCTTATGCTCGATCAGGGCATTCACGTCGAGGGGATCAACTTTTTTACCGGATTTTGCGTCGCCGGGCACACGCATGCCGTGCGTAAAGACCGTCAAGACCGTGCCTTGCGCAACAGCGCCCTCCACTGTGCGGAGCAACTAGGCATTCGGCTCCATATTGTCGATGTGATCGACGAATATAAGGATGTGGTGCTCAATCCGCGTCATGGTTATGGGGCTTATCTCAACCCCTGCCTGGATTGCAAGGGATTCATGGTCGGCAAGGCGCGGCTGTGGATGGAGCAAAACGGGTTTGATTTTATCGTGACGGGCGAGGTCCTCGGTCAGCGACCCATGTCGCAACGACGCGATACCTTGCCGGTCGTTGCGCGCGAATCGGGGGCCTTGGATCGGCTGCTAAGGCCCTTGTGCGCCCGGCTTTTGGCGCCGACTCTGCCCGAGCGCGAGGGATGGGTGGATCGTGACCAGTTGTTGGCCTTGAACGGCCGGAATCGAAAGCCCCAGATTGCGCTTGCCCAGGCGTATGGCTTCGAGTACGCGCAGCCGGCGGGGGGCTGCTGCTTTCTGACCGATGAAAACTACGCGCACAAGCTTCAGGATCTTTGGCAAAGCCGTGGCGAGCGACGCTATGATTTCGACGATATCATGCTCTTGAAGGTCGGCCGCCATCTCCGGCCGCGCCCCCACTTTAAGCTCATCGTCGGAAGGGAGGAGGGAGAGAACCGGTTTCTTGAGGGTTACCGCAACCGGTTCGTGCATTTGTGGGCAACGGAGCACAATGGCCCGCTGGTGCTTTTGCAGGGCGACACCGATGAGGCGGACCTGGATTTGGCGGCCTCTATCACCGCCCGTTTCGGCCAGGGTCGCGCCGCCCCATCGGTTCGGGTGGCTGTTGGCCAACCGGGCGGGTCTCAGGATTTGCGCGACACAAAGCCCCTTCCCAGCCATGCGTTCGATGCCTGTTGGTACTTGTGATGCCTCATCTCGATGCCCGTTATCTGTTATGCCCCATGCCGGTTATTCGTGTGGGCGCGTGCATTGCGAATTTGGTCTCAGGGGACGTCTTGACCGTCACCTGTACGGATCGTGGTGCACTGAATGATGTTCCGGCGTGGTGTCGCCTGGAGGGGCATGAGGTGATCCAAGCTACGACTGACCCATACGGTGATGTCCGATTGACTATTCGGGTGAAGAAATGAGCACTAGCGCCGAAAGCCAAGCCGAAGAAATGGCGGGTAAGCAACGTCAAAACGTCATTTTGAGCGGCCTCATCGTGAATGTGTGCCTGGCGCTAGGCCAGCTCGTGATCGGCGTCCTTGGTCAATCCGCCGCGCTCGTCGCCGATGGCTTTCATACCCTCTCGGATCTCTTGAGCGACACACTCGTATTGCTTGCCGCCCGTTTTGGCGCTAAGGCCGCCGATCAGGACCATCCTTATGGTCACGCGCGCATCGAAACCGTCGGCACGTTTGGGCTGAGCCTTGTCCTGATTGGAACGGGGGTTGGTATCGCCCTTCACGCCGCCGATGCCTTGAGCGCTCCGCATCGCCTCGCAATCCCGAGCCCGCTTACGCTCGTCATGGCGTTGGCGGCCATCGGAGTCAAAGAGGGCCTCTTTCGGTACATGCGTCGTGCCGCCCATCGATTGCAATCGCAACTCTTGCACGCGAATGCTTGGCATTACCGCACCGATGTTTTCTCGTCGACGGTGGTGGCGGTTGGTATCGCAGGCAGCATGCTCGGCATTCGTGATCTGGATTCGATTGCCGCAATCGGGGTCGCGATCCTGATCGTGCGCATGGGGGCCAGCCTGGGATGGCAAGCGTTACGCGAACTGGTTGATACCGGCCTTGAGGCCGAGAAACTCGAACGTATCCGTCACATCATCATGTCGGTAGACGGTGTCCGCACGCTGCACTTGTTGCGCACAAGGCGCGCCGGCGGGTTCGCATTTGTCGATGTGCATATCCAGGTCGACGAGACCATCAGCGTATCGGAGGGGCACCAGATCAGCGAAATGGTGAGGATCTCTTTGCTTCGCCAGGTCGAGAATATGGCCGACGTGCTCGTCCATATTGACCCGGAAGACGATGAGCACGCCGCGACCAACGCCCACCTGCCTTTGCGTGCCGACGTGATTGAGCGGCTAAACCGTTACTTCGCCGGAATCGAGGCGGCCCGGGCGATCGAGTCCATTGTTCTGCATTATCTCGACGGTAAGCTCCTCATCGAGCTTCATTTGCCGCTCGATTTCGCGCCGACCCCGACGGCCGCGCGCATCCTGCAGGCCCGTTTTGGGGACGCCGTTGCCAAAGACCCTGATATCGCTACGGTGCGAGTGTGTTTCCATTAGTTGCACCAATCCGGCGCATTTTCGCGCCATTCGCCCAAAAATAGTGCACGAACTCTTACCCTATCGGGCACAAATGGCGGTCTTTCCCCGTTTTCTCGCTGGCATATTTCGTGCAAAATGGCCGCCTCAGGCGTAGTTGCCACCCGGACGCCCATAACCTAGCCCAGCACCAGGAGAAACGCATGTCCGCACATGTTTTGAAGATGATTAAGGATAACGACGTGAGGTTCGTCGATTTCCGGTTTACCGACACCAAGGGTAAGGAACAACACGTATCCGTGCCGTCCCATACGGTCGACGAGAAGCTCTTTGTCGACGGTAAGATGTTTGATGGGTCCTCCATCTCCGGGTGGAAGACGATCAACGAGTCGGACATGGTGCTCATGCCTGATGCGGACAGTGCGGTCATGGATCCTTTCACCGAAGAGTCGACGCTGCTTTTGCGCTGTGACGTACTTGAGCCTTCCACCATGAAGGGCTATGAGCGTGACCCTCGCTCTATCGCCAAGCGCGCCGAGGCCTATTTGAAGAGCACCGGCATCGCCGACGCTGCTTTTTTTGGCCCTGAGCCCGAGTTCTTTATTTTTGACGATGTGCGTTGGGGCTCTGACATGTCCGGTTCTTTTTGCCGCATCGATTCCGAAGAGGCGGTCTGGAATTCCGGCAAGGAATATGACGGCGGTAATATGGGCCACCGTCCTGGGGTAAAAGGCGGCTATTTCCCCGTACCACCAGTCGATTCTTCGCAGGACATCCGCAGCGCTATGGCACTGGCTATGGCGGAAATGGGTCTGGTTGTCGAAGCGCATCACCATGAGGTTGCGACCGCCAATCAAAATGAGATCGCGACCCAGTTCGCCACCCTCGTCCGGAAGGCGGATGAGATTCAGATCCTGAAGTATTGCGTCCACAATGTCGCGCACAACCATGGCAAAACGGCGACCTTCATGCCCAAGCCGCTCGTTGGCGACAACGGTTCCGGGATGCATTGTCATCAATCGCTGGCAAAAGGCGGAAAAAATCTTTTCACGGGTGACGGCTATGCGGGGCTGAGCGAGGTGGCTCTGTTCTATATCGGCGGTATCATTAAGCATGCGCGCGCCCTGAATGCCCTAACGAATCCGCTTACCAATAGCTATAAGCGGCTTGTGCCGGGATTCGAAGCCCCGGTCATGTTGGCCTATTCGGCCCGCAATCGTTCGGCATCGATCCGCATCCCCTTTGTTGCCAACCCGAAGGGGCGGCGCATCGAGGTGCGTTTCCCAGATCCAGGCACAAACCCCTACCTAGGTTTTTCCGCTATGATGATGGCGGGTCTCGATGGCATCATCAATAAGATCCATCCCGGCGAGCCTACGGATCATGATCTGTATGAGTTGAGCCCGAAAGAGGCGAAAAAGATCCCGACCGTCTGTCACTCTCTTGACATGGCCCTTGAGGCGTTGGACAAGGATCGGAAATTCCTGACAGCGGGCGGCGTCTTTACAGATGACCTTATCGATGCCTATATCGGGCTGAAGATGCAGGAAGTGACGCGTATGCGGATGACGACGCATCCCATCGAGTTCGACATGTATTACAGCCTGTAAGAGGCACTCACGTTTGACCAAGTAAGCTACGAACCCCCGGGTACCCTCAAAAGGTGCCCGGGGTTTTTGATACCCATTCCGGCATCAGCTCCCGCATCGGCATTATTGGCAGTCGCTACGCGCGCCTTGCTCGTTCGATCGTAAGCGCTCAATAAGCTCCGTTCACCTCGAACTCTCCCAAGCCCCTTATGTTTTTGCCTATCCCTATAGTAGTTCCCAGGGTCTTTGACCATGTTCGCTGTGTTTATGGAAAATTAGCCTGCTTTATCCGCTCAAGTACCGCGGGTACCTAGTGCCTATGCCTGAAATCCCCGCACCACGCGGAGTTCAGGGTATCCGCACTGCGGACGGTATCCAGCCAGAACACCCTAGATCGGCAGTTTTCTCGGCCAGAGCCGTCCCTTTTCTCCGTTTGTCCTGCCGCTAGACGCAGATGATACTCCGGCAAAATCCACAGTGTACGCGCGCCTTTTTAGCGCCAACACGCTTGCCGGTCACTCGGCGAACGCAAACCTGATGGTGGCGTACGATCCCATCTTAAAGAATGGCGCGGGAATTCCCAATCCCCTTTAGGGGATTGGGATGAAAGCGCCGATTTGCCCTGACACTCCTGTATGGATCGGCGAATAACCTGAGCGGATACGCTCCCCGCAGTGCCTATATTGAAGTGCTCCCCCGTTGACGGACCTCTAATGGATGGATTAAACCAACCACTTGGAGGTCACCATGGAACGTCAGATTCGTGCTCAATATACCGCCGATGACAAGGCGCAGGCAGTGTCATTGGCAGAGAGCCTCGGAGCGGCAAAGGCTGCCCGCAAGCTCGGTATTTCGGTCAAGACGCTGGCCAATTGGATCCGCATTTCGCGTGATGGAGCGGGGTTCGCCAAGGACGGAAAGCGCCGTCCTGTGAGCGATGTGGAAGCTGAGAATGCACGGCTTCGAGCCGAGAATGCTCAGCTGCGTATGGAGCGCGATTTCCTAAAAAAAGCCGCAGCGTACTTTGCGAAGGAGTCCAAGTGAAGTACGCCTATATCGCCTCGCAGCGGACTCACTACCCGATCGGGTTCATGTGCCGGGTACTTGAGGTATCGACGTCGGGATTCTTCGCCTGGCAGGCCCGAGAACGTGCGCCACAGAGCGATGCGGACACTCCGTTGCGTGCAGCGATCATACAGGTCCACGAGGAAAGCCGGCGCCGCTATGGTCGCCGGCGCCTCGCGCATGCCCTGCGCGCACAGGGCATGCGTATTTTACCGAGTTCATATGGAGTGATCATGACGCGCATGCCCTGCGCGCACAGGGCATGCGCATCAACCCCAAACGTGTGCATCGAGTGATGCGCGAGGAAGGCTTGCGAGGCGCGCGTAAAGGGCGCTTCGTGCCGCGCACGACCGACAGTGCCCATCAGCGCGCCATCGCCCCGAACGTCCTACAGAGGCGATTTAGCGTCGACACAGCCGTGCCGGCCTGGACAAGCGACATCACGTACGTTGCCACTCGTGAGGGCTGGCTGTACCTGGCGGTGATTATCGCCTTACAGACACGCCAGGTGCTCGGCTACAGCCTCTCGGATCGCATGCCCGATGAGCTGGTGCTCGATGCGCTGCGCAATGCCTGCCATCTCCAGACACCGCCATCCGGTACGGTGTTTCATTCCGACCGCAGCAGCCAGTACGCCAGCGATGATTTCCGCAACGCTCTCGGCGCACTTGGCATGGTGGCCAGCATGAGTCGCAAGGGAAATTGCTGGGACAATGCGGTCTCGGAGAGCTTCTTCGCAACACTGAAGACCGAAGAAGCGACCGAGCCGTATGCGACGAAACAGGACGCCCACAGAGCGATCGCGCAATACCTCCACGGATTCTACAATCCTGTCCGCCTGCACTCATCACTCGGATACTTGTCGCCCAACGAGTATGCGCGCAGAATGCAACACGCCGATCAAGGCCCGTCTATGAGGTCCGCTGCGTAGGGACCACTTCAGAAACCCCCAAGGAATCCAGAATGGCCGTCGAATCACTGCCCAAGTTCACCAAGCCCGCCCGCCGGCGCTGGGAATCACTCCCAGCAGAGATTCGCCAGCGTCTGCTCGCCAACGTTTGGTGCGGACACTGCGGTCACGAAACAACGATTACCCATTTCAGCGGCATCATCAAGGGCGGTGACTTGCAGCTGGTGGGCCAGTGCGCCGAATGCCACGGCCATGTGGCACGCGTAATCGATGGCGCATAGCAGGGTCAGCCATCAAACGCGGCCGCTACCTTGTGTTGTGCCCCCCGTCGGTCGGCAGCAGGCTCTGTTGGAACCACAGTAGGCTCATACAGCTAGGCTGCTGCCCGACCATTGGCCCTTTTGGTAGTCGGCCATCCACGGTCTCGACCAAGAGTCTGGCCTCTCTCTTGAATTCGGGCGCATAGACAGGTTTGTGCGCTGTCATGGCCATCCTGGCTTCGCTTGCCATCATACTTCCATTTTACCAATATCTTCTAGATCATCGGTGTCTGAAAAAGCGCAGCAGGGTTGCTAGTGCGCCATTGCTGACCTGATCGTACGCCTGACGCTCTTAGCTAATGGGACAAGAAGTAGTACCGAGCCGGATGAAAAAGGGATTAAGGTGGCAAAGACCAGCAGGGGTGCTGAGTGATCGGCATCCCCGTTGCGACCGCAACGCTTGCGGCCGGCGCTACGTGCAAGGCCCCGCCGACTAAGAGCGGCCGGTTTTACGGGCAATCGCGAGCCTGGTAACGCGCCAGGACAGGCCATGTTTTTCCAGCGCGATACGAAATACTGCCGTGCCGTTTCGAAACCAGGCATGCACGTGATAATGGGCGGTTACGGCGAAGGAATGAAACCACGCAAGACCTGAGCCGCCATGTACCCGAAGGGCGCGCAGAGGTCCTAGGCCAACGAGCGTTCGGACAAGCGGCCCGCCGTTCTGGTCCAGGGCTTTCTGCCAGTGTGGGCCTCCGAGGGCGCGCAGGGCCGAGAGGCTAGGGTCATTGAGTGTGGGAACGACGGCAACATCTAGAAAGCTGTGACTTTCAGCGTCCCAAATCACCCTGTGGGTTGAGTAATACCCAAGGGCGATCGCCCAGGCCAAGTATAGGCCAAGCAAAACCCCGCCGACACGGAAGGCTGTTTGTTTCATGGCGATTTTTACCTACGTGAGAGCCGGCAGTATACAATGTTGCGGGGATGACCGTTACCCCCAAAAGGCGCGAGAGACCCAGTCATGAGGGTCGGGCGGATGGCGCGAGTTAGGCCGCCGTCTTGGGTCGTGCCAGAGGGCGCGGGATTGTCTGTGCGACCGTGTAGCCCCGATATAGGCCCGGTCGCCATCACCAAAGGACCCGAGGCCATCAGGACAAGCCCCCGCTGGCGTAATTTCCGTTACGCCTTAGGCGGTCGTCGCAAGGCCCAAGAGGGCACCGGATTTATTTAGATATGGCGCGGACCCTGAAGACAGAGCGCCTGTAAGGCCTCGCGATCATGGATCTTGGTTTTGCGGCCTTCGGTGGTGATCAGCCCGTCGTCGCGGAGCTTCGAAAACATGCGGCTTACCGTCTCTAGCTTCAGCCCCAAATAATTACCGATGTCCTCTCGCGACATAGGCAAGTGGATGATTAAGGGTGGTTGGTTCCGGGCCTCGAGCCGGTTAGAAAGGTTCAGTAAAAAGGCGGCTACCTTGAGTTCTGCGGTCATGGTGCCAAGGACCATCATAAGGCCGTGGTCTGTGGCGATGGCGCCGCTTAATAGCTTATGGAACTGGTGCTGTAGCCGTGGCAAAACGGATAGTAGTCCCTCAAGACGCGAGAACGGAATTTCGCAGATTTCGCTGTCTTCGAGGGCCACCGCGTTTCCCCTATGGTCGTCGGTGCTGATGGCATCGAGCCCCATCAATTCTCCGCCCATGGGGAAGGCCGTGATCTGTTCATGGCCGCCGGCACTGACCTCGTAGATTTTAAAGAATCCGGTACGCACAGCGGCCAGTGCCTGGAAGGGGTCCCCGGCCCGAAACAGGTGTTGCCCAGATGAGACGCGCCGCCTGCGTTTAACTAAGTCGTCTAGTCGGACAAGCTCTTCTGCGTCCAGGCCAAGCGGTAAACAGATTTCGCGTAGGCTACAATTCGAACACCGGTGCTTCAGATTCGCTTCAAAACTCGTGACCGACATACGCTAGGCACCCTTTTCCTGTTGCGGTTCTGTGACAAATGGCTGTCGGAGCATGTTCAACCTCTCTCCTGGACAGGATATAAGAATATGTCCTCTTTGATAAGTATCAAGACGCAGATAGGCGAGATTGGTCAGCGTAGCCCCTCCCGATGTTCCCCGGAGCCCCCGCAGTTGGCCACCCAGAAGGCGCCCCGGACCGGCCAATAGGCAAAAACCGGTGAATCAACCGCCGCCAACCCCCTTTCGAGAGCGTGCTTCATCCAAGGGGACCCGGCCCTTATCGCCCGATTCGATGGGCTTGCGGGTTGTGCTGGATTGTAGTCGATAGTCCGGTGGCGTAGTTCCTGGTAAGGCTTGACCCAGGGCAAGGGCATTTGCTGACGAGTTCTTGACAATGGGCCCACCTATATCGAGGACATGTCCCGTGCCGAGCATTGTGTTGTCGAGTTTCCTTGCGGCCCAGCACCGCGAGCTAGATCACGTGTTGGAGGCCGCTGATAACGCTTGCCGGACGCCACAGGCCCTGTCGGCGGTTGTCCGGTTGCAGGAGACCATGGAGCACCATCTGGGTATCGAGGAGCGGTTCTTGTTCCCGGCATTCGAGGAACGGGCGGGTAGCGGCGGACCGCTTGTCGTGATGCGCGATGAGCATCATGCGATCCGCGACCTCTGTCAGCAGGCGCGAGCCGCCTTGGGAGCCGAGGACCATAAGGGCTGCGCCCGAATATTGGACACGCTGACGGTCTTGGTCCAACAACACCACCTGAAAGAAGAGAACGTCTTGTATCCCATGAGCGACCATCTGCTCTTGGATCGTGCCGATGATCTAGTGCGCGCCATGAGTGAGGAGCCGCGTCCGCATGGCTGAGCATTTTTTGGATGTGAGTCACCTCCCGCCACCTGAACCGCTGGAAATGACCTGGCACGCGGCGATGCGCCTTAAGCCAGGTGAGCGGCTGCGGGTACGCGTGCCGCGCCAGCCGTACCCATTGTTCGGGCTCCTTGCGGAGAATGGGTTTACCTACGAGTCGACGCCGGTGCCTGCGGGCGTCGATGTCGTCTATGACGTTGTTATCACACGCGACCTTTGCCGGACATCGTGAGCGCGCAACCCCTAACCTTTGATAGCGGGCCGCCCTTGGGCCTTGTGCTGCGGTCCTTTCTTATTGCGCCTTGGTTTATCGCCGCTGCCGGTCTCGTGCTCCTGCTGGGCGGACCTCAGGCCCTAAGTGACCGCTACACCCCAAGCCTGCTCGCGGCGACCCATCTCGTCACGATCGGGTTTCTCATGGTCACGGCAAGCGCCGCAGTCTTCCAGTTGCTGCCGGTGCTCTCAGGGGTAAGCGTCCGCGCGCTTACCCTCATTGCCCCGATCGTGCAGTTCGGTTTCGTGGTCGGCGCGGTCGTATTGGCGTTTGCCTTCATGTCGCAGCGCCCGTTTCTCTTTGATATCGCAGCCGCCTTGCTGGCGGCTGCGACGAGCGCCTTCATCGTGCCGACGTGGATCACCTTGCGCGGTCTCACCGAACAGAAAACGCTCTTGGTCATGCGCTATGCGTTGACTGGTCTTGCGGTTGGTCTGACCCTAGGTCTTACCATGGCGGTCCAACGAGGCACGGGGCGTCCTTTGTCGGTGTATTTGCTGGTCATGCACCCGCTGTGGGCGCTCGTCGGTGGTCTTTTCATTCTTTGGGCAGGCGTCGCCTTGCAGGTCATGCCGATGTTTCAAGGTGCGCGCTCGTGGTCCGTTCGCGCAACGTTATGGCTCGGGCCCGTGTTGCTCGCTCTCCTGACCGGGGTGCTGTGGGCGGTAGCGCGAGGATGGCCGCAGATTTTCGCTAGGGTTGGACTCTTGGCAATAGCCGGCGTAGTCGCTCTCTATGGCGCCCTTGTTCTGCACCGCCTCTGGACGCGCGGCCGTCGTCGACGGGATGTCATGACCTATTTCTGGTACCTTGCCTTGGCGTGCCTGCTTTTTGTCTGCTGGCTGGCGGTCCCTTTGATCTTCGTGGCGAATGGGCCATCGCAATATCCCCTACTCTTGGGCGTGGTCAGCATCTTAGGTGTCGGCGTCTCGTTTATGAGCGGCATGCTCTACAAGATCGTGCCGTTCTTAGTCTGGCTCCACCTCCAACGCCGACCCGGCCACGCCCCGGTACTTCTGCAGACCATTATCGAGGAGCGTTGGATGATGCTCCACTTCGGGATCCATGTAGCAGCGCTTTGGGTGACGCTGCTGGCGATCTTTTGGCCGCGGCTCTGGACTATGCCGGCTGCTGTTCTCTGGATCTGTGCTGGATCCGGCCTCGGTCTGAATCTCGCCTCGGCCGGTCTTCGTTATCGGCGGGCGCTACGCCCGCTTCTCTCGTCCTAGACGATGAAACTCTTCAATGCGCCACATCGAGCGTTTTTCCTAGGCGGCTTATTGCAAGTCCTGCTGGCGCTAGCGATTTGGTCATTGTGGCTGGCCGGGGCTCTAGGGGGCGCTTATCCCTTGCCGCGCCTGCCGATGTCGGCCGTTGCCCTACACGGATTTTTGATGGTGTATGGGATCTTCCCGTTCTTCGTATGGGGATTTCTGGCCACTACCTACCCGCGGTGGATGCAGGGCACGGCCTTGCCGCGCGCGACTTATCGCAACTCCGCGGTCCTTCGGGTCGCGGGCATCGCGCTGGTCTACTTAAGCCTGATGGTCGGGTTGTGGGTCACGATTACGGGGATCGTCATTATGGCGGTAGGCGATGCGCGCCTCGCGCTGGCTTTGCTGCAGGTCTACCGGCAGGCGAGTGTACCGGCGCGCCGCGGCGTCGCTGTGTTCAATGTCACGATCTGCGCTGAGGTCGTGGGCCTACTCCTTTATGCGCTCGGCCTCTACTCGGCGAGCACTCCTATTGTTGCGCTTGCCATCCGCACGGGGCTTTTCCTTTTCCTTCTCCCCACACTCTTTGGCGTGAGCTACCGCATGATCCCGTTTTTCACCGCCTCGGCCCTGCCCCACTATCAGCGCCCTCCCCAATCAGCACGGCTACCGCTGTGGTTTCTGCTGGGCACGGCCCTGCACGCCCTTTTTGCGACCCTCGGCGTCCCGGGCGCGCTCATCGTGGTAGACGGCCTACTCGCCTTTGCCTCTTGGCATTACCTTTCCATCTGGTTCCGGCGCGACGTAGTTCAGCATGGCCTCCTCTTGCTTTTGTATGCGGGGTTCGCGTGGTCGGTGTTCGGGTATGCGCTTTATGGGATCCACGACTTAAGCCTAGTCTTGGGTCACGCCGTCTTGGGTCGGGCCCCTTTGCATGCCCTCGGGCTGGGTTTTGCTTTGAGTCTCGTAGTCGCCATGGTCACCCGGGTGACGCGCGGCCACTCGGGCCGCGCGCTGCAAAGCGATCGCTTGAGCTGGCTTGCGTTGATTGGCGTGCAGATTGCCGCAATCTTGCGGGTTGCCGCCGCCTTCCCGGCCATTGATCATCTGGCATCTATTAATCTGAGTGTGCTCGCCGCCCCGGTTGCCATGGCGGTGCTATTGCCGTGGGTCCTACGTTATAGCTACATCCTGTTGACCGCGGACTAAACTCACGGGCGCCTCGTCGCGCCCGCGCTACTTCGGTCGCCCGAACGGCGTGGCCCGCTACGTTTAGTGGTGGTGTCCCGATAAGGGGCCGCGCTCACGATCTCTTAGGGGGTGGGCAGGATAATGCCCGGCATGATGTCTTGTAGGCGGTGCCGCAGATCCGCTGACAGCCACGGCCGGTAGCCCGCGCTCAGTGCCGGATCGGGACAACCGGTGGCGCGGAAATCCTTTAAGGTGAGGCTAGGCGCCCCCATCTGTGTCAACTCTGTGACCAGGGCGATCAGGTCGTCTGCACAGAGCAGGTCGGGATGGACGGTGGTACGTAGCTCATATGGCTTGCCGCTTGCGAGCACGATCCCAATGGCCTCACGGGCCGCTAGGCCGCTACGCTTTCGCCCGGTCACGGCAGCATAGCGGGCAAATGGTCCTTTCACATCCAACCCGACCCAGTCGACGAGTGGCAGTAGTCGCGCAAGCCGCCGTGGGGAAACCCCGGCGGTGTGGAGGGCCGCCTCGAATCCCATGTCGCGTATCTGGATTAACGCCGATTGAACGGCCGCTACTTGCGCGAGCGGCTCTCCGCCGCTTATGACGACTGCGTCTAGGAGTCCGCGACGTTTGTTAAGAAATTGTTGTGCCGTCTCCCAGGAGGGCTCGGACTGGGCCTCCCAGAGATGGCTGTTGTGGCAGTATCGGCACCGCCAGGGGCAGCCGCCGCAGAATAGGACGGCGGCTTGATGTCCAGGATAATCCACGTTGCTCCATGGGACCAAGCCGCCTAAGCGTAACGTCATGCCTTCAGTCGGCACTCTTCAAAAAACGTTCGTTCCCCGTGCTCGCCCTTTTTGCCTTCATTGAACGAGGCGACCGGCCGATGGTAACCCATCACCCGCGTCCAGACCTCGCAACGTTGCCGCTCGTCTTCGTGCAACACTTCCGCGACTCTCGCTTTCTCGTTATCTACGACATTCATTTGCATCTCCTTTTTGCTATTCACCCTGCGCCAGGGCCTTACGACGCGCCCAAGCTTCTTCATCGCAAGTCGGGCAGTACACGTGCTCGCCCGCAAGATAACCATGCTGCGGACAGATTGAGAATGTTGGCGTTATGGTAATGTAGGGAAGCCGGAAACGTGTGAGTGACCGGCGCACTAGGTCGCGAGCGACGGCTGCGCTCGAAAGTCGTTCATTCATATAGAGGTGGAGGACGGTGCCGCCTGTATAGCGCCGCTGAAAATCTTCCTGGCGTTCCAGTGCCTCAAAAGGATCATTCGTAAAGCCCACGGGCAATTGCGAGGAATTGGTGTAGTAGGGCCGCTCACTGGTGCCGGCTTGGCAGATGCCCGGGAACCGTTGGCGGTCGGCGCGCGCAAAGCGGTAGGTCGCCCCTTCCGCAGGCGATGCCTCGAGGTTATAGAGGTGCCCCGTATCCTCCTGAAAGCCGGCAAGCCTCGCGCGGATATGATCTAACAGGCGACACGCCAAGGCGTGACCGTCGGGATGGGTAATATCGCCCGCGTCGGCGGTAAAGTTGCGCACCATCTCGTTTATGCCGTTTACGCCGATGGTTGAAAAGTGATTGCGCAAGGTTCCGAGATACCGCTTTGTATAGGGGAACAGACCCTGGTCCATATATGTCTGTATGACCTTGCGCTTGATCTCGAGGCTGGTGCGGGCCATGTCTAGCAATCGATCCAGATGGTGGAGAAGCCCGGCTTCATTGTCGCGGTAGAGATAGCCTAAGCGCGCGCAGTTGATGGTGACCACGCCTATCGAGCCGGTCTGCTCGGCCGACCCAAAAAGGCCGTTGCCACGTTTCAGGAGCTCGGTAAGATCCAGCTGTAGCCGACAACACATGGACCGCACCATATGTGGCTCAAGGTCTGAATTCAAAAAATTCTGGAAATAGGGCAACCCGTATTTGGCAGTCAGCGCAAAGAGACGCTCGACATTCTCGCCCTCCCAATCGAAGTCTTTGGTGATGTTGTAGGTCGGGATCGGGAAAGTGAAGACTCGCCCCTTCGCATCTCCTTTTTCCATGACCTCGAGGTAGGCCCTATTGATGAGCGCCATTTCAGGGCCCAGGTCGCCATAGGTAAAGGGCATTTCCTCGCCCCCTATGACCGGCACTTGGTCACGCAGATCCTCAGGGCAGGTCCAATCGAATGTCAGGTTGGTAAACGGCGTCTGGGTCCCCCAGCGCGAGGGAATATTCAGGTTGTAAACGAGTTCCTGGATGCACTGCAGGACGTCCTCATAGGCCATCTTGTCCTTGCGCAGAAAGGGGGCTAGGTATGTGTCAAAGGAGCTGAACGCTTGCGCGCCCGCCCACTCGTTTTGCAGGGTACCGAGGAAATTCACGATCTGACCGACCGCACTCGACAGATGCTTAGGGGGGCTCGCCTCGACTTTGTGTGATACCCCGTTCAAGCCTTCGTGTAGCAAAGTCCGCAATGACCAACCCGCGCAGTATCCGGACAACATGTCGAGATCATGGATATGGAGCGCCCCGTCCCGGTGGGCCTCACCGATCTCTTTTGGATACACGTGATTGAGCCAGAAGTTGGCAACGACCTTCCCGGATATGCTTAAGATCAGGCCGCCCAAGGAGTAGCCTTGATTCGCGTTTGCTTGAACGCGCCAGTCACGGCGATCAAGGTACTCGGTGACCGCCTCCTCGACCTCGACTCGGACCTTGCCTTGTTCGCGGGTGAGTCGCCGCTTCTCGCGGTATACGATGTAGGCACGCGCGGTGCGCCGGTAGCCGTGCGCAATCAGCGCGTCTTCGACTAAGTCTTGGATGGTCTCAATGTCGGGGCTACCGGCGGGTATATTGGCGCAAATGCCGTCGGTGAGCATGGTGGCCTCGGCGGCGGCAAACTCTTCAGTCGCAAGACCCGCGCGGAGCAAGGCGTAGTGAATTTTTTGGCTGTCGAAGGCCATCACACGACCATCGCGTTTACGCACATTCGATGCGGCGATCTCGCCCATGGCACCCTACTCCTTGTGATTGGAGCCGACTAAACTACTAGCCCTAGGGGGTCGGCCTATTGATATGGGTCAAAGGGCGAGCACTTGGGTATCCGTAAACTAGCGCTTATCGGATGGCGGGGCTTAAGGCAGGTGGAAGGCGATGGAGACCGATGCAGGGCTTACAGGGCGCGCGCAGATACCGCGTCCGGGAGCGGTCTTCGCTTATCGCCTACGTAATGCAGTTTATCTGAATGTTACCAGCCGATGTACGTTGCGGTGTCGGTTTTGTCCCAAATTCCATAAGGTATGGACAGTGGACACCGCTTATCTGCGTTTGTCGGGTCTGGAAGAGCCATCGGCCGCCGAATTGATTGCGGCCGCCCGGACCGAAGGACCATGCGATGAATTCGTTTTCTGTGGTCTAGGTGAGCCCACGACCCGTCTTGCCGTTGTTCTTGAGGTGGCATCTGTCTTGCGGGCGGGCGGCACACGTGTGCGACTCAATACTGACGGGCTCGCCAGTCTCGTTCATGGGCGGGATGTGGCGCCGGAGCTCGCGGGCCTGGTGGATCATGTCTCGATCTCGCTTAACGCCCATAACGAGACGCTTTATAGGTACCTTTGTCGGCCACAGATTCCCGGGAGCTTCCAGGCGATGCTGGCGTTCGCGGACCGGTGCCGTCAATTCGTGCCGAGGGTGACCATGACGGCTATCGAGGGCTTGGACGGCGTCGATGTGGAGGCTTGTGCCGCAGTCGCGCACAAGATCGGCGTGGAGTTCCGTTCTAGACCCTTGGAGTCGACTGATGGCCGTACTTTCCGAGTTCGTTGAAACCTTCGGGCAGCATTTGTTGCACCATTTTGGCGAGCGTGTCCACAAGGTTGCGATCGATGCTGGCTTTACCTGCCCGAATCGCGACGGCGCCCGCGGCCGCGGGGGGTGCACATTTTGCAACAATAAATCGTTTCACCCCAAAACGCCTGCAAGTACCATTGCAGATCAGGTGAAGGCTGGGATGGCGTGTGTCGTGCGGCGTACAGGCGCGCGTAAAGTGATCGCGTATTTTCAGACTTACACGAACACCTACGCCCCCATTGATACGTTGGCGGCGGCCTACGATGAGGCGCTCTCGGTACCGGGGGTGGTAGGGCTTAGTATAGGGACGCGGCCGGATTGCCTATCGGAGCCGATCGTAGCGCTCCTTGCGTCTTATCAGGCCAAAGGTCTGACAATTTGGGTGGAGCTAGGGCTGCAGTCGAGTTTTGACGAGACTCTGTTGCGCGTCAATCGAGGCCATGGGTTTTCTGAATACTGCTGGGCGGTCGCGCTTTTGCGGCGCTATCAACTGCCGGTCTGTACGCATATGATCATCGGCCTGCCGGGCGAGAATCGCGGTCATGCGCTAGAGACCCTGTCGCGGGTGCTCGCCTTAGGGGTCGCGGGGCTCAAGTTGCACCCTTTACATGTCGTTCGCGGCAGCCGCTTAGCCCACGATTGGCGAGCGGGAGAATTCAAGCCGCTGACGCTGATGGACTATGTAGAGACGGTCGCCGATCTGATCGAACGCACGCCCCGGCATGTGGTTTTTCATCGCTTGACGGGGACGGCGAAGGCGGCGCTTTTGCTTGCCCCTGGGTGGTGCTCGGGGAAATGGCGGGTGCTAAACGCCATTACCGCAGAACTTGCTAGACGTGGAACGTATCAAGGAGCGCTCGCGCTCGGAGGGTCTTTGTGATATTGCCAGAGCTTGTTTGTCCCGCCGGGACGAGTGCTGCCGTCGAGGCCGCGATCGATCACGGCGCCGATGCCGTTTATGTGGGCCTACGCAACGAAACGAATGCGCGGAATTTTCCGGGCCTTAATCTCACGCCGACCGAATTGGCGGCTAGTGTCCGCTATGCCCATAACCGCAGGCGCAAGGTCTACCTTGCCCTCAATACCTATGCCCAGCCCGGGCGAGTCGCCATGTGGAAGCAGAGTGCCGATCAGGCCGCCGATGCGGGTGTCGATGCGATCATCGCCGCCGATGTGGGGGTTTTGCGCCACTGCCAGCGTCACCATCCGGCCATGGCGCGTCATCTGTCCGTGCAGGGCTCAGCTACCAACACCGAGGCGTTACGATTCTATGCCGAGCATTTCGGCGTGACTCGCGCCGTTTTGCCGCGAGTCCTGGCCTTAAACCAGGTGCAGCGGATATCGCGGGATGCCCCCGTGGAGCTGGAGGTGTTCGGATTCGGCGGTCTGTGCGTGATGGTCGAGGGGCGGTGCGCGCTCTCGTCTTATGCCACCGGCGTGTCACCAAATACCTGCGGGGCCTGCTCGCCCGCATCGTCGGTTCGTTGGGAGGAGGATCACGATCAGCGCCGCGTACGGTTGGACGGCGTCTTGATTGACGTCTTCAATAAGACCGAGAAGGCCGGTTACCCCACCATCTGCAAGGGTCGCTTCAAGGTCCAGGATCATGTGACCTATGCCCTGGAAGAGCCGACGAGCCTCAATGTTTTGCCGATATTAGACGAGTTGGCCCGTATTCCCGTACGGGCGATCAAGGTAGAGGGCCGTCAGCGTTCGCCCTCTTACGTAGGTCGCGTGACCGCTATTTTGCGTGCGGCGCTGGATTCCTTCGCCAAGAATCCCGATGGCTTTTCTGTTCGGCCGGAATGGATGCAAGGCCTGTCAGCCCTATCCGAGGGTCATCAACAGACGCTCGGCGCCTTCCATAGGCCATGGCGATGAAGTTAGCGCTCGCCCCGATCCCATTTTTCTGGACCGCGGAGGCCGTGCAGGCCTTCTATGCCGAGATCGCGCAAACGGCGGTCGATATCGTCTATCTGGGGGAGACGGTGTGTTATAAGCGACGCGGTTTGCGGCTGCCTGACTGGGTGGCCATCGGCGAGATGCTAGTCGAGCATGGCAAAGAGGTGGTCCTGTCGAGCCTCGTTCTCGTCGACGGCGAGGTAGAGCTTAAGGCGACGCGCCGGCTGTGCGCGAACGACCGCTTCCTCGTGGAAGCAAACGATATGAGTGCCGTGGCCCTGCGTCAGGGCTTGCCGTTTGTGGCGGGCGCTACCCTCAATCTCTACAATGAAGACGCGCTGACGATCTTGGCCGAGGCTGGGGCCTCGCGGTTTGTAGCCGCGCTGGAGCTAAGCGGTGAGGCGCTCACGCGCCTACGGGCATCCGGCCCGGCCCAGATAGAGTGCGAGGTCTTGGCCTTTGGGCGCCCGGCGCTTGCCTATTCGGCACGCTGTTTCACGGCGCGCAACTTCGATCGGGGCAAAGATGCCTGCGAATGGGTCTGCGAGCAGCAACCGGATGGCATTGCGGTGGCGACCCAGGAAGACGCCTCCTTTCTGGTCATTAACGGACTGCAGATTCATGCCGCCAATCCGGTGAACTACATAACGGAGCTAGAAACCTTGCGGCAGGCGCGCGTGGATATCTTAAGGATTGCGCCCGAGGCCACGGGTACGGCGACCGTGATCGATGCGTTCCGGGGCGCTCTAGATCAACGCTACACGGTAGATGAAGCGCTAGCGCTCCTGGCGTCCCCGGCTCACGGCGAGGGTGCCAACGGCTATTGGCGCGGAGTAGCCGGGAAAACCCATTGTCCGTAACTTTATCCTGGCACGATGCTCACATCCTAGACCCTACCCGGTTCGCGGGTTACGAGCAGGCCTTGCTTGAGTGCGCGGGCGCCGGGCAGGCGGTGTTGGGTTTTGTGCGGTTGTCTCGTTGTGCCCTCATCGGGGCCTTCGAGGATCCCCAGCGCGCCCTCCGATTGTCCTATGTCGCGGATCGCTTTCCGATTGTGCGGCGCCTGACGGGCGGTGGGAGCCTCTCGCTCGATCGCGACACCTTGCTGTTGGTGTTGGCGGTCCCGCGCGCACAGGCCCCCTCCGAATCCCTCGTAGATCTCATGGCGGCGCTGTGCGCACCGCCTGTGGCAGCGATGGCTCATCACGGCGTGGAGGCATCGTTTGCGACCCCCAATGACATTGTGACGGCGGGCCGCAAGATCGGCAGCGCTTTTTTGCTGCGTACCGAGACGGTCGTGTTGTTCGAGGCCGCGCTTACGCTCTCGCTCGATGTCGAGGAGCTGCTAAAGACCCTGAGGTTGCCGCTTGAAAAGCTCTCCGAGCAGGGCCTGCTTACCGCCCGCAGTCGCTTCGCGCCCCTTAGGACTCACGTCCCCGAACTCCAACCAGCCGCCCTCCATTTGCCGATCGCCAAGGCCATGGGGGATGCGCTTTTGGCGCGACCCATACGAGTGGACCCCCCTGCCTTGGGGGCCCGCACCGATCCGGTCAGTACCCAGGAAACCCCTGCCGATGTTTCGGCCTTTCTCAAAACCTCGGGCGGGGTGTTGTATCTCGACGTTTGGTTAGGCCAGGGCCCCATTGTCCGCCAGGCGCGCTTTGTCGGCGGCATCCCGTGCGCGGATCAGGGGCTGTTTGCGCGTCTTGCGGATTCACTGGTCGGCACCGATGTCGGAGTGCTTGAGGGCATGCTCGCGGATCTCTTGTCCGTATCGCGACCCGATATCCTCGGCGTGGATGCGGCGGATATTATCTATCTAGGGCATCTCTGTGCGGCCCGCTACCGCATCGGCACGCGCTTGAGCGTAGCCGATGCTGCGCAAATCACTTTGTTTAGTCCAGACCGCACAGCCGATGCAGACCGGCTTTTGGCAGCGGTGCAAGTGGTGTTGTTACCCTATTGCGCGAAACCCTCATGGTGTAAATGGCGCCATCGGGACGGTTGTCCCGAGTGCGGGCAGTGTGCGGTGGGTGAGGCTTATCGCCTGGCCCGCGAACGGGGCTTGGAGGTCATTACGATTACGGCCTACGAACACCTCTGTACGGTACTCGCGAACCTGAAGGGCCGAGACGTGGGAGCGTTCCTCGGCGTGTGCTGTACGGACTTTTTCCTAAAGCGCGACTACGCCTTTGTGGAAGCGGGCATCGGTGCTGTTTTGATCGATATCGGCGGGGATACGTGTTACACGCTGCGCGCCGAAGAGGCGGCCTATGCCGGGCGGTTTGAGGCGCAGGCGATTCTCGATCCGGACCTGTTGGCCAAGGTCTTGAGCTGGCGCGATCAATTGGTGCCGATGCCGAAGACCGCAGTCGATGATGGGGCTGGCGTTACTAAAAACCCATCCCGTCGTAGGCGAGCCGTAAACGGTCCGGCGCAGGTCGATGCGTGTGCCCCAGAGCCTGTCGACGGTCCGCCCAGGCTTATATGATCTGTTCGGTGGCAAGACCTGCCGGAGCCGATATTCGGGTGTGTAAAGGGCTCGCGCCTCTTAGGCCCTTTCTTGCAACCGACCCCGTGCCGCTCTATAGTCACCAAAGATACTAATAAAGCGAAAATGCGGGCCAGGTATAAGGGCGCCGCATTGTGAGACAGGACCAAAAAAAAGGGGGGGTACGCATGGTTCGTACGTGGCTACGGCGCTTATGTCTAGGTGTGCTGGCGTCTGGTTTGATGTTGGCGACATGGGCGGCGAGTGCCGATCAAGGGATCGTGGCCTACGACAATAACCTGAGCCTGTCTTTTGCGCGCCGTCATGTCGAGTATGGGGAACGGCTAGCGCCCCCCA
>DATKTV010000025.1:0-29453 GCA_035530915.1 Acidiferrobacter sp. | reverse complement strand
ACGGCCTCTCTCTTGAATTCGGTCGTATAGACACGTTTGTGTTCTGTCATTGTCACTCTGCTTTTGCTTGTCATCACACTCTCCATTTTATCTCAATCTTCTGGATCGGAGGTGTCTGAAAAAGTGTAGCAGGGTCAGTCTTCTCAAAGAGCCGTGAGGTCGCCTCATGCCGCAGATCGTGGAAGGTCAGTCCCTCGATACCGGCGGCCTTGCAGACCCTCTCAAAGGCCTGAGAGATCGAGTCCGGGCGCATGCCCCACACGCGCCCATCCAGGCGCCGGGGCAGCGCGTCCAGGACCGCCAGCGCGGCCGTGGAGAGCGGCACCCGCCGAGGCGCCCCGGTCTTCGTCTCCGGGATCAGTAGGACGCGGACCTTGCGGTCCAGGTGGTCCCAGCGCATGGCCGCAATCTCCCCGCGGCGCATGGCGGTTTCGATGGCCCAGGTGATGATACCGGCGATACCGATTCCCGCACGGGGGCCCGCGTCATAGGTCCGTGCGGCGGCCAGGAGACGGGCTTGCTCATCGCCGACGAGGCGGCGGGTGCGGCCGCCGGGGAGCTTGGGACGCTGACCCTTGACGAGATCCACGGGGTTCGTCAGGGATTCCATGCCCCAGGCCGCGCGGGCCGTGTTGAAGAGGTGGGAGAGTAAGGCGAGGCGTATCCGAATCGAGTTCGGGGCCAGTCCCCGCGCTTCTAAATCGCGGACCGCTTGCGCGATATCCTTGCCCCGGATGGATGCCAGGGCGCGAGGCCCTAAAACGGATTCCTGCCAGGCCCGGATCGTAGAGGACTCTCTCGTGCCGCTTTTTTTCTTGCTACTGACCTCGACCGCGTAGCGTCCCAAGGCCTCCGCCAAAGTCGTGCCCTCGGCCTCGGCCCGGGAAACGAAGGTGCCCCGGGCGATCTCGGATTCGATGGTGGCCGCCCAGGCCTCCGCTTCGGCCTTTGCGTCGAACGTGCGAACCAGCGCGGGGTACCCCCGGCGCCGGATATGGGCCTGCCAGACACGTTTGCCGCCTGGACCCTTGCGCGGAATGAACGATGCCATGTTGTAACGCTCGCTATAGCCTCGACGGGACCACTCTATCCGTTTTTGGGGCTCGGTTACAACAAAATTACAACAAAGTCGTGGTAATGCGTAGGTGCTGCGACTGTAAGTCTTTGATTTTATGGTGGGCCGTGCTGGGTTCGAACCAGCGACCACCTGATTAAAAGTCAGATGCTCTACCGACTGAGCTAACGGCCCCAAAAGCCGGTCATTATTGAGACAGACTGCCCCGCTGTCAAATGCCAGCAGGATCGGCAAGCCCCGCCTCAGCAAAACCCTTGGCGCGCAGCCGGCAGGCATCACATACGCCACAAGGTCGTCCCGTCTCGCTCGGCGCGTAGCAAGAGAGTGTCTGCCCATAATTGACGCCGAGGGCCGTGCCGATCTTGATGATACCGGCCTTAGTGAGGTCAAGGAGCGGCGCACGCACCCTTAAGCTATGACCCTCTACGCCGGCCTTCGTCGCGAGGTTGGCAAGCGTCTGAAAGGCCTCCAAGAACGCGGGGCGGCAATCGGGATAACCCGAGTAATCCACGGCGTTGACCCCGATAAAAATGTCATAGGCACCCAAGACCTCGGCCCAGGCCAGGGCCATGGCCAAGAACACCGTATTACGGGCTGGCACATAGGTAATCGGGATGCCGGTCGTAGGTGCCTGCGGCACGGCAAGACTCATATCCGTCAACGCCGATCCGCCGATAAAGCTCATATCCAAGGTCGCGACCTTATGTACGACCGCGCCCAACGTCTCGGCCACCGCGCGCGCGGCGAGCAGTTCGCCCCGGTGGCGTTGCCCATAATCGAAAGACAGGGCGTAACACGCGAAACCCTCTTGGCGGGCCAACGCGAGCGTCGTGGCCGAATCGAGACCACCCGACAATAAGACCACCGCCCTCTTTTCACCTTCCACGCGCGTCCCCCCACAGGATCTTATGCAGCTGCATCTGAAACCGCACCGCCAGTCGATCTCGCAAGATCCAATCCGCCAGACTCTGGGCTGGCAGTTCCCCGTGAACCGGGGAAAACAGGACCTCGCACCTCTCGGTAAGCGCATGCCGATCGATCAGCTGCCGTGCCCAGTCATAATCCAAGGCGCTTGCGATGACGAACTTCACTTGGTCTTGGGGCCTTAGGCGATCTAGGTTCGTATAGAGATTGCGCCCTACCTCACCCGATCCAGGCGTCTTCATATCCAAAACGATACTCACCCGCTCGTCGACCCCATCCGTGGCCAGTGCGCCGCTCGTCTCAAGCGACACCGCATACCCCCGCTCACAGAGCGCGGCCAACAACGGCAGTGTGGCCGGTTGCGCCAGGGGCTCGCCCCCCGTCACGGTCACAAAGCGTGGTGAGTAAGCGCCCACATCTTCTAGAATGGTATCGAGAGAGTATCGCTCCCCACCCTGAAAGGCGTATGCCGTATCACAATACCGGCACCGCAAGGGGCAACCCGTGAGCCGCACAAAGACCGTCGGCCAGCCGACTGTGCGGGCCTCGCCCTGAAGGGAATAAAAGATTTCGGTAACGCGCAGATCCTGGCCCATAGAATGTCTTCCCTCGCCGGATCGCACGGGGCGATTGACGAGCAAGGCTAGGTGCCGGGACTTAAACTACTGAGCGAGTTGCGGGCCACCTGCGCGGCCATGCTCTTTGGGTATTGCGCGATAAGCCCCTGCCAGGTGGATCGGGCCTTATTGGGGTGACCCTGCCATTTGGCGATAAAGCCAATTTTTAGTAGCGCGTTCGGCACCTTCTTGCTCATTGGGTAACGCGTCACGAGCGTCTTAAAGGCCGCATCGGCCTGCGGGTACTCACGTTCCACATAGTCGGTCTCGGCTACCCAATACTGGGCCTCGGCCGCGCGCTTATCGTGTGGGTAACTCTGCAAAAACCCTTGGAACCCGGCAACTGCGTGTTGGTAGCGCCCCTCGCGCAGAAAATTAAAGGCGCGATCATAGGCTGCCTTGGCACCATCTTGGCTAGCGCCGAGGACGCTCGATGAGGGCGCCGAGCCCTGGGCTGTCGGAGACGGCGGGGGGACCGCCACGGCCACTCCCGATGCCGACGGAGCGACAGAACCCGTATTAGGGGGAATCACCGTGACACCTAGTCCACCTGCCGAACTGCCGGGGGTCTGAGCCACACCTGCATTCAAACCACCCGATGCTGCCCCTGAGGGACTAAGCTGGGTACTGGGGGCTACGCCGCCATGCTTCAATTGGCGCAGCTGCTGATCAAAATCGGCAAAAAACGACTGCTGTTGAGCCTGCAAGCGGCTGATCTGATGGTTCTCGATCTCGACTTGGTTTTCAAGGCCGCGGAGTTGCTCCTGAATAGCCTGGAGCGTCTGCATCATGGTTAAAAGACCCCCACTCGACGCCGCGGAGTTGCCGGAGGCCAGACCGCTGCCATCGGTGGGGACAGTAATAATGGGTGGTTGCTGATCTTGGGCCACGGCGGGAATCACAGCGATCCCCGCCGCCAATAACACCGCCCCGATAAGCCAGCTGGACCGTGCGCCCATCAATCTTACTTGTTAGCGAAGTACGCGTAGTTAAAGAACGTACGACGATTCTTTGCCCATGCCATTTCGTTGTGACCGAGCGCAAGCGGACGGGACTTCCCAAACGAGACGGTCGCCAACTGCTTGCCTGACACGCCCAACACCTCAAGCATATGCTTTACGGCATCGGCACGACGTTGGCCCAAGGCCATATTGTACTGAGCAGTGCCCCGTTCGTCGGTGTTGCCTTCCAGGCGCACACGCACGTTCGGGTTAGCCTCGAGATAGGACGCGTTCTGCTTGATGATTGCGGCATTGCTGGAGCTTATGGCTGAGCTATCGAAACGGAAATGCACCATATGCGAGAAACTATCCAATGCCATACTCTGCGTACCACTGGCGCTTGTCTGAGTCGCCGCGCTCGCCTGCGTGCTTGTGCTACGAGAAGCCGTAGCCGAGGCACCAGACGGCTTGACTGCCTCGTTGCCAGCGCAACCCGCCAGCGCAGCAAGGCCCACGACAACAAGCATCCGTTTGTTCATTTTCATTGCACCACTCCTTCCTTAGGTCATTATTGGGGATGACGAAAAGGCGACCACGCGGGATCACTAATATCCCCCCCTCTGAGTCCTAGTATACGATGGCCCTGGCCGTTTAGCGAAACCGATGCCAGTACCCTGTGTCCTCCGACCACCGTGCTATATAAAACTTCCTGCCCATTCGGCGCGAAGGTCGGGGACTCATCTAGGCTAGTAGTAGTCAGAACCTCTAGGGTTGAGTCAGCCAAATCAAACACAGCAGCATGATACTGACCCTCGCGCCGACTTACCAGCGTCAGCCACTTGCCATTCGGCGAGAACGAGGCGTCGGCATTGTAATCGCCGTCAAATGTTAGGCGGTGCTTATCCGTCCCCTGCACCGTCATCTCGTAAATCTGCGGCTCCCCGCTACGGTTCGAGGTGAAAACGATATGCCCTCCGCCCGGCGACCAGGATGGTTCTGTATTGATTTCCGGACCAAAGGTCAACTGGCGGAGATGGCGAGTCGCCAAGTTCAAGACATAAACCTCCGGGTAACCCGTCTTGGATAGGCACAAGGCGATATGGGTCCCGTCCGGCGAAAACGAAGGGGCGCCATTTAACCCATGAAAAGCCGCTACTTGCGAGCGCTGGCCGGTCGCCACATCCTGCACGTAAATCGCGGGCCAAGTAGTCTCGAACGAGACATAGGTCAGCCGCTTGCCGTGGGGGGACCAGCGTGGCGACATAATTGGCTCATGGGAGCGCAAAATGACCTGGGTATGGTGGCCTTCGGCATCCGCCACTACCAAGCGGTAGAGATAGTGCCCTGGAGCTCCGTGCGGATACATGGTCACATAGGCGATACGGGTGTCAAAGACGCCGCGCACGCCCGTCAAGGCCTGATACACCGCATCGGCGATCTTATGGCCTACCGCACGCAGCTGATTGGGTTTGATAATGTACTGAACCCCTTGCATTTGCGCCCCTTTATTCACATCAAAGAGCCTAAAAGCCACGTTGAGATGCCCGTCGCCCAGGCCTTGGATATGGCCTATCAAAAGCGCAGTGGCCTTTAGAAGCCGCCAGTCATTAAACTGGACTTGCGCGGCATGATGGGGTTGGGCGAGATAATCCTTACTCGGAAGGCAGTCAAACCAACCGCTCCCGGTCAGATCCCGACTCACTATGGCGGATATCTGAAGTGCCGGAGGCCACGCGCCCTCTCCCTTGAAAGGCACAATGGCGATCGGGAACTGCTGTCCATAACCATGGTTGATATGGATCGTAACCGCGGCCCTGGTAAGGGGTGCGCACAGCAAGGCGAGCAGCCCCGCCCACGAGCGATATCCGAAACGATGCATGGTGATCATCCCTTAGGGGCTGTAAAAACAAAGTGAAACCGGCTCATATACTGTAGCTCGGCCGGCGATTTCGGTACTGGCAACGGCGCCGCATTATAAATCGCGGCCACTACCGAGCGATCAAAAACGATGTTACCGCTACTCTCCAAGACACGCACACTCACAATCTGACCACCAGCGATCACGTGCACCGCCACCTCGCAACGCAGACCTTGGGTACCAGGCACCGTGACCCAGGCCGCACTTACGCGCGCTTCAATAAGCGCCTTGTAGCGATCCACGATGCCGCGCGCCGCGACCTCGGCGGCAGCTTGCGCGGCCGCCTGTGCGGCCGCGGCGACTTGCCGAGCCAAATTCGCGCGTGCCCGCAAAGCGGCCTGCCGCTCTTCGGCCTTCAATCGCGCCAAGGCCTGGGCATGAGCCTCCGCGGCCTTCTTTGCCGCCGCTTCAGCGCGCGCGCGCAGTTGTTCTTTGGCCTGCAACCGCGCCTGCGCTTGGGCACGCGCCTGTGCCAGGGCCTTTTGATGGGCCAGTAGCCGGGCCTGAGCCTGGGCTTGCTGCCTAGCAAGCGCTGCCGGGGATGGACCTTGCACCACGGGCTTCGGCACCGGAACCGGACGCGGGGCCGGTGGGGCCGGTGGGGCCGGTGGGATCGGACGCGGTATCGGGCCCACTATAAAAGCGTGAATTACGCGTTGATCCGACCTCAACACATACGAGGTGCCCACGTGGCTCCAGTGAAAACTTAAAGCCAAGAGGCCGATCAGCGCGAGGTGCACACCGAGCGCATACATGCTCGCGCGCAGACGCCCTAGCGGTTCGCGGCCTCGCTCGACCACGCTAGCTCCCGCGGGTCTTCGTCATAAGCCCGACGCTTGGGGCACCCGCCTGCTGTAAAAGTACCATCGCGCGGACCACATCCTGATAAGGAACCGCACGATCGCCTCGTATCAAAACCGGGGTATGCGGGCGTAAGCGCAACAAACGGCTCGCCCGCTGCGCCAATTCCGTAGGAGTGACAAAGTGACCATCGAGAAAATAGCGGCCCCTCCTATCGACCGTCACCACCAATACCGCCCGATGCGGGTTCGGGATGGGGTGGGCCGTCGCCTGTGGCAAATTGACCTTGACACCACGCTTCAGTATCGGGGCTGTGATCATAAAAATAACCAGCAACACCAGCATCACGTCGACATAGGGGACAACGTTGATCTGACTCATGAGCCGCGCGTGTGAGCGGCGGCACTTTCTCATGTGCCGACCTTCGCAACATAGGCTTGCCGCTGCAAGACGCCCGAGAACTCCTCTAGAAAGACCTCATAGCGCGAGACGAGGCGCTCGACGTTATCGGCGTAACGATTATAAGCAATCACTGCCGGGATCGCGGCCACGAGCCCCATGGCAGTCGCAACCAAGGCCTCGGAAATCCCCGGACCCACTTGCGCCAAGGTCGCCTGCTGCAAGTCCCCAAAGGACTGAAAAGCAGTCATGATGCCCCATACCGTCCCAAAGAGCCCGATGTACGGGCTCGTGGATCCGACCGTTGCCAAAAATGACAGGTTAGTCTCCAGATAATCAATTTCGCGGCTCAGCGCGACCCGCATCGCCCTTTGTGCCCCTTCAATGATAGCGGTCGGGGAAATGCCCTTTTGCTTCTCAAGGCGGGTGTATTCCCGGAAGCCCGCGACAAAGATGCTCTCGTCGCCATCCAGCGCGTCTTCCTTGCGCGTGAGTTCGGCATACAAATGATTCACGTTGGCGCCCTTCCAAAACCTATCTTCAAAATTCTCCGCGTCCCGATAGGCCTTCTTAATAATGAACCATTTCCGGAAGATAACGGCCCACGAAACCACCGACACAATAAGCAAAATCAACATCATGAGCTGAACGACGAAACTTGCATGGTCCACCATGGACCACAGGGTGATCCCTTGGTGTGAGGCAATAACTTTCAAAGTGCTCTCCTTTACGAAACGGGTGCTTTACCTAAAGCGAGATTCAACTCCTCTGGGAGTCGGCGTGGCGCAAACGATTGCGCGTCCACGCAGGCGAGGTCTACCTCACCGCGACACACAGTCTCAGTGCCGCGCAGGCACGCCTGGCGAAGCGTAATGCTCGCCCCCCGAACTGAAACTGGTTCGGCAGTGATCGTCAGGAGATCGTCCAGGCGCGCGGGCGTCAAAAACTTCAATGAAACGGAACGCACCGCGAATAAGACCTGCGCTGTCAATGCAAGTTCACGAGGCCCGCGAAGCCGTGCCCGTAGCCACTCGCTGCGGGCACGCTCCATAAACCGCAAATAGTTCGCATAATAGACGATGCCGGCCGCATCGGTGTCTTCGTAATACACCCGAACGGTCACCGCAAACGGGGGGGCTGGCTGGCTAGTCATCGCCGATGAACGTACCTTGCCGGTCAAGAGGGCCTTCCGGTATGGCCAGCCCAAACAACTGATAGGCGCGCGGGGTTGCCATACGCCCACGCGGGGTCCGCATCAAATAGCCCTTTTGGATCAAAAAGGGCTCGACTACGTCTTCTAGGGTGCCGCGCTCCTCGCCGATGGCGGCCGCCAAGCTATCCAGTCCTACCGGACCTCCTTGGAAAGTATCGGTCACCGCCCATAAGAGCTTGCGATCCAGCATATCCAGACCATAATCGTCGACCTCGAGCATCTTTAGCGCATCGCGCGCAACCGCCTCCGTGAGGTGGCCGTTACCCCGCACCTCGGCAAAATCCCGCGCGCGCTTTAGCAGACGATTAGCGATCCGCGGTGTGCCACGCGAACATGAGGCGAGCGCCCGCACACCGCCCTCGTCGACTGCCATCTTTAAGAGACTCGCCGAGCGCGCCACGATCTGCGCGAGATCCTCGATCTCATAGAACTCAAGTCGTTCTACGATGCCAAACCGGTCGCGCAAAGGGGAGGTCAGAAGCCCGGCCCTGGTGGTCGCACCAATCAGCGTAAAGGGCGGCAGGCTCAATTTGATTGAGCGCGCCGCCGGACCCTCGCCGATCAGGATATCGAGCTCGAAATCCTCCATCGCTGGATACAATATCTCTTCGATAACCGGGCTTAGCCTGTGGATTTCATCGATAAAGAGGACATCGTGCGCCTTCAAGTTCGTCAAAAGGGCGGCGAGATCGCCTGGGCGCTCGAGAACCGGCCCTGAGGTCTGACGCAAAGTCGCGCCCATCTCGGTGGCGATAATATGGGCAAGCGTAGTCTTGCCCAGTCCGGGGGGGCCAAAAAGCAGCACGTGGTCGAGTGATTCCAGACGGCCACGAGCTGCGGCCAGAAAGATCTCCAGCTTCGCGCGCAGCCGGGGTTGGCCAATATACTCGGCGAGCCTTTGTGGCCTTAAGGTCACCTCTTGTACGCGCTCATCAGGTGGCCCGTCGCGAGCCACTAGGCGCTCGGTTTCGATCATCGAATCATACCCCGCAGGGCCTCGCGAATAAGCGCTTCACTGGTTGCCGTCTTGCCAAGCTCCTTGGCCGCTCGATCGACTGCGGCCTGCGCCTCGCGCTCATTATAGCCAAGCGTCAGCAAAGCCCCTACCGCCTCCCCACTCTGACTTGGACCCATCCCACCAGGCTCCGGCATCCTGCCCCGCAACTCAATCAAAAGCCGCTCGGCGGTCTTGCGCCCGATACCGGGGGCGCGCGTCAGACGGGCAACATCCCCCTCCTGCACGCACCGCCACAACTCCTCATCACTCAAACTGGACAGGAGCGCCAAGGCCACGCGCGGGCCAATCCCGTTGACCTTCAAAAGCATGCGAAACCAAGCCCGACGATTGATCGTCAAAAAACCATAGAGCAGATGCGCATCGTCACGGACCACGAGGTGAGTATACAAAATGACATCACCTTCCGCAGGGAGTTCGGCGAACATCGAAAGGGGCAACTCGATCTCATACCCTACCCCCTGAACATCCAGGAGTAACTGGGGTGGAATACGCTCGATAATAACACCGCGTAGACGCCCGATCATGATCGCCCCACACCGGACAGCCGGGCCTTTCCCTGACTATGGTGCATATGACAAAGGGCGCAGGCGAGCGCATCGGCGGCATCAGGTGACGGCAGCGCCGACAACCCCAACAAGGCGCGCATCATGTGCTGCACCTGGGCCTTGGTCGCGTGCCCGACACCCACCGAAGCCTTTTTGATTTGCAAAGCCGTGTACTCGTAAACCGCCAAGTTGGCGCGCGATGCCGCCACGAGCACCACCCCACGGGCCTGGCCCAGCTTTAACGCGCTGTCGGGATTGCGCGCAAAAAACACTCGCTCTACGACACAGACATCCGGACGATAGTTCTCGATCACCTCCACAACCCCGCTAAAAATGCGATCCAAACGTTCGGGAACCGTGCCGGATAGGGCAACGATGGCGCCACATGCCACATAGACTGGCTGGCCCCCAACATCATCGAGGACACCAAAACCCGTGCGCTGCGATCCTGGATCGATGCCAAGGATCCGCATCTAGAAGCCCGCTCTAGGCGGGCTCCTCCAAGAACGCGGCATTCGTATAGACCGTCTGGACATCATCAAGATCCTCCAGCGCCTCCAAGAGCTTCATGACGCGCTCGGCCTCTTCACCATCGACGACAACGTCGGTAAGCGAACGGGTGACGAGTTCCGCAGAACGCGGGTTTAGGCCGCGCTGCTCTAAGAGCCCGCGCACACTGATCAGGTTCTCGGGTTGGGTCAAGACCTCGATGCCTTCCCCGGCAACGACTGCTATGTCGTCAGCGCCCGCGTCCAATGCGGCCTCC
Organism: Acidiferrobacter sp.; assembly: GCA_035530915.1. Lineage (GTDB taxonomy): Bacteria > Pseudomonadota > Gammaproteobacteria > Acidiferrobacterales > Acidiferrobacteraceae > Acidiferrobacter. Next base: position 19,236 of record DATKTV010000025.1, on the reverse strand, counting down.
AGCAAAACATCCTCATCCCCATCAGAAAACAGAATCACCCCGCGCCGCTCAAAGAGATAGGCCACCGACCCTTCCGTGCCCAGATTGCCGCCATGCTTACTGAAGGCGTGCCGAACCTCGCCTGCCGTTCGGTTGCGATTATCTGTCGTGCAGGCAACCAGAACCGCGACCCCGGCCGGGGCGTAGCCCTCGTACTGGATCTCCTCGTAATGAGCCCCATCTAATTCCCCGATGCCGCGCTTGATCGCGCGCTCGATATTATCCTTGGGCATGTTTTGCCCAAGCGCCTTATCGATGACCAACCGCAACCTCGGATTATGCGCCACATCGCCGCCGCCGACCCGCGCCGCAATCGTGATCTCACGAATATACTTCGTGAAGACCTTCCCGCGCCGGGCGTCCTGAACACCCTTGCGAAAGCGAATATTGGCCCATTTGCTATGTCCGGCCATAAACCATCCCCTCAATCACCAAAACGCCCGTGTTCCAAATAGTTCGCGACTAGGCGAGCGCTCTTCGCGCTCGTCACCAGACCGATATGCGATACGCGCAACGCTACCGCATCGGCTACACCCCGTAAACGGGTCTCGGTACTCAAGACCACGCCGTCATGAACCCTCTTCTTGAGCCACAAACCGGCGATACCCCAGGGCTTAGTACCGGTTATGACCCCAAAATGCGCCGGGGCGGTATCCGCTATCCCCCACAAAAGTACGGGGGCGGCCGCCCCCAGCAGCCATCGAAAAAATCGGCAACGCCACCAGCGCCGAACCGCCCAACTACCCCGAAACGGCGACCCGAGCGCCAGCGCCCGGGTATATAAGGTCGGATCGTGTTGACAGACGGCGCACACCAAAACACCGCCTAGGCTGTAACCGACAAGGTAGCGACTCGCGTGCGCCACCGCGTAGTCCGCCAAGTCCGCGCATGCCTCCCCAAACGCCCGGCCGGTGCTGTCATAAGGAAAAAGATGGACCCGGAAACCACGCCGGGTCAAGCGGTAGGCCAGCCACCACAGCGCCGGGCGGCCAAACCACAAGCCCGGCACCAGCACGACATCGCCCTTATCCTGAGAGGAAACCGCGCTCACGGCCCAGAACCTCTAACGCCCACCGGTTGCTAGCGGAACTCACGCGCGCCACGGCCACCGGCCAGGACACCCACTCACACTCTTCATGCTCACCGGGGTGCAAGGAGACCGCCACCTGGTCGGCGAGTTCTAGCGAAAAGACATGCTCGATATTGCGCGTAATTCCGGGCTCATAGCGGTAACGCCAGTGCGGGAAGATCTCGTACTGATGGCTTACCTCCCAATCGCGCCAGCCGTGGGCCGTCACAATTCCGGTCTCCTCGGCCGCTTCGCGTTGCGCCACGGCCAAGAGATCCTCCTCGTCCCACTCAAGACTGCCCGTCACCGACTGCCAAAATGCGGCATGATCGCTACGGCGCAAAAGCAAAACCTCACCTCGCGCCGTAAAGATCACCACGAGAACAGACTCGGGGCGCTTGAAAGAGGACCGGGTAACGGCGGCCATAATCAGACCTTGGGGGCTTCGCTCCGAAGATGCAATTCCGCGAGCTGGTGGGGAGAAACCGGGGTCGGGGCATCGGTCAAAGGGCAAGTCGCCTTCTGGGTCTTCGGGAACGCAATGACATCGCGTATTGAGTCGGCACCTGCGAGCAACGCGCTCAAGCGGTCGACACCAAAGGCGAGCCCGCCATGCGGTGGCGCACCAAAGCGCAAGGCATCGAGCAAGAAGCCAAACTTGTCGCGCGCGGTCGCCTCGTCGATCCCCAGCACCGCAAACACCTGCTCTTGTAAATGCCGTTCATGGATGCGGATCGAGCCGCCCCCCACCTCGGTTCCGTTCAACACGAGGTCGTAGGCCCGCGCACGGGCGGCCCCAGGATCGGTCGTAAGGTACTCCACATCCTCAGTCTTGGGCGCGGTAAACGGGTGGTGGATCGCCTGGAAGCGCCGATTGCCCTCATCGTATTCGAGTAACGGAAAATCGACGATCCACGACAGGCTCCAGCCATCAGCTACGAGGCCTCGATCTATCCCTAAGCGTAGACGCAACGCGCCCAAGGCATCATTGACCACCTGCGCCCGATCCGCTCCGAAGAACAGCAGATCGCCGGCCACGGCCTGGGTGCGGGCGAGTATCTCCGCGACCACGGATTCCGGAAGAAACTTGAGAATCGGGGACTGCAGACCCCCTTCGCGAGTCGGGTCGTTGACCTTGATGTAAGCCAAGCCCCGGGCCCCAAAGCCTGCCACATAGGTGGTGTAATCATCGATTGCCTTACGCGAGAGATCGGCGCCTTGGGGCACGCGCAATACTACGACACGCCCCTTTGGATCCTTGGCGGGTCCCGCAAACACCTGAAACGCGACATCGCGCATCAGATCCGAGACGTCGACAAACTCCAAGGGATTGCGCAGGTCGGGCTTATCGCTCCCGAACCGCCGCATGGCCTCGGCATAGGTCAGCCGCGGCAAGGGCAACGGGACATCGAATCCGATCGTCTCTTGAAAAATGGCCTGTATGAGGCCTTCCATGAGCCCCAGAATCGCCTCTTCATCGAGAAACGAGGTCTCGATATCGAGTTGCGTAAATTCCGGCTGGCGATCAGCACGGAGATCCTCGTCGCGGAAACAGCGCGTGATCTGGTAGTAGCGCTCAAAACCCGACACCATGAGGATCTGTTTGAAAAGCTGCGGTGACTGCGGCAAGGCAAAGAAATGGCCAGGCTGGGTACGGCTCGGCACCAAATAATCACGCGCCCCCTCGGGGGTCGAGCGGGTCAACATCGGGGTCTCGATTTCGACGAACTCACGATCTTCAAGGAAACGTCGGGCCGCGCGAACGAGGCGATGGCGCAACATCAATCGCTCGCGCATCTCTGGGCGGCGCAGATCGAGATAACGATGCTTTAGGCGCACCATCTCACCTACGCCGGGCTCATCTAACTGGAAAGGCAGGGCTTCGGCGGCGTTCAGGATGACAATATCTGTGGCATCCAGTTCCCAGGCCCCGGTAGGCAAGGACTCATTCTCGGTGCCGGCCGGACGCTTACGCAAAAGGCCCGTCACGCAGAGCACGTATTCGCTACGCACCTCCTCAGCACGCGCAAATACGGCGGCGCGACTGGGGTCGAACACGAGTTGGATGAGCCCCGCGCGATCCCGCAGATCAATAAACAGGACACCGCCGTGATCCCGGCGGCGTTGGGCCCAGCCGCATACGGTAACCTGTGCGCCAGCCCCTGCCGCAGGCAGTTCTCGACTTAAATGTGTACGCATAACACCCTTAGACTGCCGCCCGATGGGCCGCCGTTAGGGCGTCCTTCCTCGGTGAGCCGGGCATGACCATACCCATGGATAAGATCATCCGCAAGCCCTCATCGACAGTGATTTTAAGCTCCACGACCTCCGCACGGGGAATCATCAGAAAAAACCCCGATGTCGGGTTCGGCGTGGTCGGGACATAGACGCTCACCAAGTCCTCCCCGGTCACATCAACCGCTTCCCGCAGACCCTCCCCGGTCTGAAAGGCCAGTGTCCAAATTCCGACCCGCGGGTATTGAACGAGCACGACCTTGCGAAACGAGCTCCCCGTACCCGACATCAAGCTCTCGAGCAGCTGCTTTACGCCGGAATACAAAGACCGCACCAGCGGGATACGCCCCAATACCGACTCGCCGACCCTCACGAGCCGCTGCCCCAAAAGATTGGCGGCAACAACCCCGGTCGCCAACACCACAGCGACTACCAGCACCACACCCAGGCCGGGGATATCGCGACCCAGCCAATGTTCCGGCTGTAGCGAAGGCGGCAAGATCAACAACAGACCATCCATGAAAGTCACGAGCGACCCCACCACCGCAACCGTCACGCCAACCGGCACCCATATCAAAAGACCGGCCGCTAAATAGCGCCGAAGACGGGCCATCTAGTGGCAACCACAGGTGCCCGACCCACACGCGGCCGCGGGCTTTGCGCTATCGTCCTTCGGCTTATCTTCGGTCTTGGGCCCGTCTGCAGCCGCGGATTTGTCCTCGCCCGGCTTGCCCTCACCCTTTTTGCCGTTGCCGCGAAAATCCGTAGCATACCAACCCGACCCTTTGAGTTGAAAACCAGCCGCCGAAATCTTCTTCTTCAAGGTTGCCTTCTTACAAACCGGGCACTCCTTTAGTACCTCTCCCATCTTCTGCATCACCTCGACATCGTGACCACAGGATTCGCACGTGTATTCGTAAATTGGCATAAATAACCTCGTAAAAGGCATCACTTCCGATCCCTGAAGGATGGGGACGAAAAGGGGGAAAACAACGGCGCTAGTATAGCGGAAAGTGCAATCGCTCTCTATCTCGGGCAAAAATTCCGGGAAACCTGTTTCCTTCCGGCCTTTTTATGCTAAGTTAATTCTCGTTTTTCCCAATCTCATAGGATGACCATGGCAACGAAAAACAAGGCTCCCAGCAAAAAAGCAGTGAGAAAGCCGATGTCAAAATCGGAGCTCTTGTCCCACCTAGCGGACAAAACCAACCTGAAGCGCAAAGAAATCAGCGCCGTGTTCGACGAACTCACCACGGTCATAAAACGTGACATTAAAGGTCCCGGCACATTCAACTTGGTCGGCCTCATGAAGATCAAGGTCGTGCGCAAGCCTGCAACGCGCGCACGCAAGGGCATCAACCCATTTACCAAAGAAGAGATGGTGTTCAAGGCCAAGCCCGCGCGCAACGTCATCAAGATCCAGCCGCTGAAGACGCTAAAGGAGATATTCTAGAAACGCCGGGCGGCCTCTCGGCCGCCCTTCCCTTTTATCTCCCTGAACCCTGGAACCTCGCCAGACGGCGGGCCGGGGGCAACGAGGCTCACGCCTGGATACAGTGACCTGCGTCGGGCCCAGTGGGTAACCGCCGGCAGCCATCGGTTATATACAAGAGGCCATGTAGGGGCCATCCCAATACCGAGATGGCCGCACCAGGGCCCGGCCCCAAGCGCGACCTCCGACTCGTTCGGGTGCTGATGCACCGTAAGGTGAGATGAGCCCTAAAGATCGGCCGTCGGCCAGGCATTCCCGCAAAGTAGGCTAGGGAATCGAAGCAACCGGGAGTTGCGATGGAGGAGTGGCATTCTGTTGCCCAACATATTTCCCAGGCCACGGACCAACCGTTTGTGGTCCAGACAGTGCGCGCCGTGCGCGGGTCGGGGGTCAACGATGCCACCATTCTCACCGCCAAGGATCGATCCTACTTCATCAAGCATAACGAGCCTGACCGGCTCGACATGTTTCGCGCCGAGGGTTGGGGTCTTCAGGAGATCGCCCGCGTCCCGACCGTACAGGTAGCGAGACCCCTATGTTGGGGGGCAACCGATCAGTTCTCCTATCTCGTGCTCGATTACCTGGAGCTGCACCCACGCAGCAAGGCTCAGGACATCGAACTCGGCCATATGCTCGCCACGCTTCATGGGCGCCACTCGTCTGACTTTGGCTGGGATCACGACAACACGATAGGCACTACCCCGCAAGTGAATACACCACACGCCGACTGGGCCACGTTTTGGCGTGACCGCCGCCTGCTCTTTCAATTGGATCTCGCCGCCCGTAACGGCTACCAGGGCCGCATCCAAGACCTCGGCCACAGACTCGCCGAACTCATCCCGCAGCTACTAGCGGGCCACTCCCCGACGCCAAGCCTCCTCCATGGCGATCTTTGGGCCGGGAACTGCGCGGCCTGTGGTGACCACCCGATCCTCTTTGACCCCGCTGTCTATTATGGGGACCGAGAGGCAGATCTCGCCATGACCGAACTCTTCGGGGGCTTTTCGCCTACGTTCCACGCCGCCTATCGAGAGGCCGCGCCCTTAGGAGTCGGGTACTCAGTACGCAAAACGCTCTACAATCTGTACCACGTTTTAAATCACTTGAACCTAATGGGTGGCAGCTACCTAGGCCAAGCGGAGCGCATGACGATGTCGTTGCTAGCCGAACTCGGAACCTGAGCCCACCTGCTCTAAAAATCGTAGCCCGGAACAACCGGGGAGGAACGATAAGTCACGAAGAGTCCGACGCCCAATCACCATTCTCGCATCGCGAGGATGCGCGCTACGGTCAAGGATAAGGCCTCGGCAGCAGATCGCCCCGTCACTAGACTCGCGCACTGCGAAAACAGCGGGGCAAGTGCGGCAAACGAGGGCTCGATGCGCCCACACACCGCGATCGCGGGCTTTCCGAGACGGTGCGCAAGCGCGGCCACGAGCGCCGGCCCCTTGCCATAAGCGGTCTGTCCATCACACGCGCCCTCGCCCGTGAGCACGAGACCCGACACCACCATGGCCCCATAAAGGCCTGTCAATCGCGCAACGAGCGGCGCGCCGCGCACAAGGGAGGCGCCCAATAACGCCAGCGCAAAACCCAGACCGCCGGCCGCACCACTGCCTAGTCGCTGGCGCACGCGGCACCCAAAATGGGCCTCCAGCCGGTCGGCAGCCGTAACGAGGTGCGCCTCCAATGCCATCAAGTCCTGTGCACTTGCCCCTTTTTGGGCGGCAAACATCGTCGCACCCAGGGGGCCAAGCAGGGTGTTGGTGACATCCGTAAGGACGATGATTTTCGTGAGCGGGAGTCTCGGATCCAATCCGCTGCTGTCGATGGCGCCGCCATCGGCGAGCGTGGCGAGGCTCGGTCTGGCAACCCCCTTAAAGCGCAGCCCCAAGGCCGACAAAAGACCAACGCCGGCGTCGCTCGTGGCGCTCCCACCCAAACCGATGTAGAGGGTGCGCGCCCCGCAATCGAGCGCGTAGGTCATGAGCTGCCCCAAACCCTCTGTGGTGCGCTCCGCGAACGGGCAGCCCACGCCCTGCGGCGGTCCGATCACCGTAGCACTCTCAATGATGGCCACGCGCCCGCGCCGACGCTCGAGAAGACCGAAGGAGACGAGTCGGTCACGCCCACACGCATCGATGACCCGACAATACCGCCGTTCGGCTTTGAGCGCGGGCAGCAACACATCGAGCGTTCCATCACCGCCATCTGGTAAGGGCCGCAACAGGACTGGACGGCCTGGGCAGGCCATGCCCACCCCTATGGCCATCGCCTGTGCCGCATCCAAGGGCGACAAGGTTCCCTTGAACGCGTTCGGGGCCACGACTATCGGCGAAAGAACCATACGAGCAAGCTAAGGACGACGCTTAAGATGAGCGATGTGGCAAACAAGATATGAATGCGCGCACGGCCCACCCGAAAAACCCAGTCGCCGGGCAAACGCCCCCACGGCAGACGAATTCCGACGTTCCACAAAAGCCCCACTACCACAAGCAAAAGGCCCAACAGGATAAGGTCTCGACCCATAACGTCCCCCAACAATTGCCTCGGCGAACCACCAAGCCCCGCCGGCGTCGCATCTTAGATCCCACGGATGCCACGCCAACACCGCGCGCACCGGCACCCGTTTCCGGCCCGGCGGCTGATCATTAGTGCGGCCGGGGGCGGGTCTTTAAGTAGGTCGCGAGATCGTAGGCCTGGGCAGGCGTCAAGCTGCCCGGCTTTCCGTAAGGCATGGTCGCGGCCAAAAAGGCGGCGAGCATCGGGACGCGGGCCAGGCTTGAACGCACACCATAACTCGCAGACCCCCACACCGGCGGAAATAGCCAGTGCCTGCCACGACGCACGCCCTGACCATGCGCGCCGTGACACACAGCACAGCTGTGCGCGTAAAGGGCTGCGCCTTGAACCGCGCTCGGGGGGTGCGCGGGCTTGGCAAGCGATGGGTAGCCACGGCCCACGACCGGCACCCCGATCCGCTCGCCGCGGCTCATCCAGTGCACATAAGCCAATAGGTCAGTGAGTACCGGACCGCCGAGCGACGGTGGTCGCCCATTCTCACTATGCACAAAGGCCGCCTGCATCCGGACCGCAAGCGTCACGACCTGCCTCTCGTAGAGTTGCGGATAAAGGGCCGCAGCCGCCCACATAGGGCCGGCACCGGCCATTCGCCCCTCCGCTAGGTGGCAATCGCGACAAGACAGGGCGTTGCGAACATACCGGGGCGCATAGCGCCCGGTATGGTTAAAGAGGGCACGACCACGCAAGACCGCCTTGCCAAAAGGCGTGGTGGGGACGGCGGCGCGACGTGGTGGGACAAACCGCTCGACACGATAATGCGTAGATGGCTCGGGGCTTAGTCGCGGAAAGACGAGCGGGGGGCGCACCCCCACCATACTGAGATAGCTGGCGATATCGGCAATCTGGCGGTCATTCAAAGGCCGCGCCGCCTCCCGCATAAGCCCGAGACCGATCCGGGCACCGGCACGAAACGCGCGCAGCTGCTCTATGACATAGGCCCGGGATTGACCAGCAAGGCGTGGGAACTGCGCGCCCATGCCCTCTGCATGAAGACCGTGGCAACGGGCGCAGGGCAACACCTTGTCGGCTAGGTCACCGTGCTCGTAGAGGTCGCGGCCGACGGCCAAACTGGCCACGCGCTCATAACGCGCTTTAGCCGGCGGCCGAGGACGAAAGGCTGCGTAATAATGTACGACCGCACGCATCTCACGTGGCGAAAGCGCACGGGCTATCGGCGTCATGATGCCGTTCAAGCGTCGCCCATCGGCGAATGACCGTAAGGCATCCAGAAGGTAAGGCGCACCCAGCCCGGCTAACCGGGGGTACCAAAAATGCCTGCGCCCTTGCCCTTGTGCGCCATGGCAATTGGCGCACGCCTGCACCCGCCTCACCCCTAGCAACGCGATGCGCTTACCCATCGGCGCGGAACCGGCCTGCGCAGACGACAGCCAACTGGCCGCGAGCACAAGCGCGAGTGCGCGCCTCATGCTTAGTGCACCATGCCCAGCACCCCTATGATGATCAGGTAGGCCGCCACGATGTAGGCGAGCAAACGTGGCACGAGAAGAATCAGAACACCGGCCAACACAGAGATAACTGGTGCAAGTGAAATATGAATATACATATGCTCTCCTATAGGTTTACTAGTAGCTTAGCTGATTTTTACCGATGCCGTCCTTAAAGCCACCTTTCAGCAATGGTGTTCGTGGTGGTGCCAATGCCAGCCAAAAATGCTAGGCGAGATCCACTGACGGTGGGCGTGAGCATGCCCGTGGTCGTGCCGGTGCCAATGGCGATGTCGGCCCTTGGGCCACTTGACGGTCATGAGCACAATACCGAGCAGCGCCAACACAAACGCGGCCCCCATGATCCCTGTGACCGAGGTCTGCCCCGAACCGGCGGCCAGCGCCGCCCCGACAAAGGGGGCGCTCGCGAAATAACTGCTCGTTCTCGCCGCACCAAGTGTCCTGAGTGCCAGCACAAAAAACAAGAGACTCAACCCATAACCCACAAAACCGACCAAGAGGGCCGCTAGCGCTGGCGTGAGCGGAATGGACAGGGAGCCGTCATAGGCACGGAGGATGCCCAGATCAACCACGCCCGCAACAAGGCCCTTCATACTGGCGATGACGAGCGCATCGGAATCGGCTATGCGCCGCGTCACGATATTGTCGAGCGCCCAGCCAAGAGCGGCCCCGGCAACCAGCACGTCCCCTAAATGCCAGGAAAACGACAGCGGCGCAGACGCCGCAAGGCTCAAGAACACGGCACCCACCACAACAAAAATCATACCCAGGAGCCGCTTCCCGCCTACGGTCTCACGCAGAACGAAACGGGCCAAGGCCACCGTGAACACCACCTCTAGGTTCAGCATCAAGGCCGCTGACACCGCCGAGGTTCTGGCCAGCCCCGTGACAAAGAGGATGGGGGCTACGATCCCACCGCTGACAAGTGAGACGACCAGCAAACCGAGGTGTCGGCGCGAGAACCGCAGACGCACCCCAGCGGCCCTTCTCAACAAAATAACTAGGGCCAGACCGACACCGCACCCCAAATACAGGAGCGCCGCCAGCGTCAAAGGCGGGAGGTTCCCTAACAGCTCCTTGGTAAGCGGGACGGTAGCCCCGAACAAGATTGCAGCGGCAAGCGCGAACGCGACGCCCATGGCGCTAAATCTGAGTGGCACGAGCGGCCGGTTTGGCAGCCGGCAGCTTGTGTTGAGACAGGGTCTGCGCCAAGCCATGGTGAATGACATAACGTTCGGCGCGAATGAGAAAGACCACCAGCGCCACCCCCAAAACCGCAAACACGGCTACCGCCTTGACGCGGTTGATGCCATGCACATAGATACTGCCGATAATCAATAGACTAAACCACCACACCACGCCGACAAATGCCAAGTGGGGGATAAAGCCGATGACCGTAGTCACCGGCGAAACGGCGTAGCTATACACAAATGTCCGATAGGACGCCTCATAGGACTGCGACGAACCCATGAGTCGCCAAAATACGAAAAACACCGTGGTAAGCACAAACCCCGAGACAGTCAGTGCAATAGGGGCGAGCACCAACATGTTGCCCGCAAACGTCAAACCCATCGCCGGTCCGGCCACGGCCCCCACAAAAAACGAGAACAACAACATGTCAAAAAGACCAACGACCAACAAAAAGACGAACGGGGCATAGAAGCCGCCCTGTTTTGGCATGGTCTTAAAGAAAGCTACCGGCCGCAGGGTAACGGCAACCACCGTGTCCCAGATGACCTTCATCGCGCCCGTAACTGCACCCCCTGCCCGCATCCCGCATACCCCCTGTGTCAGGGACCAGCATACCAGTGGCCGCCAAGAGACAGCTAGGCCTATGGAGCCTAAGCTTTAAGCCACGGGTGGACACCAGCAGAGATCCTTAAAGATAGCCGTGCGCATCTTTTGGCGAGTAACGTATCGGGATTTCCTCCTGGCGAGGCCCCGGTCACCCTTAAAGCCCGCCCGAAACCGCGGGGCCCGGACGGCGAGGACCGCAGCCAACGCAAGCCTTGGTCGGCTGAGGCCTTGGCGAGGCTTGGCGTCTCCCTCGCTCCCATCCAGCGCACGACGCCTATCGGGCCTTGATCGCAAATCACGACCAGGGCCCGATAGGCGTGAACAAACTGCCCCAGACCACAACCACCGGCTTCATGTGCGCCACTAGCCATTGGCGTCTCCAGCATAAACAGCGATGGCGCCCGTGTTCGTGGCCACATACGGCGAGGCAGGCGGCCTGCACCGGTTAACCCTCCGCGAGCGCTGGGACCGGCATTAGCTTATTCCGATCGCGCATGAGCAAAGCGGCCCACGCCCGCACTAGTGCCACGACCGATGCCGTTACGATGCTGGTGTGGATCCCCGCCCCAAACACCGCAGGCCCGCCCTTGATCGCCTCGATTTCTATGACCGCCATCGCATTGGCCAAAGACCCGCTCCCGATGGCGCGTTCCTCGTAGTGGCGTAACCGAATCGGCACCGGCAAGGCATGGACGAGCGCATCCAGAGGGCCGTTGCCACGCCCCTCGTAATAGACGACGCGACCCCCCCACTGAAGACTAAGCCGAATGACGTCTTCGCCATGATCCCGAGTGAGTTCGTACCCCTTGTACTTAAGCTCGTCATGATCCCGCAAATATGCCTCGCTAAAGACCGCCCATACTTGCTGGGCGGTCATCTCGCCACCCGATAGATCGGCCGCGTCCTTGACCAATCGACTAAACGCGATCAACATGCGCCGCGGCACGATAACCCCGTAATGCGTCTCCAACAGGTAGCTGACCCCACCCTTGCCCGATTGGCTGTTCACGCGGATCACGGCCTCGTAATCGCGCCCGACATCAGCGGGATCTACAGGCAGGTAAGGCACATTCCACAAAGCCCCCGGTTTCCGCGCGGCCAAGCCCTTCTGGATGGCGTCTTGATGGGACCCAGAGAAGGCCGTATAGACAAGCTCACCCACATACGGGTGGCGCGGACCGATTGGCAAACGTAGGCAGCGCGACACAACCTCGGCCACGTCGTCGATGCGCGAAAAATCCAGTTGCGGCGCAATGCCTTGCGTATAGAGGTTCATCGCAAGCATCACTAGGTCGACGTTGCCCGTGCGCTCCCCATTGCCGAAGAGACAGCCTTCGACTCGATCCGCCCCCGCCATGAGCGCCAACTCGGCGGCCGCTATACCCGTGCCGCGATCATTGTGGGGGTGGACGCTCAACACAACGGCATCACGTCGCACAAGGTGCCTATGCATCCACTCCACTTGGTCGGCAAAGACATTGGGGGTGGACATCTCCACGGTTGCCGGCAAATTGATAATCACTTTCTCCCGGTGCCCAGGGTCCCAGACCGCCACCACGGCATCGCAGATCTCCTTGGCAAAGGCCAATTCAGCGGCGCTGAAGTGCTCCGGGCTATATTGTAAAACCCACTCGGTTTCCGGAAACGCCCGCGTCAACTCCCGGGCGCGTAACACGGCCTCGCAAGCCATGGCCACGACACCTGCCCGGTCTTTCCGGAACACAATCTCGCGAAACACGGGCGAGATCGCGTTATAAATATGCACAATGGCGCGCTTTGCGCCCCGTAGGGCTTCAATGGAACGAGCGATGAGATCACCGCGGGCCGGGGTCAAAACCCCGATGGTGACATCATCCGGCACGAGACCTTCTTCAATGAGTTGCCTCACGAAATCGAACTCAGTCTGGGAGGCCGATGGAAACCCCACCTCAATCTCTTTGAAGCCAATGGCGCAAAGGAGAGTGAACAACTCCCGCTTGCGACCGAGGTCCATAGGCTCAAAAAGCGCCTGATTCCCATCACGAAGGTCCGTGCTGAGCCAAATCGGCGCGGCCTTTAGGACGCGATTGGGCCAGGTCCTATCGGGGAGATCGACCGCCGGAAAGGGCCGATATTTGTATTGCGGATCTTTTAACATGGTAACGCCTCCAGAATTCGACAGCGACATTGCCGTGGTCAGCGGCAACTGCTGGGCAACCGCGACTCGCGGCCCAGCAGGAGCGTCGCAGTCGAAGAATGAATCTGGAGCGGGATGGCCGCACAATACACCTCAAATTGATGCTGTACCGAAAACGAGACAACGAGAAAAAAGCCGAACGACTACAGAACCGGGTAACCTAGCAGTCGCCCGGCGAGAGCGAGGGGAAGCACTTTTAGAGAAGATAAAGTCATGAGTCGATTGTCGCCGAGCAATGGCATGATGTCAATTCTTCTGCGCCGCCGCCCTCCAAACCGTCAATGATGCCAGCAGCACGGGGCTGTGCGGATACAAACGGGCTGGATACGCCGGGGACCAGTAAAGCGCTTGTGCCCAGGAAAGCGGCTGCGTGCCAGACGAGAATCGCACTATGACCAGACAAAACAAGGCCCGCGGGCGGTGAATGATCTTCGCCACCCGCAGGCTAATTCCCCATCATTGTCGCCGGTGATTCTTCCCTCTAGGCGCTCTGAGTCGTCCATCCTATCGTTGGACCCCTCCTCCCTCACCCCATTAACGAGCGGTGATCGTGTCTGCGTTTCTCAAATCGCAAGCCAAACCGCAACAGATATAACCCACCCTATAATCGCAATCCCTAGTAACGGCCAAGGTGTCATGTCTCATCTCCTCATGGTTGGGGTTGTTAGAACGGTCCCTGATGGCCCGGCGGCATGGACCACAGGATGCCTGGGATCGCAAAGGTGTAGATAGCCGCGAAAGTGACTACCCAGCCGACAAGACGCTCGTTCATGCGTTTTTGCATGAGCAGTCCCGCAACATTCATAGCCACAAACCAGACTAAGCAGATCGAGAAGTGATATATCCAAGTTCCTCCCCCGTGTGGTGCGGGGTGAGTCAAGAAGAAGTAGCCATACACACCAGTCAACCACCCAATGAAAATAGCGACTGCGCCTATCGAGTGCCTAGACTCCACATGAAAGAGTTGGGTAAACCCCAAAGCAATGAAGAAAAAGGCGTACATGCCGGCTAGACCCGTCACAAAATTGGTCAGCGGTCCGAGTCCTTGGACAACCGTCATGGCAATAAGAAAGGGCCACCACATAAGCCCCGCTACCGCCGTAATGATGCCCACGCCGAACTCGCTCGCTTTCTTGCGCTCTGGATCCAGATGCATGAGCCCATTAGCCAGCAACGCGAACGCGCCAATGTACATAAGTGGCGCTATCCATTTGCCTGCAGTTGAGTGGGCAGCGGGTGCTGCTCCACTCACGGCCGCGAGCGCCGGATGCACGCCACACAAAAGTAACCCGACAGCGGCGACCACCACAAATAATACCTTTAACAAACTCCCCTCCAAAGATCGCGTTCTCAACATGCTCCCTCCTGGTATCTTTTGTTATGAGTATCTTTTGTTATGAGTATCTTTTTGTAACGATAGGCACGTGCAGTGTAGCTAGCCCATAGCGGAAAAGTCCCATTGCTTTTTTTTATATAGCAGAACGTATTTCTATCAGACTATTCCCGTATATTCCTATGTACTAATGCGTTAACAGTTTTGTCATCATTAAGCATTCCTTGTCACAATACATTCGGCATTCATTATGTAGTCGACTTATAATGACTATAGTTTCACTCACCTGCGCGCCTCAACCGAGCGGCCACATAGCCCCCGGGTCGCGCCTCGCCCGCGACCGCCATGATCACGGAACACGCCCATACTCAGATACCACCCATCGACATAAACCGCCAAAGGAGCCAGCAGATGCCGCCTCGGAGAGGAAATAGATTGTGTATATAGGGGCCACGGCGAATATCTGCGCCAAGTATGGGGGTGGTGAGTCAGTGGCGAGATACAATGCCCGAGCGTGCCCTTTCCGCACAGGGGGCAGCGGAAAGATAGGCCGCCTTTATTGCGCTATGTCAATTACACGCACGCCCTTTTGACGCTTCAATAGGGCAGGTTCGCGCACCACGGGGTGGTCCCTGCGCGGTGGTCGGGCCGGTCTTGTCCGTCCCAGCGCCGCAAAAGTCGCATACGCCGTACGCAGTCACTTAAAAGATATAGGGAGGTCGCGCTCGCGCCTTATGGACGACAACAAGACTTTACTCTTATCCGCTCAGGGTCGGGGGCTCATGCGTGACCCAGACGTCCGTGTGGCACAAAGCCGTTGCCTGCCGCCCAGATCGTCGTGGATGAGCCCATGAATTGGCTTGATAAAATGGCGAAAGCGAGTTACGGAAACTACCTGACCGCCATGGTTTTATCGGGGCTGTTGTTGGGCCGGGGTACCGATATCTTCTTTCACACGCCGTTCTACTTCACCGTGCTGGGTGCCGGACTTGGCCTAGGAGGTGGCCTCTATCGTCTCACCCAGATGTTAGGAAAGCCGACGGCACCGCCGTCAAAGGGCCGCGAATGACTTGGTTTGCTAGTGCATGGCACGCCTTCTGGCAGCGCACGGGAACCCGGACCACTTACGTACAGGATCACCTTACCAATTTGTGTGTGGGCCATTGCAGCCCGCTTACGCATCAACCGCAGGGGTTCTTTGCCGTTCAGGCGGATATGGTGTTTTTTGGTCTCTTACCGATCTTCCTTACGATATGGGTAGCCTATATGCTACACCGGCGCATGGCCACCGGTGTACCAGGTCGCCTACAAAACATCGTTGAGGCGCTCGTCGAGTTCGTGAGTCGCCAGATCGGCGATACGTTTCCGGTGCGGGATGCGCTCGTAGGACCCTTGGCGTTCACCATACTCGTCTGGGTATTGCTGATGAACGCATTGGACTTAATCCCCGTAGATTTAGTCCCGGCGATCGGGCATCTCATTGGGATCCCGTATCTAAGGATCGTGCCCACCGCAGGCCTCAACACGACCTTCGCGCTCGCGCTCGTCGTGTTTGCGCTCGTCCTCTACCACAATATTCGAGTAAAAGGGTTATTTGGGTATCTGAAGACCTTTATTTTCCATCCGTTCGGCAAGTACTTTGTGCCCGTCAACATCGTGATGACAGTCATCGAGGAGGCGGCGAAACCGTTGAGTCTCGCGCTACGACTATTTGGTAATATGTTCGCCGGGGAGCTGGTATTCGTCCTTATCGCGCTATTGGGTGGAAGTGCCGTTGTCGGATGGGGCTTCCTTATTTGGTTACCATTGCAGGCCGTTCTAGATTTCATGTGGCTCTTGTTTCACTTGCTCATCGTGGTACTGCAGGCATTTATTTTCATGGTTCTGACAATAGTCTATCTGGCCATGGCACAGACTGACGTGGAAGACCATAACGTCGGCGATGTCACAGAAGATGCGGGCCACGCGCTAGATGGCTAAAACAACAAGGAGGGACCACTATGAGTCCAGAAATGATAACGATGATCTATTCGTACACGGCAATTGGTATCGGCGTTATGCTAGGAGCCGCGGGGCTTGGTTCGGCAATCGGCTGGGGACTGATATGCGCAAAAACCCAGGAGGGAATAACGAGGCAGCCTGAATTGAAGCCAATGCTTATGACAAACATGTTTATATTCGCGGGGCTCATGGAATCCTTCCCCTTCATCATGATCGCCTTCGCGATGTGGTTTTTGTTTGCCAACCCCATTCTTGGCAGCGCTAGCGCCGCGATCATGGTCAATCACGGTGCCGCGATCGCCGCGCACGCGAGCGTGGCCCACGGGATACACTAATGAATATTGATCTCACGCTTCTCATCCAAATAATCGCGTTCCTGGCCTTTCTCCGGTTCGTGCAATTAAAGGTATGGGGACCCGTGTCTGCGTTATTGGCAAAGCGCGCACAGAACATCGCCGATGGCCTGGCGGCCGGCGAGCGCGGCACGAAACAGCTAGCACTTGCCTCGCGCCGGGCTGCCGACATTCTTGAAGAGGCGCGCACCAAGGCCGGGGAGCTGCTGAGCGAAGCGGCGGATCGGCAGCACGCACTCATCGAGCAGGCACGCCAACAGGCGCTGCTGGAGGCACAAAACATTTTGGCCGAGGCACAAGAGCAGATTACCCAGGAGCGGGTATCGGTTCGCGAGGATTTGCGGCAGGAGGCGGGGACGATGGCAATGACCATAGCGCAGCGCATCCTCCAGCAGAAGCTCGATGAAAATAGCGATGCTAAGCTTTTAGCGCACCTCGTAAAGGAGATTTAAATGGCCGAGGTGCGTTCTTTGGCGCGTCCTTATGCACACGCACTGTTTGCGCTGGCCGAACAACAAGGGCGTGTCGATATCTACGGAGAAATCCTCGCCAACCTAGACGCGATCATGGCGAACACCGTAGCGCGGTATCTGGCTGGCGCCCAGAAAAAGCAGCGACTAACGCTCCTAGCAGTTATTCGTGACACGTTACCGGACTTGCCGGTAGAGATGAGCCGGTTGCTCGACGCAATGAGCGATAACAAAAGACTGATCCTGCTACCGATAGTGCATGACCTCTATGGGCAGTACCGGAGGGCGCATGTCGGCACAACGAATATAATGGTGACTTGCGCATACACGCCGAGCGAGGAGATAAAAGCGGAAATTGAGCGGCGTTTACAACAGCGAGTCAAGGGACAACTTCGGATTACATATGATTGCGAACCGGTGCTCATGGGCGGCTTTCTCGTTCGCATCGGAGATCAGGTTCTCGACCTATCCGTACGCGAGCAAATGCGGCGCATAGGTCGAGAATTGCAGCGATAGTAGGGGGCGGCAATGGCACTAAAGGCTTCAGAAGTCAGCAAGTTGATCAAGGACCGACTAGAAGGCCTCAACCTGTTGGCGCAAGTGCGCACCGAAGGGCAAATCCTGTCGGTAACAGACGGTATCGTGCGCCTAGACGGTCTATCGGACGTCATGCAAGGGGAGATGCTGGAATTCCCGGATGACACCTACGGGATGGCGTTGAATCTCGATCGGGACGCGGTCGGCGCGGTCATCCTGGGGTCGTATGAGCATTTGCGTGAAGGGACAACAGTGCGCAGCACCGGGCGCATTATGGAGGTGCCCGTGGGTCCGGAACTTTTGGGCCGAGTCGTCGATGCCCTCGGGCAACCCATCGATGGGCGCGGCGAGATCGGAAGCCAACTCACGTCCCCAGTGGAACGAGCGGCGCCCGGCGTTATATCCCGCCGCTCCGTATCCCAGCCATTGCAAACCGGACTCAAGGCGATTGATGCCTTGGTGCCGATCGGGCGAGGACAGCGCGAATTGATTATCGGCGACCGCCAGACCGGGAAGACGGCATTAGCCATTGACGCCATCCTGGCGCAACGAGACACGGGCGTGTTATGCATCTATGTGGCCATTGGCCAAAAGGCATCCAGTGTCGCAAGCATCGTTCATCGTCTAGCCGAACGGGGCGCTATGACTTACACCATTGTCGTTGCCGCGACCGCGGCTGACCCCGCGGCCATGCAATATTTGGCGCCCTATAGCGGATGCGCCATGGGCGAGTACTTTCGCGACCGCGGACAGGATGCGCTCATCATTTACGACGACCTGACGAAACAAGCGTGGGCCTATCGCGAGATTTCCCTGCTCCTGCGGCGGCCACCAGGGCGCGAGGCCTATCCCGGCGACGTATTCTACCTGCACTCTCGCCTTCTGGAACGCGCGTCCCGCGTCAACGAGGGCTTTGTCGAACAGTTTAGTGGCGGCGCCGTCAAGGGGCGCACTGGCTCGCTGACCGCCCTGCCCATTATTGAGACGCAAGCAGGGGACGTCTCGGCCTTTATTCCGACTAACGTGATTTCGATTACCGATGGGCAGATATTCCTGGAGGCGGATCTTTTTAATTCCGGTATCCGCCCCGCCATCAACGCGGGCCTCTCGGTTTCGCGTGTCGGCGGTGCCGCACAGACTAAAATCATAAAGCGCTTCGGAGGCGGCATCAGACTCGCGCTCGCCCAATATCGGGAGTTGGCCGCCTTTGCACAATTCGCCTCCGATCTCGACGCGACGACCCGCGCCCAGATCGATCGGGGGCGGCGCGTGACCGAACTCATGAAGCAGCCGCAGTACACCCCCTTTAGCGTGAGTGATATGGCGGTGTCCTTATTTAGTGCCAATCAGGGGCTACTTGACGACATTGCGATCGACCGGGTCTCGGCATTTGAATCAGCACTGCGCGCGGAACTGCATAACAAGCATGAAGAACTGATGGACAAGATACTCAAGGCTTGCAATGAAGGCCCTGATCCCGACCTTGAGGCGGAGCTTCTTCAGACTATCGTTGCCTTTAAGCGCAACGGTATCTTTTAGGAGCAATTAACCGATGCTTGATTGGTATGCAGATATGCCGATACTTATTCATTATGAGTAAAGCATACCGCATGGGCGAGTTCGCAAAACGTATCGGCAGGTCTGCCCAGACGGTTCGACGATGGGAGCGCGAAGGCAAGCTGGTT
>DATKTV010000024.1:0-53703 GCA_035530915.1 Acidiferrobacter sp. | reverse complement strand
ACAAACGCTTCGACGTCAACTGAAGGAAAAGGGCATCCCTGACAGCTGGTCTCGCCTGCGCGAGACCCTATCGGTTCAGCGTCGTGTCACAGCCAGCTTTCAAAGGCGCGATGGACGTGCGCTCCATGTGCGCAAGAGTACCGCGGCCGAACCCGAACTCAAGGCCCTTTACGAGGCCTTGGGGCTTAATCCCACGCCGAGGGAGACCAAAACACTGATCGTCTGAAATCGCAGGGACGCGGTAGTTGCACCACCCGTAAATTTCTGAAATCGTAACTGATTGAATGGGAAACATATTGTTTGCAGCCTGTTAAACACGGGCTAGGTTGCCGCTTATACTGGCAGCTAGCGGCGAAGCCGCAACCGAGACATCCTTTGCCCGGTGCGCGCAAACCGACCAGGACTCCCTTAAGCGAATGGATTCGTCGACAGATAGCCGCTTTCCCTTAAGGCAACGTGTTTGACATCGGTAATGCCACAGGACTGATCGGGCTTTCGGGGAAGCCATTCGCTGCTCTCGTTAGGGATGAATCCCGGCGCCGCCGCACGACGCACGAAGCGGGACGCGAGCGCGGCGCCCTTCCGATAAGATAGGGTAGCCAGAGCACAAGCGCTGTTGACTGGGAGGCATTGTATGGTAGCGTTACTAGGTAGGCGCTCTCTGCGGCGGGGGGCCAGCGTGGCTTGTCGGTGTGAAACCACGAGACTCAACCTGTAACTGCTTTAGCTCCTCAGGTGGAGTCGTTCATTGGAATGGCGTCTCAATGGATGTTGTCCCGCTCAAAAGGAATGTGACAAATGAGCAATCAAGAAAAATCTGAGGTGAACGGGTTTGTTTACTTCGCCGTGGGAATCGCCGCCCTCGGTGGCCTGCTGTTTGGCTATGACACGGGTGTTATTTCTGGGGCCATCCTGTTTATTAAAAAACAGTTTTCCCTGTCGTCTACCATGGAAGAGATTGTCGTCAGCGCCGTCTTGGTGGGCGCCGTTTTGGGTGCGGTCATGGGCGGCATTCTGACCAGCCGCTTTGGGCGGCGCAAATTGATTATTCTAGCTGGCATCATCTTTACGGCCAGTGCCTTCGGGACGGCGCTGGCCCCGACGATTCCCATGTTGATTACCGCCATGATCGTGAGCGGCATCGGCATCGGCATTGCGTCATTTATTTCCCCTATGTATATCGCCGAAGTGGTGCCGGCAAAGGTTCGCGGTTCATTGGTAGCGGTCAATATGCTGGCGATTACCAGCGGTATCGTGATTGCCTACTTGGTGGACTATGCCTTTTCCGCCAGTGGGGGATGGCGCTATATGTTTGGACTGGCGGCCATCCCATCCGTTGCCCTGATCGTTGGAATGTGGTGGCTGCCGGACAGTCCGCGCTGGCTGATTAGTCAATCCAAGGTTGAACAGGCGAGGCAGATTTTACAGCGCGTGCGGACGGTGTCAGATGTAGGCCCGGAAATCACGGACATCCAGAAAAGCATGGAGCAACAGGGTGCCGGCGGAATCAAGGGACTCTTCCAGCCCGCGCTCAGGATGCCGATGATTGTCGGCTTAGGCCTAGCGGTATTTCAGCAGATAACCGGCATCAACACAGTCATTTACTATTCCCCAACCATTTTTAAGTTCGCTGGCATTAGTGCCGCGGGTCCGGCGATACTCGCCGGCGCCGGATTGACTATGGTGATGTGGGTATTCCATGTGCTGGCTATCTTTCTGCTAGACCGTGTAGGTCGCAGGCCTTTGTTGCTGGTTGGAGTCGCTGGCCAGATTCTTGGGCTGGCGATCTTGGGGGCTGCCTTCCATTTTACGCAGTTGGCGAGTTTCAAAAGCGATGTCGCGATCGGCGGCCTAGTGATCTACGTCGCGTGTTTTGCCTTTGGGCTCGGGCCGATCTTCTGGCTGCTGATTTCCGAGATCTATCCGCTGAAGATTCGTGGTGCGGCCATGAGTGCGGTTACGGTCACTAACTGGGCATTGAATCTGGTAGTGGCCGTAACCTTTCTGACCCTGGTTGGGGTTCTGGGGCACGCGGGCACTTTCTGGCTATACGGTGTCATCGCGATCGGCGCCTGGGTCTTCTTTTATCTGTTCGTGCCGGAAACAAAGGGTAAAACGCTGGAACAGATTGAAGTACGCTGGCGGTCGGGAAAGTCTGTTCGGACACCTTGACGCCTCCTTTCCCTAAAGGAAGGGGATTCTCGCTTCACGGAGACCTGCCTATGCCTTACCGTGACACAGGACTGACATTCTCTTCACGAGCTCACGCCGCAAGCCCTGCGACTAACACGTTGCGCGCTGCGTGGGTGCTCTTTTGTTCGTGAAACCGCACATCTGTACGGATACGGAGCATCCGGTGATAAGCGAAGCGCGCGCATCCGAATGTCTTAGCCAGTAGGGGTTGTTGCTCTGGCGGCGGGGAAAAACGGAAGCGGTAAGCTCGCTTAACATCCATTCACAGAGGATACTTAAATTATGCGTGAGGATAGTAAACAGACAAGGAGGGCGGGAGCAGCGCTATCCCTCCCCGGCTTACATGCCGAGGATTCCCGCATAAAATGATAAAGCGAGTTAGTGCCGGTATCCTGTCCATAAACGGTGGTTCATCGAGCATCAAGTTTGCGCTGTTCGAGTCCGGTGAGACATTGCAGCGGATCCTGGAGGGAGCGATAGAACGGATCGGGCTGCCGACCCCGACCTTTTCAGTGAAAGGTGAGGGCAGCGCCGATAATTTCTCGCGTTCTGCGCTCGCACCGGATCACACCGCGGCAGTGTCATTGCTGGTGGATTGGATCAAGGAGCGGATGGAAGGCGGCGCGCTGACCGCAATAGGTCATCGCGTGGTTCATGGCGGACCGAAGTACTGGAAACCACAGATTATTACCGCGGAGATGATCACGGAATTGCGTCAGCTGAGTCCATTCGATCCGGAGCATCTACCAGAAGAGACCCTGTTGATCGTGGCCCTCCATCGTCACTTTCCTGGATTGCCACAATTCGCCTGTTTTGACACGGCATTTCACCACGACATGCCGCGAGTGGCCCGGCTGCTGCCCATTCCCAGGCGTTACGATGCACAGGGCGTTCGGCGCTACGGTTTTCATGGGCTGTCTTGTGCGTATCTGATGGAGGAACTCGCGCGGGTAGAAAGTGTCGAACAGGCGCAGGGGAGGGTGATTCTGGCCCATCTGGGTAATGGCGCGAGCATAACTGCGGTTTTGGCGGGCAAAAGCATGGATACCAGCATGAGCTTCACGCCCACGGCGGGGTTGCCCATGAGTACCCGTACCGGCGATCTTGATCCGGGACTGGAATGGTACCTGGCACGCACGGAACAAATGACGGCGAAGCAATTCAATCATATGGTCAACCATGAGTCTGGATTGCTCGGCGTATCAGAGATCAGCGCTGATATACGGGATTTGCTCGCACAGGAAACTGAGGATGTCAGAGCGGCTGAAGCGGTTGAGTTGTTTTGCTATCAGGCAAAGAAGCAGATCGGTGCTTATGCGGCCGCACTCGGTGGACTGGACACGCTGGTGTTTGCCGGAGGCATCGGTGAAAACGCGGCGGTCGTTCGTTCACGGATATGCCAGGGGCTCGACTTCCTCGGCATCGGACTGGATGAGTCTCGCAATGCGGCTCACGCAGATCAGATTTCATCCGATGGCGGCCGGGTCTCGGTTCGCATCATCCGAACGGACGAAGAACTGATGATTGCAAGGTCGGTCTGTCAGGCTCTCGGCCTTAATGCGCTCACTAAGGGAGTGAAACGATGAACATTGATACACAGATACTCGCCCCGGAATTGCTCCATAGGATCGACGCCTACTGGCGCGCCGCTAACTACCTGTCAGTCGGTCAGATCTATCTTTACGACAATCCGCTGCTGAGGCGCCCGCTGGAAATCACGGATGTGAAGCACATGTTGCTAGGTCATTGGGGCACGACCCCCGGACAGAACTTCATCTATGTGCACCTGAATCGGGTCATTAAGGAATATGACCTTGATATGATCTACGTCTCGGGCCCCGGTCACGGCGGTCCGGCTGTTGTGGCCAACACGTACCTTGAGGGGACGTACAGCGAGGTCTATCCTAATATCAGCCAGGACGAGGCCGGATTGCAGAAGCTTTTCAAGCAGTTCTCTTTTCCCGGCGGCATTCCTAGCCACGCCTCGCCGGAATGCCCGGGCTCCATCCACGAGGGGGGTGAACTAGGCTATTCCCTTAGCCATAGCTTCGGCGCCGTGTTCGATAATCCAGATTTTATCGTTGCCTGTGTGATCGGCGATGGCGAGGCGGAAACAGGACCGTTGGCCACCGCGTGGCATTCCAACAAGTTCCTCGATCCGATCACCGACGGTGCGGTGCTGCCGATCCTGCATCTCAATGGCTATAAGATCGCCAACCCCACCGTTCTGGCGCGCATTGAGCCTGAGGAGCTGGATCAGTTTCTGCGCGGGTGCGGCTGGACGCCCTATTACGTCGAAGGCGATGATCCGGTACTAATGCATCAACTCATGGCCAGCACTTTAGAACAGGCCATTGGGGACATCCGACAATTCCAGCGCCAAGCGCGAGATAATAACGACACCACACGGCCGCGCTGGCCTATGATTGTCCTTAAGTCGCCCAAAGGCTGGACCGGGCCAGAATGGGTCGATGGCCAGCAGATAGAGGGCACCTTTCGCGCGCATCAGGTGCCCATTGCAGTCGATGCCGAGCATCCCGAACACCTGAAGCTGTTAGAGGAGTGGCTAAAAAGCTACCGGCCGGAGGAACTGTTCGATGCCCAGGGCCGCTTGCGGCCCGAACTGGCAGAGCTGGCGCCCAAAGGCAACCGGCGTATGGGCGCTAATCCCAACGCCAATGGTGGCCTGTTGCTGCGCGACCTGGTTATGCCGGACTTCCGCAAGTACGCCGTTAACGTGCCGTCACCCGGGGATGTGACGGCCGCCGATACCCACGAACTCGGTGTCTTCCTACGCGATGTCACAAAGCTCAATCAGGCGCAACGGAATTTCCGAATCTTCGGTCCAGACGAAACGCTTTCGAATCGCTTGAATGCCGTCTTCGAGGTTACCAACCGGCAGTGGGATGCCCAGGTGCAGGACAACGATGAATTCCTCGCCTTGGACGGTCGGGTCATGGAGATGTTGAGCGAACATCAGTGCCAGGGTTGGCTAGAAGGCTATCTGCTGACCGGCCGTCATGGGCTGTTCAATAGCTATGAGTCGTTCATTCATATCATTGATTCGATGTTCAACCAGCATGCCAAATGGCTGAAGGTCACGGCGGGTCTGCCCTGGCGGCGGAAGATCGCATCGCTGAATTACCTGCTGGCTTCGCATGTTTGGCAGCAGATGCATAACGGCTTTACTCATCAAGACCCTGGCTTCATCGACCACGTGGTGAACAAGAAGGCCGACGTCGTGCGTGTTTATCTGCCGCCGGATGCCAACTGCCTGCTATCTGTTTGGGACCATTGCCTGCGTAGTCGCCACTACGTTAACGTGGTGATCGCCGGCAAATATCAAGCACCGCAGTGGCTGAGCATGGAGGCGGCCGTTAAGCATTGCACCGAGGGCGTCGGTATCTGGCAGTGGGCCAGCAATGACCAGGCCGTAGCACCCGATGTGGTCATGGCCTGTTGTGGCGACGTGCCGACACTAGAGACGCTGGCTGCGGTCTCGATCTTGCGCGAACATCTGCCCAAACTGAAAATTCGTGTGGTGAACGTTGTTGACCTCATGAAGCTGCAGCCGCAAAGTGAGCACCCTCATGGCTTGAGCGACATGGACTTCGATGAGCTCTTCACCAAGGATAAGCCAGTGGTCTTTGCTTTCCATGGCTACCCCTGGTTGATTCACCGGCTTACCTACCGCCGCACCAACCACAGCAACTTTCACGTCCGCGGCTACAAGGAAGAGGGCACCATCACGACGCCCTTCGACATGACGGTGCTCAATGACCTGGATCGCTTTCACTTGGTGATGGACGCCATCGACCGCCTGCCCAAAACCGGTGACAAGGGGATTTACCTAAAGCAGCAACTCAAGGATAAGCTGATCGAGCACAAGCAGTACATTAACAAGAATGGCCAGGACATGCCGGAGATTCGCGATTGGCGATGGACCAATCCCGGATGAGCACACGCGTGCTTATGAACACCGCGAAAGTACTGGTTGCTGATGACGGAGACATGCTGGCAATGGCTGAGCACACGTCCACGGATTGCCCGCTCGCCTTGCGTGCAAGGCAAGGCGAGCTTCATTGCGGCCTTGGCGCCAAGCGGACGCATGGTGTTGCCGAACCCGAATACAATTCCCCCACGCGGGCCGGTGCGGTCTGAATTGACGCCGGGGGAGCCGATCAGACGTATTGGTCTCTAGATCGGGCGCAAGTGACGCAGAACCAGGACAATCTCTTCGTGAGGAAGGAGGCCCCTGATCCAGCCACGCAATCGGTTTAGCGGTGGGAGAGTTCATGACGAGCAGTTCCAAGCCCCTACGCCTGTACCTCATTCGGCACGGTGAAACTGAATGGTCGCTGTCAGGTCGACACACGGGCCGTACAGACATTCCGTTGACCGCAAATGGTGAGGTCGAGGCACGTGAGCTGGGCAAGCGCCTCCGGGATGTCGCGTTTGATCAGGTGCTGACCAGCCCGCTCAAGCGGGCACTGCAGACCTGTACATTGGTAGGGTTGGATAAAACCTCGGACGAGGAACCCGACCTAGCCGAGTGGGACTATGGCGATTACGAGGGGCAGCGCTCCTTGGATATCCTTAACGGGCGGCCCGATTGGAATGTCTATCGGGATGGCTGTCCTCATGGAGAAACGCCTGTACAAGTTTCCGACCGCGCCGATCGACTCGTTGCTCGTCTGCGTGCGCTGACCGGAAATATCGCGCTCTTTTCGCACGGCCAATTCGGCTCCGTACTGGCTGCGCGCTGGATCGGATTGGCGGTGGTGCAAGCGCAGCATTTCACGCTCGGCACGGCATCGCTCAGCATTTTCACCTTCGACCCCCATCACCCTGCTGTACCGGTGATCGCCTTGTGGAATGCAGCCCCTTGAGAACGGGGTAAGCCCTATGGGTCTACCCGATATCACGGATACCGCAAAGGACCTCCATAACAGGGTCAATAACGAAAAGCGTTGCCGGGGCGTCTTCACACCTATCAGCGGGACGCATGAGCACCTAACAGGCGTCAAGCTCATGACGCGCGACCGGCTTGTCTGTGTGCGATCGCATCCATTGCGGATCGGCGCTCCCTTTTCAGCGAGCCACGGCTTTGCGGCCCATACGTTCCGCCCTGGCCGCGTGCACTTTTGCACAGACGTCGGCGTACCGCGGGGTTTATGGGTGCGCTGATGAATGGGGCGCGACCCGACGCCCTTGCCGAACCTTGGCGCCGCGCCTATGTACGAGACCGTACAGAAGAGCGGCTCTTACGAGCGCTAACATTCCCTCCAGAGAGCCGTTCTTTCGGAGGGTTGTTTGGAGTGGCGGCCGAGTTGCTGGCGCCGCAGCAAGCCCGGGCGTTTACGGGCGAGTTCATGATGCGCGGTCTGCGCCGCGCACCAGCTAGATGGCAACGCGCGTTTTTCGAATGACCTATGCGATCGCACAGAGGATGCGCTCGGTGTCGATTCCAATCAGCCCGACGTTAAGCTGCGTGCATGGCGTCTCGTGTGTTGCTAGCACCGTCGCGGCCTATTTTTAGTGGCCTATTGTATGTCATGATCGGTGCTGCCACGACATCGTTTGTTGTGGGCGGTGTTCTGCCACTAAATGAGGAGGTGCTCTGTTGAAAGGCGTGGTTTCAGGAGTCATATTAGCGATCGCTGTTACTTTGATTGGCGCGTACTTCCTAGTTCAGAGTGGTTACATCCCGGCTAACGCTGATGGGAAGCCAGCATGGCTGGAGCACTGGGTGGCCCGGACCTCATTAAACGCGACCCTGCGCCGCGATGCCCCCAAGGGCCCCAACCCCGTCGCGCTGACTGATCGGAATCTCATCCATGGCGTACGTCTGTACGCACAAAACTGCGCGGTGTGCCATGGTTCCGCAAAAGGGGATGCCTCACGCTCGCCAATAGCGGCAGGCGAATATCCGAAGCCGCCGCAATTGGCGACTGATGGGGTGGAAGACGATCCTCAAGGGTATTCGTTCTGGAAAATCCAGCATGGTATTCGCCTGACTGGCATGCCCTCGTGGAGACACACCCTGAGCGACCAGGACATTTGGACGCTGGCGCTGTTCTTGAAGCATATGGACAGGCTGCCGCCCGCAGCCCAGCGGGCATGGCAGCAAGTCCGGAGTTGGCCGCTGGCGGCCGCGCATGAGACGGGCCATAAATAGCCTGGGCGCCGCACGCACCTTTATCGATGCGGGGAATAGTGGCGCGGTGGAAAGGGCACACTCGGAATTGGGCGCTGGCGATTGTGCGCAGTGCACCGGAAACCGTTGTTGCGTAGGAAGCTACGCTCGCGCTGAGTTATAGCGGCGTGAGCGCGGCAGGAGAGATCGGAATCGCCGACCTCACATAAGGAGCTAAACGATGCAGATTGGCATGATAGGCCTGGGACGTATGGGCAGCAATATGGTGCGACGGCTGATGCGCGGAGGGCACCAGTGCGTGGTGTACAACCGTCATCCCGAAGCCGTTGAAGCACTCCACAGCGAGGGTGCCGTCGGCACGATCTTACTTGACGATTTTGTCGCCCGTCTGACCAAGCCACGCGCGGTCTGGGTGATGGTGCCGGCGACGGTTGTCGATGAGGTGCTGGCCCAGCTAGTACCGCTGCTCGACGCCGGTGATATCGTCATTGATGGTGGCAATTCTTACTACCGCGACGATATTCGGCGTGCCGCCGAATTGCAGAAACAGGGAATCCATCATGTAGACGCTGGGACCAGCGGCGGCGTCGCCGGCTTGGAGCGTGGCTATTGCCTCATGATGGGCGGTGAGAAAGACATCGTTCAGCACCTTGATCCCATCTTTGCGGCACTTGCCCCGGGCCTCGGCACCGCAACACCAACCCCCGGCCGGAACAAGCCCGCGGCCACTGCCGATAAGGGCTATCTGCACTGCGGCCAGCACGGTGCCGGACATTTCGTCAAGATGGTCCACAATGGAATCGAATATGGCCTGATGGCGGCCTATGCCGAGGGCCTGAATATTCTGCACAATGCCAATGTCGGCAAGCGATCGCAAGACAACGATGCCGAGACCGCGCCGATGCGCAACCCGGAATTTTATCAGTATGACCTGGATCTGCCCGAGATTGCGGAAGTCTGGCGACGTGGCAGCGTGGTGGCGTCATGGCTGCTTGATCTGACTGCAGCTGCGCTGGTTGAGGATGCTGATCTCACCGAATTCTCTGGGCGGGTGTCAGATTCTGGTGAGGGCCGCTGGACGGCACTGGCCGCTATTGATGAGGGCGTGCCGACACCGGTTATCAACGCGGCGCTGTTTGAGCGTTTTGCTTCCCGCGGCGATGCTGATTACGCCAACCGGATTCTGTCGGCGATGAGAAAGCAGTTTGGTGGGCATGACGAAAAAAAAGACGGCCACTGATATGGAACATACCTCTAACCGCATGATGGCGGCGGATGCGTTGGTGGTCTTTGGCGTGACCGGAGACCTCGTCAACAAGATGGTCTTTCCTGCGCTTTACGCAATGGCTAAGAGCGGCGTTCTTAAGGTGCCCGTGGTAGGCGTTGCTGGCTCGAAGTTGAGCCTGGCGCAACTGCGCAAACGGGCGAAGGATAGCATCAAGCAAGCCGGCAAGATCGATGACCGGGATGCCCTCGAACACCTCCTTTCCCTACTCCAGTATGTGGGCGGCGATTACAACGACCTGGAGACGTTCAAAGCCCTGAAACAGACCCTGGGCGATGCCCAGCGTCCTGCGCATTACCTTGCCATTCCCCCCGCACTGTTCGCGAAGGTGATCAAAGGGCTGGGTTCTTCTGGTCTGGCAGATCAGGCGCGCGTCATCGTCGAAAAGCCGTTCGGACGCGATCTGGCCTCGGCGCGGGAGCTCAACCGTATTGCGCTATCAGTGTTTAAAGAAGATTCGATTTTCCGCATTGACCACTATCTCGGGAAAGAGGCGATCATGAATATCCTTTATTTCCGATTCGCCAATTCGTTGCTCGAACCGATCTGGAACCGCAACAACGTGGCCAGCGTGCAGATCACCCTGGCCGAGGATTTCGGTGTAAAGGGTCGCGGAAAGTTTTACGAAAGCGCCGGTTGCCTGCGCGACGTCATCCAGAACCACATGTTCCAGGTTGCCGCGCTGCTGGCCATGGAGCCGCCGGCCTGTCAGGGCTATGGTGCCGTGCACAGCGAGAAAGCCAAAGTGTTTCAAGCCATGCGCCCCTTGCAGCCGGACGACGTGGTGCGCGGCCAGTACGCGGGCTACCGCAAAGAGCCGGGGGTGGCGAAGGGATCGGACATCGAGACATTCTGCGCCCTGCGGCTGTTCATCGACTCGTGGCGCTGGCAGGGTGTGCCGTGGTACCTGCGTTCCGGAAAATGCCTGGCGGCAACGGCCGCCGAGGTGCTGGTAGAGTTGAAAGCACCGCCACAAAGGCTGTTCGACGATTCCGCACCGGCAGGTGGGCGCGCCAATTACCTGCGCTTCCGGCTCTCTCCCAACGCTGCCGTCGCCCTCGCCGTGCGCGTCAAGCGTGCTGGCAAAGAGTTCGTCGGCGACCAGCGCGAGCTCTACCTGCTGGATGAACAGCCGAACGAAGAAACACCCTACGAACGACTGCTAGGGGATGCCATGGTCGGCGATGGCGCGCTCTTCACCCGCGAGGATGCGGTGGAGGCTGCCTGGGCAGTAGTCGATCCAGTCCTTGAAACGCATCACCCGGCGCACTCCTATAAGCCGGGCAGCTGGGGACCAAAACAGGCTGACGCACTGATTGCGGCAGACGGGATCTGGCACAACCCGAGGGTTTCTCATGTCGCTTCCGATTGAAGGCTATGCGTTGATCGGCGACTGTCATACGGCGGCGCTGGTCGGCCGCGATGGCTCTATCGATTGGCTATGCTTTCCGAGATTCGATTCCGGGGCGTGTTTTGCGGCGCTATTGGGCGAGCCGAAGCACGGACGCTGGCTGATCGCGCCGGTCGCAGAGGTGCATAGTGTCCGGCGCAGATACCGCCCCGGCACATTGGTTCTGGAAACCGATTTCGAGACCGGCGCAGGCGCTGTGCGAATCATCGACTTCATGTCGCTCTCGGATGAGCGGTGGGATGTCTTGCGTGTTGTTGAAGGTCTGCGTGGGCGAGTGGCCATGCGCATGGAGCTTATTATTCGCTTCGATTACGGTTCTATCATGCCCTGGGTGCACCAGCCAGACAATACGCTGCTAGCGACCGCCGGGCCGGACCGGCTGGAATTGCGCAGCGGGGTGGCCGTGCACGGCGAAAACATGAAAACCATCGCCGATTTTCATGTGAGTAAGGGCGAGCGGATAAGCTTTGCGTTGAATTATGGTCCTTCTTATGAGGCGGTCCAACCGGCCATCGACCCGGAACGGGAGCTGGTGGCAACCGAGGACGAGTGGTGTCAATGGTCGGAACGCTGCACCTACCAGGGACGCTGGCGCGAGCCCGTCTTGCGCTCGCTGATTACACTAAAGGCACTGACCTACTCGCTTACCGGCGGAATCATTGCGGCGCCCACAACTTCGTTGCCGGAGCAGCAGGGGGGCGTGCGTAACTGGGATTACCGTTACTGCTGGCTACGTGATGCCACCTTCACCTTGAACGCGCTGTTGCTGGCCGGCTACCACGAAGAGGCGGTGGCCTGGCGCGAGTGGTTGTTGCGCGCCATAGCGGCGAGTGGCCCCGAGGGTGTGCGCATACTTTACAGTGTGACGGGAGAGCGGCGCCTGGACGAATACGAGGTGAGTTGGTTGCCCGGCTATGGTGGCGCGGCGCCTGTGCGGCTGGGCAACGTCGCATCGAAACAGTTCCAGCTTGACGTCTACGGAGAAGTCATGGACACGTTGCATCTCGCACGAACTGTCGGTTTGGAGCCGGAGCCGGCGGCTTGGCGGGTACAAGTGGCCTTACTCCAATTCCTGGAGTCGAACTGGCAGAAACCAGATGACGGTATCTGGGAAATGCGCGGGCCACAGCGCCATTATACCCACTCCAAAGTGATGGCATGGGTGGCCTTCGATCGGGCGGTCAAGGACGTCGAGGCCTTTGGGCTTGACGGCCCGGTCGAGCGCTGGCGGCACCTGCGCGATGCGGTTCACGCGGAGGTTTGTTCGGATGGTTACGACGCGCAGCGTAACACATTTGTGCAGTTCTATGGTGCGCCGCATCTTGATGCAAGCCTGCTGTTAATTCCGCAGGTGGGCTTTCTGCCAGCGGACGATCCGCGCGTTCTGGGTACAATAGAGGCCATTAAGCGCGACCTCGTGGTCGATGGATTGGTGCTGCGGTATGAGGCCGATACCGAGGTAGATGCGCTACCGCCCGGAGAAGGCGCGTTTTTGCCTTGTTCATTCTGGCTGGCTGGCAGTCTTGCGTTGATTGGACGGCGCGAAGAAGCCGAAGCCTTGTTTGAGCGCCTTCTTGGCTTGACTAATGACGTAGGATTGTTGTCGGAAGAATATGATACGCATGGGCACTGCATGCTCGGGAATTTTCCGCAAGCGCTGACGCACACGGCACTGATCAATACGGCCTATCTGCTCTCTATTCCAGCGGAACAGGCCAAACACGCCAGCGCGGCGGGCGAACGGCCAGCCGCCGTGGTCAAGACGCCATGAGGCCGCGACGGGGAGCCACGTGAAGAGGCTTGTGGTCGAGGGCGGCGGTGCGCACGTCAAGTGTATCGCCAGCGGGAAAACGCAACCCGTCAAGAGGCCCCGATGGATTCGCCCTTAGAACCCTCTGTCTTTAGGTGTGGGGAGGTTTAGAAGAACCTATATGCTCCGTTCACCGCCGTTAACCCCACCCCACACCTTGCGTCGTGCTGATCTGGAATTTATTCTGGCGGTATCGGGATGCCGGCCGCATGAACCGATGGCGCCAGATCGGCCAAGAGAAGCGCTAGGGGGAAGCGCGAAAGCAGACGACCCACAGACAGTATCTCGGTCCCTTTCTGCACGTCCAGATCCTCGCCGGTGAAAAGGTTGCGAAACCGGAGTCGACCCCAGTCCCTGGGCAGAGTCAGAGTGGTGTCTCCCCAAACATCGCGCCCCAGTGGCCACGGGAGGCCTTCGTTGGCGCCCAATAGGCGGAGGCAAAGACGCGGTACAACCGTGAGGGCGATCCCTTGTGCTCCTATGCGTGCAAAGGCACAGAGATGGGCCGCCTGCTTGCCGCGCACCCGGAGAGGAACATAGCCACCCGTTTGAAAAGTCTCCGATTGCTGGCGCCGGGCCTGTAGGCCGCGCCAGGTGAGATAGAGCTTGAGGCGGCCACGGCCGGTCTCGGTGAGGAGAGCCTGCAGGTCTTCGGGGCGCGCTCGTTCTGAGAATGGCAATTCCAGCTCGGTTAATCTTTGCGAATAAGCAGCGAAGTCCACCGGTCGTCGATTGTCAGGATCCACCAGCTGCAAGACCAGGTCTTCGCAGCCTTGATAAGTATCTGGCACGCCTGGGGCCGTCAGTTTTAGCAGCGTCATGCCAAGGCTATTGATCATGCCGAAATGACTGATGATCCGACACAGAGGGGCGAAGGTCGGCGGGAAGAGATTGTCGTCATCTACCGCCAGAATAGCCCGGATGAAGCGCTCGAGCGCACCTTCGTAGGCCTCTCCGGGGTTGATCCAACTGCTGTGCAGCTTGGCCTCCCGGACCACCTTACGCATGTAGGCGACGATGCGATCTACGTATTGGGCATCAGGCGTTTCCTGGACGGGCCAGGTGCCGAGCAATGTTTGGTAGAGCAGGTATTCGTCGTTGGCGTCGGGAGCCGACTTGCCGTCGATCCGGGTTTTATGGCCACTATTAAGATGCCGCCAGCGCTGCAGTGACTGCTGCCAGCGTTTTGGTATCTCCGAGAGCACGGCGATGCGGGCCCGTACGTCTTCGGAGCGTTTGCTGTCATGGGTCGAACTGGTCAGCATGTCGTGGGGGCGGCGGGCCGCCCGGTCGCGGCAGTTTTTGTGGAAGGCGGCGACAGAAATGCCGAAATGACGGGGATCGCTGCCCACATCATTGAGACAAGTGAGGCGCTGGTAACGATAGAGGGCGGTGTCCTCACCGCCTTTGGCCATCACCGGGCCGGTGTATTGCTGGAATTTGCCGACAAAGGCGATCCGTTCCCGAGCGTAGGCCGGAGGGTTCCCGGGGTGGGCGGACAAGGTCAGTACGTCCTCTAGAAACTGGAAGACGCTGACATCTTCCGCATGGCTGTTGCGGCGCGCCTGGCTTATGGCGGTTTGGACGCGCTCCCGGTCGGCATCCAAAAGAATCCCGTCAGCACTGTAGGTCCGGTAGACCGGAAAGTAGGCGATCACTTCCTGGAGTGCCCAGCGTAGGCCATTCAAGGTGTAGTCTCGGGTGCGTCGGTCGGCCTGGGCAATATGGCTCAGATGGTCGGCCAACACATTGAGTTCGCTGGCCATGGAGCTTTTCATGATCAGTTTTTTGGAGTCGTAGAGGAGTGTATCGAAGTCATACGGATGACCGATGAAGGCACTATATAGGCGCTCGAAGGCGACCTGTGCCCGCTCATTCACGAACAGGCTGGTTACGTCGTTGGCAAAGTCGTAGCCGGTACTGCCGTGTACCGGCCAGTCCGGGGGCATCGCTTCGCCCTCGGCAAGGATCTTTTCTACCACGAGGTAGAGGCTTTTGCCGCCCTTATCGCGGCGGGCTTGTCGCCAGTCGCGCCAGGCCTGGATGCGGCGGAAATACATCAGCGGATCGTAGAGCCCATCTGGGTGATCGATGCGCAGGGCATTTGTGCGTCCTTCAGACAGGAGTCGAAAAATCAGTCGATGGGCATCGCCGAAAACGGCGGGATCCTCCATCCGCAAGCCGGCCAGATCGTTGATGTCAAAAAAGCGACGGTAATTGACGTCATCGGCCGCGACACGCCAGAAAGCGAGGCGGTAGGCTTGCGCCTCAATCAACTGATGCAGGCTGTCAAAACTTTCTGCATCACCTGGGCGACCATTGAAGAGTGCGATGTTCTCCTGGAGGAAGGCCGTGACCTGCGGAGATCTCGCGCAGAGTTCTGCTAGCAGCCGCCGATAGACAGTCCCATCTCTGACCCGAGCTGCGCGGTTCTCCGCCTCGGCACTGTAGCGCTCGGGCAAACGACGCAAGGCATCGGAAAGGGTCGCCAGTTCTTGCGTGTCGGGGTGTTCTGCGCCCAGCTCGGCACGCAGGATGTCGACGCGCAGATCGAGGATGCGCGGATACTCGCGGGGATCTACCGGGAAACTGTTTTCCAGATATTGGATGTAGATTTCTCCCTGCTCCGATGCGAAACAAAGTTTCAGGGCGCCGTCTTCCAAGACTTGGCCATAATGGTCGCCTAGGACCGGCAACAGGACTTTACCGCGCAGTTGTGGGTTCAGCGGACGCCAGTCGATATCGAAATAATCCGCGTAGGGCGATGCTGGTCCGTGCTCCAGCACACTGAGCCACCAGGCATTATCACTGCCCAGCACACCCATGTGGTTGGGTACGATGTCGAGCATAAGGCCCATGCCGTGCGCCGCTAGGGTGTCGGAAAACCGCAGGAAATCCTCGGGGCTGCCGATTTCCTGATTCAGCGCATTATGATCGACAATATCGTAACCGTGCGGGCTGCCTTTGCGGGCTTTGAGGATCGGCGAGGCATAGCAATGGCTGATCCCGAGACGGGCCAGATAAGGAACAATGGCGACCGCATCATTAAAGGTGAAGTTCTGGTTAAACTGGAGACGATAAGTGGCGCGCGGGATGGGGATTGTGGCATCGGCGAGTGGTCCGCGCGGCAGGGCCGGGCGTGCCTCGCGTAGGGTCGCAAAAAGGCCGGTGACGCGCGGATCTTGCGCCCATTGTTCCAGCGTTAGGGGGAGTTTGCGGCGCCAGTTAGGATAGTCTTGGGCCGTGCCGGGCAGGTTGATCTGGTCGGTCACAGCCAAAGCGTCATCCATGTGTACCAGTAGCACGGCACTGGCGGCGCGGCCCAGTAGGCGATGAACCGCGCGAATCATGTCATCTGTCAGTTTTGCGAGATTCACGGCTTGGACACCAACCCCGCTTGGCAGCAGCCCCTCCCGTTCCAGAGCCAGGAGGAGAAAGCTGCGATCCCGGGCACGTTCCACCATGAGACTGTTGCGCGTCGCGGGATCGGGAATGAGGTCTAGTGTGGCGCGGGTATCCAGATCGAGCCCTTGCCAAAACCCCGCGAGAGTAGGCAGATCGTGGGTTGTGAGCGTCGCCACAGACCATGCCGGATAATCCTCCGGGGGTCGGTATCCGTGTTGCGGGTCGGCCTCCAGTAGGAGGACGTGATAGGAGAGGATCCCCCAGGACTGGAGGGCACCCCTGATGTCTTCGCTCACCGTGCCGAGATCTTCGCCGACCACAAGACAATGATGGCGCTGACTCTCTAACGTCAGGATGCCGAGGAGTTCGTCCAGCGGATAGCGCACATAGCCGCCTCTGGCGGGACGTTCACCGGCGGGTATCCAGTACAAGCGCATGAGGCCCAGGATGTGATCCAAGCGGATGGCGCCGGCAACACGCATATTAGCGCGCAAAAGGGCGATAAAAGGCGCGTAGGCGGCCTCGCGTAGGCGCAGCGGGTGCCAGGGTTGCAGTCCCCAATCCTGACCTTGATGGTTGAAGGCATCGGGGGGCGCACCGATATGGATGTTGGCGACGTAAAGGTCTTGGTCATGCCAAGCATCAAAGCCACCCGGGTCGGTGCCCGCCGCGATGTCCTGGTAGAGACCGATACCCAGGTCGAGCGCATAGGAACGCACGCCCACTGCATCGAACTGTTCGGCGGCAATCCATTGCAAATACTGAAAGAATTCCACACGATCCGGTTGTTGCGCGGCAAATTCCGCGACCGCTGGTGCTTTGGGACTACGATACTGTTCCGGCCAGGCCGGCCAACCCCAGGGACGAGGAGCTTGGGCCTGGAGGTATTCCCACAGGGCCTCAAAAACGCCCAGGTGGAAGAGTGTTTCGCCGCCCTCGACCTGAAATTGGCGGAAGGCGCGGGCGCGCTCACTATTGCTTGGCAGTTCAGTTTCGCGAAAGGCGTGATAGAGGAGCTCTAGAATCTCCCGTTTGGCGGCGGCTACCCTCTCATAATCCACGAGGTCAGTGCCGCGCAAGGCGCGCAGATTGGCCTGGAAATCTGCGTCATAGGCTCGGTCGTGGGCGATCTCGCAATGGGCAAACTCCGGCACAGCCTCCACGTCGACATAGAGAATATTGAGGAATTTTCGACTGGAAGGGTTGTAGGGGCTGATGTGGTGGGGATCGTCTGGGAACAGCGCATGTAAGGAGTTGAGGCCAACGAGCTCCGCGCCAGACAGAGCCGCAATGTCTAGTACCTGGAGGAGATCGGTGAAATCCCCCATACCCCAGTTGCGACTCGAACGGAGTGCGTAAAGTGGCAGCGTAGGCCCCCAAACTTTACGCGATTCCTGGATGGCCTCGGGTGCATAACAGGTCTCCGGGACCGTGATCCACGGCATCTCTGCGCGGAGCCCGCTTGGCCCCTGGAGAGTCAGATGGTGATAACCGAGGCCCGGGCTAAAGGGGAGATCTAGGCGGCAACGCCGAAAGACTTGCGTGCCGATGCGACCTTCCTCCAACAACTCAAGGCGGGCGGGCCGGAACGTGCCTTCCCGGGCCGCCCCCTCCTCAGGAGAAAAACGCCAACGCCAGATATCCTCTGCGCCCTCCACAGGGAGGGAGAGAGCAACCCCTGGGGGCTTGGCGGTGATTCGCTGCACCAGGAGCGGTGGCAGCGGGGATCGCCATGCTGCCGCCTCCTTCCGGCGTAAGGCGTCGCGGGCGGCGTGCGCATCTTCGGTCGGTACGCCCAACGCCTTTAACAAGGCCAGTAAGGTGCCTTGGGGGACAATGTGCTTCTTGCCGAAGGCGTTGTGATAATGCTCTAGAACGCCATAGCTTTGGCACAGCTCATGGATCAGGCCCCGGTCAATGGTCGTCTTCACGGGTGTCGTTCCCCGACCCCTTCATGCAACAAGCAGACTACTCCCCAACCAGGAAGGCGGTTTTCCGCTAGCAGGGCGGCGGCCTCCGGCGGTTGCGCAAAGACGATCCGGTCACGAGGGATCGGGTCCAAAACCAGGGGTTCTGGTGCCCATTGCCCATAGAGAGAAAGAATGGCGCCGTCGGCCAGATGCCAGTGTACTGCCAGGCCGGTTGTGCCCAGAAGATGCCAGGTGCCGCTGTCCCCCGAGACTCCGCCGAGACGGGGCACAATCTCGTCTCGGCGGATATGTAATAGTCGGCGGTAATACTGTAGCCAATCTGCGTGCGGGCCGAGATTACGCTGTGTCCAATCCAACGTGCTGGCGGTGAAGGTCGATTCAGCGCCTGGGTCTGGTATTTGCGCGGCCGCCTCATCGGTGGAAAAATGTGCGAACGCGGAAAATTCCCGGCGCCGTCCTTCCCGCACCGCTTCGCCTAGTTCCCCACTGAAATCACAAAAGAATAGGAACGGGCTGCTGGCGGCGAATTCTTCGCCCATGAAGAGGAGCGGCACAGCAGGAGCGAGCAGTAACACAGCGACGGCGGCGCGCAGGGCCTCGGTGGTGCACAGGCGAGAGAGTCTCTCACCCAGGGCGCGATTGCCAATCTGATCATGGTTTTGCAAAAAGTTGATAAAGGCGGTGGGGGGCAGGTAGGCGCTCGCTTCACCGCGGGCACGATCGCCACGGTAGACAGAAGGTTGGCCCTGCCAGGCAAAGCCCTCTGCCAGACAACGACCCAGGTAATCGATCGGCTGGCCGGCAAAATCCCCGTAATAGCCGTCCTTCTCGCCGGTCAGCAGCGCATGCAGCGAATGATGGAAATCGTCGTTCCATTGGGCCCGATAGCCCCCTGATCCAAGGTAGTGAGCAGCATTGTGATCATTTTCGAGCATCAGGTGGATCTGGCGATCCTGCCCAGGGCCGGCAGCCACAGCGGTGGCGATTTCTTCCAGGATGTCGGGATGGGAGTCGTCGCAGATGGTATGGACGGCGTCGAAACGCAGTCCATCAAAATGGTATTCCTCCAACCAATACAGGGCATTATGCCGAAAAAAATCACGTACTACGCGGCTGTTCGGTCCGTCAAAGTTGATGGCGGGACCCCACGGGGTATGGTGCCTCGGGGTGAAAAAATCCTCGGCATAGCGATGTAGGGCATTGCCCTCGGGGCCGAAGTGATTGTAAACCACGTCCAGGAAGACCATGAGCCCCCGACCATGGGCGGCGTCCACCAGGGCCTTAAGATCCTCCGGCCGGCCATAAGCGGTATCTGGGGCGAACGGGAGCACGCCGTCATAGCCCCAGTTCCGGCGACCGGGAAAGTCTGCTAAAGGCATAAGCTCCACTGCCGTAATACCCAGATCTGCCAGATCATCCAGACGTTCCATGGCGGCTCGAAAAGTCCCTTCAGGGGTGAAGGTCCCGACATGGAGTTCATAGATCACGGTCTCGCACCAAGGTCGACCGCGCCAACAGCCGTCCTGCCAGTCATAGCTGGCGGGATCGATGACCAGTGACGAACCTTCGGCATCGTCGGGTTGGTATCGAGAGGCGGGATCGGGGACCGTGCCACCGTCGGGCAGCAGGAACTGGTAACGGACACCTCGGCCCAGGCCCGAAGCAAAGTAGCGCCACCAGCCATCGCCCGCGCCTTCCATGGGACACCGTTTCTCGCCGCCTGCCCAGGACAGGGCGATTTCCAGTTTGTCCACGTCCGGCGCCCAAAGGCGAAAACAGGCACCCTCCGCTTTCAACGTCGCCCCGAAGGGCATGTCGTGTCGGCGGATCATTGATTGGCCTCTCCATAATGCAAGAGCACGAGGGACCGTGCTTGCAGCGGATAGCTCTTCCCGCTGTGTTGATCCTCTTTGGTCGCACCCTCATCCTGGGCGGTATCCAGCAGACACTTCCAAGAGGCTTCTTTATTAAGGGAGGGCAGGGCAAAAGATACCTCCTCCTGAAAGGCGTTCAGCAGAAGCAGAAAATCCTCGTCTTTCACCGGTTGACCCTGCGCATCGCGGTCGGTCAGTTCCGTGCCCGCCAAGTACAATCCCAGGCAGTGGGCGTCCGCTTGCTCCCAGTCCTCGGCGCCCATTTCCCGGCCGTCGGGATGGAACCAGGTGACATCCTTGATTGGGCTTGACGTCATGGCCTGACCACGGAAAAAAAGCTTACGTCGCAAGCTGGGATGATCCCGGCGCAACTGGATGAGGTTTTGGGTGAAATCCAGCAGCTTTTGCTGCTCTGCGCCTAAATCCCAACTCAGCCAACTAAGGGGGTTGTCTTGGCAATAGGCATTATTGTTACCCTGTTGACTGTGGCTGAGTTCATCGCCTGCTAGTAGCATGGGTGTTCCCTGGGAGAGTAGTAGGCTCGCTATAAAATTGCGCTCCTGCCGGGCGCGCAGGGCATTAATCTCAGCGTTGTCCGTCTCGCCTTCGGCGCCGCAATTCCAGGAAAGATTGTTATCGTTGCCGTCCTGATTATCGTTCTGGTTGGCTTCGTTATGTTTTTCGTTGTAGCTCACCAGATCATGCATGGTGAAACCGTCATGGGCGGTGAGAAAATTGATGCTGGTGTTAGGTCCACGGTCAGCGCGGGCATAGAGATCAGCGGAGCCGCCCAGACGCGCGGCAAGCCCGCCTAGCTGTCCGTCATCGCCTTTCCAGAAGGCCCGCAAGGTATCGCGGTAGCGGTCGTTCCATTCCGCGCAGCCGGGCGGAAACGCACCCAGTTTGTAACCATCTTCTCCCAGGTCCCAGGGCTCAGCAATGAGTTTGACCCGGGCGAGCACGGGATCTTGGAGCAGGATTTCGAAGAGTGGTCCCATGCGGTTATCGGAACGGTAGGGGCGAGTCAAAGAAACGGCGAGATCGAAGCGAAAGCCGTCCACATGCATT
The DNA here is from genome assembly GCA_035530915.1 of Acidiferrobacter sp. Lineage (GTDB taxonomy): Bacteria > Pseudomonadota > Gammaproteobacteria > Acidiferrobacterales > Acidiferrobacteraceae > Acidiferrobacter. Next base: position 32,569 of record DATKTV010000024.1, on the reverse strand, counting down.
TCTTCCACCCAATAGCGCAGGGAGTCCAGAATCAGTTGCATGACCCTTGGGTGATCGGCGTTGAGGGAATTGCCACAACCAGTGGTATCAGCGTAGTAGCGGGGTTGATCCGCTACTAGGCGATAGTAGGCGGCGTTATCAATACCACGGAAGCTGAGGGTGGGGCCTAATTCGTTGCCTTCGGCCGTGTGATTGTAGACCACGTCTAGAATCACCTCGATACCCGATTTGTGAAGCGCCTTGACCATCTCCTTGAACTCGTCAATTTTACCGCTCGACAGATACGGGGGGTGGGGCGCAAAGAAGCCCAGGGAATTGTAGCCCCAGTAGTGATGCAGTCCACGCTCGGCCAGGTTGCGGTCATCGACAAAAGCCTGGATTGGCAACAAGTTGATAGCGGTCACGCCGAGCTTCTGTAGGTGCGTGACTATGGGCGCTGAGGCGAGACCGGCACAGGTCCCGCGAAGGTGTTTGAGGACATCGGGGTGCTGCATACTGAGCCCACGTACATGGGTCTCATAGATGATCGTGTTCGACCAGGGGGTGCGCGGTGGCTGGTCATCGCCCCAATCGAAGTGGCTATCCACCACAACGGCCTTGAGCATCCGTGAGGCATTATCTCGTTTATCCAACGACAGATCCGCTTTGACGTGGCCGATGTGGTAGCCGAAATGCGCGTCACTCCAGTCCAGCGTGCCCGCAATCGCTTTGGCGTAGGGGTCCAGTAGAAGTTTGTGGGGATTGCAGCGTTGGCCCTGTACAGGTGCATAGGGACCATATACCCGGTAGCCATAGACCAGGCCGGGTTTGGCGTGAGGCAGATAGCCGTGCCAGACCTCGTTACTTTTCTCGGGCAGCGGGAGTCGATGGGTCTCGTGTTCCCCCTTGGCATCGAACAGGCAGAGCTCGACACGCTCGGCCTGCCCGGAAAAGAGCGCAAAATTGATTCCATTGCCATCCCATTCTGCGCCTAACGGATAAGAATGGCCCGGCCATAGCGCAGGTTCTCCTTTCATTTTTGCACACTCCTATATCCAACATGCTTCATTAGGCCCCTACGCCGAGGAAAAGATGGGCGTAAAACGGACCAGCAAGGAAAAGATTTTGGAGCGATCCCAAAGACCTGCCATCTTTGGCCCAATATATTCACCACGGGTGAGGGCCAGGGGAGTCGATGGGCGGTTTAAGCGTAGCATAGGCGCCCACGCGGCGTGGGGATAGGGCGCCCTAAATCTTTAGCAGTTTCCAGCCATTCGGCGATTACTTGTTCGGCATGAGCGACCGATCCTTGGTAGGTGGCGCCATCCGCTATGCACCCAGGCAACTCCGGTACCTCCACCAAAAAGGCGTTATCTTCTTCGCTCCAGTATACGACGAGTTCGTATTTATTGATGATCGTCCACTCCTAACCGGTAAGGCAGGACAATGTCTCGCACCGGCCTGACCCGGTACGGTCTGGCGAGCGCCCTTTGCGGTTGCGGGTTGATAGCCTCCTCGACACCAGTTTTTGTGAATATAGGATGATCTCCGCGTATCCGTACTGCAAACCTTAGGCTACCGAGCAACGAGGTGAGGTCGGCAAATCGGGTGCTCATATTCACCTGCCTAGCTGGCCGCCAATATTTTCGCGTCTTTGCTCACAGCGTTTCCGGCAAGTTGGCCTTCAGGGTAGCGCCTCCCTGGAACCTATCATAGCAATATTGCCATCGCCCATGAAAGCTGCTGCCCAAAACTGACCTCGTTTCCATTTCGGATGGATGTTAGATCCCTCGTTGTGTCGATAGCGTACGGACTTATGTACAAATTCTGGGGCTGCTGAAACGCTCATGGTCGCGGTGCGGGCAGGGCCATGAGAGAGATTATCAAGATCAACCCTGTGTCCGGCAGGAGCGACCATAACATGACCATAAGAACGCATAGCGCCGACACCATCGACCGCAAAGCCGTGAGCACGGAAGGCCAGGATCTGATGAGGGCCCGGAGGGGCGGGACCTGCCAGGTGGTGGAGGGTGGGGTCAGCGCCAGGGGGTGCTGTATTTTGGATACGCAGAGCGGAAAAGCGGCGCATCTGCCCCATAGGATCCGAGTGCCGCTACCGGGCACATCATGCCCAACAAAACGCTGCCCCATCACACCGTTGTGACGAGCTGGGGCGCAAATTAAGGTGGCCTGCACGGCAGTCGCCCCAGTCTCATGAATGCGATGTTCAAAAGGCGCTATGCCCAACCCAAAAGTCTCGCTTGGCCGGTGATAGGGGCGATAAATAGGCACTTCCACCCGGTGGTGTGCCGCATTTGCGCGGCTTGGCAAAGGGTCTAGGCTGCTGAGCCTTGCCCGGTTAAACGTCAAATCGGGATGTCCCACCCTTACATGGCACACTCTATGCAGATCCTTTACCACGATTAAACCCAGCAGGATATTTGCGGGCAGTCTTATTTCAAAATGACCGCAAATCACCTGGTCTTCGTGGGCGACCCTCAGGCGGCCGGGCGCGGTAGCCGATCGAAATGGGGAAGTGTCAAGAACTGCGCGCAGTTGTGTAGGCCTTTAGACAGGGGCGCACTGGTTGGTGTGACGACCAAAATCGAGGGTCACGGCGGGATGGAGTATGAATAAGACCGGCAAAGATGCGAGCAGCATTGAGTTTTTGCATAAGCTTGTTCGCGAAATCGATCTGCCAAAATTTTTCCGGCTTGCGGCCAAGGGCGTGGCGAATCTCCTGGGCGCAGATGGCGCGGCATTGATCGTCCACGAGGAGCCCGATCTCCTCCGCTACCGATTTTTCCACGGCCTTCCCGCAGCCCATAAACAACTCTTGCTCTATGCCTTCAATGATCAGCTGGGCGTAGCGGGGGCCGCTTTGCATGCCCACAAGGCGCTTCTCGTGACAGATTATCCCCATAGCGCCTATGCCCTGCCCGAATGTGTGAACGCTGGCGTCCAAGCAAGCCTGTGTAGCCCCGTCATGGCCAACGGCAAGGTGCTGGGGATACTCGCAGTCACTTGGTTCTCGCCCCCTCAAAGGCTACCCGACGCAGGTGATTATCGGATGCTGGGGGTCGTGTCTGACTTCATAGGCGCGGCCTTATTCCGTTTTCAAAGGGAACAGCATTTGCGGGATCTGGCCATGCACGACCCCTTGACTGGTACCGCAAATCGCAACCTGTTCTTCGACCGCTTGCAACACGCCATGACAATGGCAACTCGGCGCGAGCGCCTGCTTGCCGTTGTCGTGTTCGATATTGACAACTTTAAGACGATCAACGATCAGTTTGGGCACTCGGTGGGCGATGCGCTCCTTATCGAAGTCAGGCTGCGTGTCCAAGCCCTGATTCGCGACGGCGACACATTAGCGCGTCTTGGCGGGGATGAGTTTGCCTTGATTCTCGAAGATATCCGCTGCTACGACGAAATCGAGATAGTGGTCGGGCGCATACGCGAAAGTCTATCCATGCGCTGGGGCTCTAAGATCAATCAGATCGACGTCAGCGTAAGTCTCGGGGCGACAATCTACCCGCTGGATGACGGCGACGGCCAAGCCTTACTACGCAACGCCGACGCTGCCATGTACGAGGCCAAGCGCGGCGGCGGCAACAGAGGGCTGTTTTTTTCCGACAGCATGGCATTGGCTCATGCGCAAAAAAGCAAGCTCGTATCCGAGCTCCAGCTAGCCCTTGATAACGACGAGATCCTCCTTTATTTCCAGCCGATCATCGAAATCGCTACCGGCCGCGCGGTTTCCGCCGAAGCACTGATTCGTTGGCAACATCCCACCCTGGGGCTCTTGCGAGCAAGCGAATTCATGATCGCGATGGAGCACCCCTACAATAGCCTTAAATTGGATCGGTGGTTGGTCGCGCAGGCCATTAAGACCTTGGGAAAATGGCAAGCCCGAGGGATTTTTAAAATGCTCCACATCAATCTTTCGGCGGCTTCCATTGAAAACCACCAGTTTTTCGAGACGCTTCACCGTGCCCTGGCGGCGCACGAAGACACGGTTGATCCCCACTACCTAGGTATCGATCTAGTGGAGTGGAGCACGGTCCGGGATATCGAATGCGCGCGTCAGATGATCATGAGTTGCAAAGCGCTCGGAGTCTCGGTGGCGCTCGATGATTTTGGCACAGGCCCGGCATCGCTGCAGCATCTTCGCCTGTTACCTATCGACACCATTAAAATCGATCGTAGCTTCGTGGCTGGCCTGACTACCGATAAGGCAGATCGTGTATTGGTCCAAAGCATGGTCGGTGCCGCCCACGTCTTTGGGATTGCGGCGATCGCAGAGGGCATTGAATCAGTGGAACAAAAGGACCTGCTGGCCGCCATGGGGTGTGCCTTTGGGCGGGGTTACCTTTTTTCGCCGCCGGTACCAGAGGAGTCGTTGTGGGCAGATCAACAATGATGGACGGCACGATTTGGCCAGAATCCAATTCCGAAGTCCATGATCAGACCGTCACTGGGCGCTCCTCATCTCGCCGCCGGGGGACGTTCGTGATTCTCTGATCGGCCGCTATGGTAGCCAATGGCCGTCACCATAACGGGCTTGTGGTGCCTAGCTTGGCCGCGGTCGGGCCGTTCATGTTTGGGGGTCTTCTTAACCGCTTTAGCGGGTTGAGAGTGTCACAACCAGCCTAGCGCCATGATGCCGGGATGGTATCTGTTCGCCTCAAGGTGCCCGGTGGAGCTGTGGCCTGTGCCAATCGTGGGCCCGCGCGTGATTTAAGTCGCTGCCATGTTGCATTGGCGAATAGTTCGCGTCACTATCACGATTAGGTGTGTCTTACTCGCAAAAACATGCCGATGAACTGTCACGAACAGAGGTTGCCATGAAAAAGAGCCCCCCGCCCGATGAACGCCTTGAGACGATGAGTGATGCGTACAAGGAGCTATTAGAAAAGGCGTTAGAAAGGGCGCGCCAGACTGGTACAGCACTCCATCACGCCGTAAGCGAGATACGCGCTGAAGCGGCTGCCGTTGGTAAGGCCGGCGAGAAGGAGGTCGTCGAGTTGGAGCGGTGGGTTCAACGCGACCTAACCGACGCCGCGAGCTATCTTGCGCAAACCGGCAAGGACCTAAAGTATTGGCTTGGTTTCGATACGGTGTTGATAGAGCGGGCGTTTTGGGACATGTTTTCGGAAGCGGCGGATAAGACCGCAACCGAGCAGCTCAAGTTCAAAATCCAAGCGGATGCCGCCGGATATCATACGGGCGAGCTAGTGGGCCTAGGAACGTTAGTCTGTGATCATTGCGGCCAGCTGTTGCATTTTCACAAACCCGGTCACATCCCGCCGTGCCCGAACTGTGGAGGCACGCACTTTCTACGGCAGAGTTTCGACTGACACCGAGGTCGCACCCATGACGGCGCGCTTTAGGTACGGGTTCCTCTCCAACTCGGTTCCTCGTTGATCCCGGCCCAATGCCGTTGCGCCATCAGACCTTAGGGTCTGGCGCAATGGTGGTCTTGACGCCGTCCATGATGCGAAACGCAGTCCCCACCATTTTTGAAAGGTCGCCCATATCGGCTGGCACGATCATAACATTCGATTCCTTGGCGATTGCGCCCCACTGGGCAATGAAGGATTCTGCGACCCGCATCGCCATAGCCTCTCTGGCGCTCTCCTCTTTCAAGCTCTCGCCAACAAGTTTCAAGGATTCGGCAGTGGCCTTGGCTACCATGAGAATGGCCTGAGCCTCGCCTTGTGCCCGCAGAATCTGGGCCTGCTGATTCCCATCCGCCCGGTTGATCGCCTGCTGGCGCTCGCCCTCCGAGACATTGATGGCCTGTTGTTTGGATCCCTCGGATGTGGCGATGGTTGCCCGCTTCTCGCGCTCGGCCGTGATCTGCAATTCCATCGCCCGGATGACATCTGCAGGTGGTGTGATATCTCGAATCTCGTAGCGTAGGACTTTGAGGCCCCAGGTCACGGCCGCACGGTCCAGCTCCTGAACTACGGCGGTATTCAGCTCGGCGCGTGAAGACAAGACCTCGTCCAATGCCCGTTTCCCCACGTCGGCCCGTAAAATGGTCTGTGCTAACTGGATCATCGAGGCCGTGGGGTTGGTGGTGCCATAGGCCGCGGCCTTGGGGTCAGTGATTTGCAAATAGAGCACGCCATCGATGGCAATTTGCGTGTTGTCTTTGGTAATGCAAACCTGCTTTTGGACATCGATGGGCGTTTCCCGTAGGTCGAACATATAGGCCACTTTGTCGATCATGGGGATGATGATGTTGAGCCCAGGACCCAAAGTCCTCTGAAACCGGCCCAGGCGCTCCAGCACGAAGGCGTGCTGCTGGGGGACAACCCGAATTCCCCTGACAGCGATAAGTAGCGACAAACCGGCTAAAATAACAAAGACAATAATGGCGGCGCTCATGGCTCTCCTCGGCGGTGTTTTGTGGTCTATGTTTCTGAATTCCGTGATTCGATCACGGGCGTTAGCAGCAAGTCATTGCCCTCGCGGCTGGCGATTTGCAATACATCCCCAGGTTTCACGGGCGCCTTGCCATGTTCCTTGATCAGTCGGCCCTGCCATACGCTACCGCGATAGGCTACCCGTAAACCCTCTGCCGATGTACTTTCCACGCGTACGAGATTCCCGGTATCCTCAGTTACGAAGCTCGCCGATGCCGCCGTCGGCTTCGAGAGTCGCCGTCGTATCATATGTGCGGCGGGCAAGCCCAGCGGCGCGGTAACGCCCACGGCCCCAAAGACCCGACTCGAGGACAAGCCGCTAAACGCGACGCCGCTGCCTACTGCTAAAGCGGTGGCCACTACCGTCAAGTAGAGATTTCCACGGCTAGCGCGATTCCAGTCGGGACTGCCAACATTAACCCGATCTCCACGGAGCCCCCAGAAGCTCTCAACGTAGCTGCGCCAGTACGTGGCTAGTGTGCCCCGATTGGAGGATGTAGGGAAGTTTTAGGTCATTGCGCCGCAGCAAGCAAAGCCACCGTACCCCGCGTCAGGGGGCTCCACTCCCGCCGCCGCGGGGTACGGGCCGTTTCGCCGGACACCGAATCGACAGCGCTAAGGCCCGCTGCGCCAGGGGCGGGTTCTTTCCGGCGGGCGGCTTAAAACGGGCGCCACGCCTGCGCCCTGGGCGTTTAGATTCAGTTGGGCGCAAGGCAAGGCTCGGTTTAAGCGAGGGGCCGTGTGGGGAGCTGCTTAAAGGAGGGGGCGAGTTCACCGATCCCCGGGTCCTTGAGGCGGGGTCCCGTTGCCGACAATCCGGGTAGGGGTTCGGGCATGCACGGTAGCCCGGGGCTTATGTGGCTTCCGGGGGGCCGCTTGGCGGCCTGCCCAATGTCCTCGGAAGAGCGCCCCATGTATCGGCAAAACCCAGCCACTCGTCTGGATGCCGAGATTCATGGCCCGCCCCCGGGCTTGCCGGTGGCTCGGGAATCCCGCCAACGTTCTTGGCCTACTGGTGTCACGGGCTGATAAAATAGTGGAAAAATAGACAAAAAGAACCCCGGCTCCTAAAAACTGCCCAAAGCGGTGCATAATATGTTTAAGATTTTCTACGTAGCCGGGCAGGAACTGTCCGAGGTGTGGAGCGGTGGCCGTTTCACCGCGATGAAACACGAAACTCACGCCATAGCCGTTTAGGCTTGGCGGGAATAGTTCATATTTTTTATGCTAAACGACCTGATTGCTAGCTGTTTTACCGCGCTCACTTACTCTATACTGCGCAAAGCTTCTTCGGGACCGAGACTTGGCAAGGGAGTTTTTTAGGTCGGGTCGTGCGGTTGTTGTTCGGGGGGGTCTAGCAGTCAACCATAATTGTATAAAGAGGATACCATGAGCACATCAATTCGCAATACGTTAATGGGTGGCGCCGCCTTGTTGTTTGCTGTTGCCACCACGGTCCCAGTTGTTGCGCTTGCCAAGAGCGCCCCGGCTCACAAAGTCGTGATGCACAAGCATGCCATGGCCAGCGCCCACGTTAAGGCGATTCAGAAGGCCCTGGATAAGGCCGGCGCTAAGGTCAAGGCCGATGGCTTCATGGGCAAAAAGACCGAAGCCGCTTTGAAGGCATTTCAGACCAAGCATGGTCTGAAGGCTACCGGCATGGCCAACAAGGCAACGCTGAAGGCTTTAGGCGTCAAGTAATACGGATAGACCAAGGTGTCGCGCCTCGTGGGCGACACCTTGGTGCTTTTCTTAGGTCCCCAGGAAACCGGAATCGGATACCAGTACCGGTGTCACGGTGGGTTTTTGTGAGAATTTAGGGCCGATGGTCAGTGGGCTTTGTTGCTGACAACCCCACAAGGCTTACAGCAGGCGCGTGCGACTAGCTCTTGTAAGTTCATAGCGCTTGGATATCCTGCGGAAATCCTCTTGTCAGTGTGTTTGACCCACCAGCTAACGCTAAGCGAGGCGGATCTTTGTCGCCGGAACGGTGAGCGTCCCGCTCCCACCGCCCCATCGACGTGCTCTCCGAGAAACCCACTGGGTCACCTCCCGATACCCGCTCGCAAAAGCGGATTAGGTCGGTCGGCTGTGCGGCCGTGCTCAGAGGAAATGAGCACTTAGGTGGCCATTATTTGGCCCAAGACACGGGCGGTTTTAGTCCCTACACTAGTAAGGTGTGGGCAGGGCGTCCCCGGGGTTGCTCGCCGGACAAGGCCCGTGCGTGGGTGGCGTGGATTGTGGACTGCGCCATCTCGTTCGAATAGGGGGCATATGGTGTTGTCTTCCCGCGTCCAAGCCATTGAGGGCATCATGGGTGGCACGGCTTTAGGCGCGGCGTCATTCGTTCAAGGAGAGCTCATGGTATTCATGACGCTATTGTTTGTGGCAGTACTGGTCGTCATTTCCTCCCTTAGTGTTGTGTACGAATATCAGCGCGCAGTCATATTCCAGCTGGGGCGCTTTTGGAAGGTCAAAGGGCCAGGTCTTGTGGTAGTCGTGCCGATCTTGCAGCGTAAGGTCAAAATCGATTTGCGAACCCAGGTCCACGAGGTGCCGATACAAGAGGCGATCTCACGGGACAACGTGTCCATCAAAGTGGATGCCGTGCTGTATTTTCGGGTCGTCGATCCCGAAAAGGCGTTTATCCAAGTAGTCGATTACTATGCGGCCACCAGTATGCTTGCTCAGACGACGCTACGGTCAACGCTCGGCAAGCATGACCTGGATGATATGTTGTCCAAGCGCGATCGGTTGAATGAGGATATCCAGCATATTCTATCGGAACAGGTGAATGCCTGGGGAGTAGCTGTGTTGAACGTGGAGGTGCGCGATATCCGGCTGACCGAGGATATGGTGCGGGCAATAGCGAAACAGGCAGAGGCCGAGCGGGATCGGCGCGCCAAAGTGATCCATGCCGAGGCTGAGCACCAGGCGGCCCAGACGCTAGTGAATGCCGCGCAGATTTTGGCCTCGGCTCCCGGTGGTATGCAGCTACGGTATCTGCAGACCTTGGCCGACATCGCCTCAGAAAATAGCTCGACTATCGTATTCCCGCTCCCCATTGATCTGATCAAGCCGTTCATGAAGGAGGCTGGGGATGTTGTTGTCGCGGATGTCCATCCGCAGTAGAGGTGGTGCACATCGTGCTGGGCGCTAATCGAGAGTGCCCTGGTATGGGCGCGATAGTGTCGACCGGTTACGCTCTTGGTTTTCAGGTACGGGCACTTAAGGTGCCCTTAGGTTTGGGTAAAGATAGAGCATTTTGTGTAAGCGGCCTTAAAGGTCGTCGGGAGTCGCGGTCGATTTGAGAGGACGCCAAGCGGCACGGGTTGCAGGCGATGTCCGCCTATCAAGCGTGTGCGGATAAATCCTCTGTGCATATGTGTACAGGTTTATAGGAACAGACATCATGAAAAAGAAGGATGGGGCCAGGCGGCCGGGGGATAGTTTGGATGGTAGTCGGCTCGACGCTATCGTCGCGAAGGCCCATAAGGAGGTCGATACGCGCATGCGCGGTTATCGCGAGCAATCGCTACGGTTGCATCCGCGAGTCTGTGCTCGTTGTGGTCGCGAGTTCGATACCACGAATCTCCATGAGTTGACGGTTCACCATAAGGATCACAACCATGACAACAACCCGCCGGACGGCAGCAATTGGGAGAACCTATGTCTTTACTGCCATGACTGGGAACATCAGAAATATTCCTATGCAATCAAGGGGGCCGACGCGGGCTTCGGGCTTACCAATACCAACGGCCATGCCAATGCCAACGCCTCGCCAGAGGTGACTCATAACCCCTTTGCGGCGTTAAAGGATGTTTTGGGGAAAAACACTAAATAGCATACGCGCCAGCGTTTATTGGCCGGGGTACATAAAAAAAAGAGGCCGGCGACCGCCCTTTTCAGGGTCTCGCCAACCTCTTTCCAACAGACAGTCCGCCTATATACTTAAGCGGGGGTGACCTGAGTGGCCTGGAGGCCTTTTGGTCCCTTCTCCACTTGGTACGTCACAGCCTGACCTTCGGCCAGGGTCTTAAAGCCCGACCCCGAAATGGCGGAGAAATGCACAAATACGTCCGCGCTGCCGTCTGAAGGGGAGATAAAGCCAAAGCCCTTCGATTCGTTAAACCACTTCACTGTTCCTGTTGCCATTCTGGTATTGCCTCGATTTTAGAAAGTAAGATGCCCCGTTATCCGGGTACAATTGCAGGATCAAAGGATACTTACGGGAAATTGCCGAGTGGAACTTCTTGTAACGTCCTAAAGAGCAGCTGCAATAGGGGCTACGCTACGCTAGTTATCGGCCGCTTGCAACTAGCAAGATATTTTGGGCCCAATTGAGTCCGGAACCCCATTTTATTCGGGTCAAGCGGCAATCCTGGTGGGGGGCCATATTGGCAGATGGGCTTTTGAGTCTCGCCCCCCAAATGGTTGGCGGCTGGTTGGCGGCGGCCGGGCTCTGTTGGACTCGCTTGTTGGGTGAGGCGGGCAGAGGATGTTGGCGGGGCGTCGCCGGACGTGGTCTCGGGAGGGCCGGTAAAGTAGGTAGTCTAGCGGCTCGGCCGGGACGTAGACGCTTAATAAGGGCTATGGTGGCGATAAGGGCTAGGGTGGCGCCGCGAGCCACTCGGCCTCCGAGGGCCCCCCGGCCCGCCCACGCATCGGTTGCCCCATAGCGGTGGCAGCGTTATGATTGCGCGGGTTGGATTCGAGGTTGCGACTGGCTCGGGTCGGCTGGGAAAATCAGTCTGTCGTCCACCTAAAGAGGATCTACTACCTCCGCTCGTACGACCGCGATGGATTGTATGCGCCAGCGGTAGGTGCGGCCCTGAATGCCCCCGGGCCCTGTGCGAGGTTGGGCCTGTCTGGTTTCTCGACTGTGATACGGTCACGCCGCCGCCCTCACGGGCGGGCGGCCCTGTTTGCGGCCCATCTGGACGGTTGGGATGAGCCCGGCACTTTAGATTGGTGTGACGGAAAGCGGGAAGGGATCTTGGCCCGATGAATGAAGAGACTTGTCGGCCGCCGTACGCAATCGAGATGGTGGTAGCCAGCCTGGAACGATTGCGCGACAATGGCCGGCAATACCCACGGGTACGGTACCCCTCAGCTGCGATAACCGCCGTTGCGCGCCTTAAAGGAGAGTAAAACTTAACAGGCGCGTAGTTCGCGGGACGCGATACAATGCCTCGTCGGGACGCGATACAATGCCTCGTTTTGTCGATGGGCGGCGCTTATCGTTAAGTACCGCAACAAGACGACCGCGAGCCCCATTATGCCTGCATAGGCATCAGCAGCTTGGTGCCGAGGGCGTGAGGGCGACTTGGTGGTTCCGTCACGCATCGGGGTAGCACACGCTTGCGATCCTAGTCCTACGACCGACCGCTCCGCAAAAAGACGTTATGGTTGTATTCCACAAGGAGAGAATCTGGTCCATGTCACGCAAAACATCGAAGTTTGACGATACGATGTCACCGCAAGAGAAACAAACTGCCTATTCATTGGCGGGAATTTACGCGGTACGTATGCTGGGTCTTTTCATGATCCTGCCTGTATTCACCGTGTACGGTCAGGAGTTGAAGGGTCATACCCCCTTTCTGATCGGCCTTGCCATCGGCATCTATGGGCTGACGCAGGCCCTCCTCCAAATTCCCTTCGGCATGCTTTCCGATCGCATCGGACGCAAGGCCGTGATCATGGCAGGTCTGGTCATATTCGCCGTCGGTAGCGTCGTTGCGGCATTGTCGCACAGCATCGAAGGGGTGATTATCGGGCGGGCCCTGCAGGGAGCCGGGGCTATTTCCTCGACGGTGATGGCATTGGCCGCAGACCTTACGCGTGACGAGCACCGCACTAAAATCATGGCCACGATCGGCGTCAGTATCGGTGTCGCATTTAGTGCCGGCATGGTCCTGGGTCCCGTCCTCAATACCTGGATTGGAGTCGCCGGCATATTCTGGGTGACGGCCGTCATGGCCATCATGGCTATGGGTATTGTCATTTGGGGGGTGCCCACGCCACGCACTCATCTCCGTCATCGAGACACTGAGGTGGCGGCCGAGTCCTTCGGTCAGGTTTTGAGGAACAAGGAGCTTTTGCGGCTCGATTTTGGCATCTTTATCATGCAATTCGTCCTGACTTCGAACTTTGTGGTGATGCCGCTGTTGCTGAGCCATCTCACCGGCATCCCAATCGGGAAAAGCTGGGAGCTGTATCTCCCGATTATGGTATTGGCGTTCATCGCGATGGTGCCGCTGATCATCATTGCCGAGAAGCGTCGCAAGATGCGCTCAATCTTTTTGGGCGCGGTGGCTGTTCTTGCGCTCGCCAATTTCTCCTATACCTATGCCGATGAGTCCATTGTGGCGATGGCGATTGGTCTGTGGGTCTTCTTTACGGCGTTTAATGTCCTGGAGGCAAGTCTGCCCTCGCTGGTGGCCAAGGTCTCACCGCCTGCCCAAAAGGGCACGGCTATGGGCATTTATTCGACGAGCCAGTTTCTGGGAATTTTTGCCGGTGGCGTCAGTGGCGGTGCGCTGTATGGTCATTGGGGCATCAACGGCGACATATTGACCAGCGCCGTACTCGTTCTTGTGTGGCTGGCGGTGGCCACCGGCATGAAGGAGCCACGCTATTTTGCCAGTTATGTCTTGCAGTTAGCGAAAATGACACCTAACGATAGTGAGACCTTACGTGCTGCCGTGGCCAAGATTCCTGGGGTCATGGATATCGCCATGGCCCCAGACGAGGGGGTGGCTTATCTACGTATTGATCGCGCCACCGTCGACGAGGAACAATTACGCGCTTTCTCGGGGGCGCATTCCTAGAAGGGGCCGACCGGCGGCTCTGGCGGCCGGGTCCGCGCCATAGCCTGTCGATTGGACCGAATCCCGCGACGTTATTGTTATAGGAGCCTTTTTGCTTATGTCATGGTCATGGCTAAAAAATGTTGATCGTTCGCGACGGCTCGTTCTCTATGCCGTGGTGCTCGGGCTGATCGGCGGTGCGGGTGCGCTGTTTTTCTTGTGGCTCCTCCATATGGGCGAGGTGCTGCTGATCGAACCCTTAGGCCATTATCATTTCCTCACGGTGCTGGCAGCTCATGAACACCCAGTAGTGCCGCCCTTCCATTTTTATTGGTTTATCCCCATTGCCACCACCGTCGGCGGACTGCTCGCGGGCGTGCTCGTCTACACCTTTGCGCCCGAGGCCGAGGGGCATGGTACTGATGGGGCTGTGCGGGCCTTTCATCAGACTAATGGATATATCCGGGCACGGGTACCGTTGGTAAAGAGCATCGCGAGTGCCCTCACCATTGGTTCGGGCGGATCGGCCGGACGTGAAGGGCCTACGGCTCAGATCGCCGCTGGGGTGGGTTCGATCATGGGTGGTTTGCTGCATGCGCCGGACGACGAGCGCCGCCTCATCGTGCTGATGGGTATGGCAGCCGGTTTGTCGGCGATCTTCAAAAGTCCGCTGGGGACGGCGATATTCGCCGTGGAGATTCTTTATTCCGGCATGGCATTCGAGGGCGAAGCGCTGCTCTATACCCTCGTCTCGTCGGCTGTCGCTTACGCCGTGGTAGGTTCCATCAACGGTTGGACGCCATTATTTTTCGTACCCAATCAGGCATTTGGCAGCTCTCTGAATTTGGTCTGGTACGGTGTTGCGGGTGCCCTCGCCGGCATCGTGGGCGCCATTCTGCCGTCGGTGTTCTATGGGGTGCGGGACATTTTCCACGCTCTGCGGATACCCAACCATTTCAAGCCAGCCATAGGCGGCCTGATCGTCGGCCTGATCGGTATGGTGCTGCCAGGCATTCTGGGCGGCGGTTATGGCTACATGCAGCTCGTGTTGGAGGGTGCGGCAGGACTGAGCGTCTGGTTCTTGTTGCTGTTGTTGCTCGGCAAGATGGCGGCGTTGTCGCTCACGATCGGTTCCGGCGGTTCTGGCGGCGTATTTGCGCCGACCCTTTTTATCGGGGCGATCCTCGGCGCGGGCCTTGCGGCGCTGCTGCACTTCATCGGCTTTACAACGATTAGTATTACGAGTCTTTCGGTTGTCGGTATGGCGGCGGTCTTTGCGGGCGCGGCGCGGGTCCCAATCGCCTCCCTGGTGATGGTGATTGAAATGACGGGCGGGTTCCAGCTGATCATGCCGACGATGGTGGCCGTGTCATTGAGCTTTATTATCCAGCTGGCGCTCACTCGGCATAGTCGCTATCCGACCCTTTATGAGGCGCAAGTTTCATTGCCTGTCGACAGCCCCGTACATCAGAGGCTTTATCAGGATATCGCCACCAATCTTTTGCGGAGCGGTAAAATGGTGGTCGATGAGGAGACGTTAACGGGGTTGATCAGAGATCGCCTCACCGCCGAGCGCGGCATCCCCTTTATGCGCGGTAACGAGCGGCTCTTTCGGGTCCCGTTGCTGGCCGGGGCCCCGCTCATTGGCAAAAAGGTGCAGGGTCTCGGACTCCCGCACTTTGCCATCGTTTCGATGTTGCGCCAGGAACATGGCCTAGTGCCGGACAGCAATACCTTGTTTATGGTAGGTGATGAGGTTGTCATTGCCGCGACGCCGGAATCGATGAATAGGTTCCGGGAAATGATCGCGCCACCGACGATCTCGGCTGGCTCCGTGGCTACAAGTGATGGTGAGGTCTCCGCATAGGGTGTGGCGTTCGATGCGGGGATGTTTTTGGGGATCGAGGACTTGCGGGCCGCCCGCGCAGCCTTAATCGGGCGGCCCTTGCCGCGCCTAGCGATGGTATTGCGTCCCGCCCGGTGGCTGCCCATTTGTGTCCTACCCACTTGCGGGAGAGAGGCGGCGGTTGATAAGCCTTCTTTTAGGCTCATCGCGTCCGTGGCCCAGGTAGGTTAAGCTTGCCCTTATGCCCACCCATTCCGATGACTTGCGCACGCTCGTGGATGCCACCTTGGCGCATTATAACGCCAGGGCCGAGGCGTTTTGGGCGGCGACACGAGATCATGACGTGCGCCAAAATCGTGAGTCGCTTTTGGCGGCCCTGGGTCCGGGCGGCCCGTGGACACTATTGGATCTCGGTTGTGGCCCCGGGCGTGATCTCAAGGCATTTTCCGAGCAAGGCCATCGGGCGATCGGCGTGGACGGTGCCGGTCGTTTTGTCGAGATGGCGGCATCCTTCAGTGGGTGCGAGGTCTGGCATCAGGATTTTCTGTCACTGGATTTGCCGGAGGCGTTTTTTGATGGCATTTTTGCCAACGCATCGCTCTTTCATGTTCCGCGACAGAGCATTGCGCGCGTGCTCTCGCAGCTACGGGTCGCGCTGAGGTCCGGGGGCATATTATTGAGCTCTAATCCCCGCGGTGCTAACGAAGAGGGTTATCGGGATGGCCGTTATGGCGTTCTCTATGACTGGCCGGCCTGGAGCAAACTCCTTGGTGATGCGGGATTTGTGGAAGTGATGCACTACTATCGGCCGCCGGATGTCGCCCCTGAACAGCAACGCTGGATCGCCAGCGTGTGGCGTAGGGAATAATTAGGTGCAGTGCGTGGTGCGTGTAGCGACCGCGTACTTGGATAGGATCGGAGTACCCAAGGCGATCCGATCGTTCGCTTTCGCTTGCCTTATCCGGGCCCATCGGTCATACTGCGCGTCCAGGATGGCTAATGTCTGTAGCGTCGTCGATACCTAGACGGTATCCAATTCCCTCCGACCCCTGTCAGTCGTTACCCTTGTCCAATATGACCGTGAAAACGTTCGCTCTTGAGCGCGCGTGCCACGGCGTGCGGCTTTTTCTGCCGCTTCTCTCGAGTGTTGTTTTCAGGAGTATACATGTCCTTTGCGTCACTGAATTTGATCCCACCTTTATTGCAGGCCTTAACCGATGCGGGTTATGAGAAACCGACCCCAATCCAGTTGAGCGCCATTCCTATCGTTCTGGCCGGTCATGACCTTATGGCATCGGCGCAGACCGGGACTGGCAAAACCGCGGCCTTTATATTACCGGCCTTACAACGCCTCCAGACCCCAAGCCCCGTACAGGGCCGTGGTCCACGAGTTCTCGTTTTGACGCCGACTCGTGAGTTGGCAGCCCAAGTGAAAGATGCGGCGAGCACTTACGCCCGCCATCTCGGCCATATGCGCATGGGAACCATCGTTGGCGGCGTCCCTTATCCCGCCCAACAGAAGCTCTTGATGCGTCCGCTAGACGTATTGGTAGCAACGCCAGGTCGTTTCTTGGATCACGTGGAGCGCGGTCGGGTCGATTTTTCGCGCCTTGAGATCGTGATCCTAGATGAAGCCGATCGGATGCTGGATATGGGCTTCCTTCAGGACGTGGAGCGTATTATCAACGCGACTCCGGCCACCCGCCAGACGGTGATGTTTTCGGCGACCTTTGAGGGAAGTATTGCGACCTTTGCGCAACGGCTCTTGAAGAATCCTCAGCGTATTCGGATTGCCCCCGGCGAAGTGCAAAGCGTTCAGATCGCCCAGCACGTGCATTATGTCAACGATATCTCGCAAAAGCGGGCCATGCTGTTGACCTTGTTGAAGGAGACCACGGTCGGCCAAGCCATTGTGTTTACCGGCACCAAGCACGGTGCTGATAAGCTGGCGCTGGCCATTGAAGGTTCTGGGCAGGTCGCGGCAGCGCTTCATGGCGATATGCGCCAAGGGGTGCGCAACCGGACTTTGGCTCAGTTTCGGGCCGGTACCGTGCGGGTGCTCGTGGCAACGGATATTGCGGCTCGGGGCATCGATGTCGCGGCGATCTCCCATGTCTTCAATTATGACCTGCCACGTTCCGTAGAGGATTACGTGCATCGCATCGGCCGCACCGGGCGAGCGGGCCAAACAGGGGCCGCAATCTCGTTCGCTACTCGCGCTGAGCGCGGGACCCTAAAGCGCATCGAGCGTTTTACCGGACAAGCGATTCCCGCAGTGACCGTGCCTGGGTTTACCGTAAGCGAGTCCCAGGGTGGCGCCGATGAGGGGGCCGGAAGGCCTGCCCGGCCACGGCCACAGACCACCAGAAGGCCCTCGAATCGCCCCGCGTTCGCGCGCAATGGTTCGGAGCGCCCATCCTCGGATCGTCCTACTTCGGCGCGCTCGGGCTCTGATCGTCCCGCTTCGGCACGATCAGGTTCGGGTCGTCCGGCCGCTAGCCGACCGGTTGGCGCGAATGGTGCGCCCCGTGATGGGGTGCGTCGCGCACGCCCAGGAAACGGGCCACGTCGTTCGGGCAACACGGCCGACCGGCAACCGAATTCGGCGACGCGTGCTGGCGATGCGCCTAGTCGGAGAAAGAAGGTGATGTCATTCTTGTTCGGTTAACCTAACAAGAACCGAAAAAAGGGGCCCTTATCGGGCCCCTTTGCTTTTGTGGACATCAAAACGGGGTGGCGTGCCCCACGCCGCGCGTCGTTGGTAGAGCCGCCAATCTGAAACCATAGGCGTCTTCGCCGGCCGGGTGCCCATGTCGCCCCGGGACCGCACGGTCCTTAATGTCGGTGCGATCATCGTCGCAGCGCATTCCCGTGGATGCGCCGCGCCAATCGTTCGAATGGCTCACGCCAATGGCCTCGGTTTGCCGTGACCTTGCCTTGGCGCGTTCGCGTCCCTCCTTTATACTGCCGACACAAAGAACCAAGGAGAAAGGGATGCTGTTGTGGCAGATGTGGGTGCTTGCGGTCGTACAAGGTGTCACTGAGCTTTTTCCGATTAGTAGTCTAGGACACAGTGTCTTGCTCCGCACGATCCTGGCTTGGCATATCTCCAAGGCGAGCCCCGATTTCCTACCCTTTCTCGTGGTCTTGCACGTGGGAACGGCGACCGCCTTGTTGTTGTACTTTTGGCGCGACTGGAGAGACATATTTTCGGGGCTGTGGAAGGCGCGTGGGCGCACCAGCAACCCCCAGGCACGGCTATTTTGGTTGCTGGTGGTAGCCTCCATCCCGGCCGGTCTGATTGGTGTGGTGTTTGAGAAGAGGATCAAGCTCCTGTTCGCCAATCTTGTGGTAGCCGGGGTGTTCTTGATGGTCAACGGCGTCATTCTTATCGTCGGTGATCGGCTAAAGAAGCGGCGCTCTGAGCACACCCTTTTGCAAATGACGTGGGGTAAGGCCTTGATCGTGGGCGCCGCCCAAGCCTTGGCCCTGATACCCGGGATCTCTCGCTCCGGGGTGACAGTCGTAGCCGGTCTTGGCCAGGGTTTCGATTATGAGGCCTCAGCCCGCTTCTCCTTTTTGATGGCGACTCCGATCATCGGGGCGGCCGCCCTGCTCGAGGTACCCAAGCTCTTTTTCATTAAGGGGCATGTGCATCTGCTGGCCATATTTTTGTCGGGTCTGTTGGCCGGCGTGTTTGCCTACCTGAGCGCCTGGATATTGATGCGCTACTTCAATAAGCACGAGGTCGAGGCCCTGCGGCCCTTTGGTTACTACTGTCTGGCCGCAGGCGCTGCGGGTCTGTTGTGGTATTTCCTGTAAGGACGGGTCGTGACCGGAAGCGGTGCGAAGTCGGGTATCAGCTCCAGCATTCGCCGGGGTTTTTGGCAGTCCCGGCAGTGGCATACTGGGGAGGGCTTAGGATGGTGTCGCGCGCGGCGTGGGTCTTGTCCGGCTCGGGATAGTCGCGTGAGTAGTGGAGCCCACGGCTTTCCTTGCGGGATTGGGCTGATCGGATAATGAGCTCTGCGACCTGAACCAAATTGCGCAACTCAATGAGGTCGTTCGAGACCCGGAAGTTCGCGTAGTACTCGTAGATCTCCTGGGTTAGCAGGTTCACCCGGTGGAGCGCCCGTTCAAGGCGCTTATTGGTGCGAACGATGCCCACGTAATCCCACATGAAGCGGCGCAACTCCTCCCAGTTATGCGATACGACGACGCCCTCATCGGCATCCGTAACGCGACTCTCGTCCCAGGGCGGGAGCTCTGCGGGGGTCTTTGTGTGGGCGAGCCTTTGGGCGGCGTCATCGCCCGCAGTCTGTCCCAACACGAGACACTCGAGGAGCGAGTTGCTCGCTAGGCGATTGGCTCCGTGCAGGCCGGTGGAGGCGCATTCGCCGATGGCATAGAGGCCGTCGAGATCGGTGCGCCCACGGAGATCCGTCATGATACCGCCGCATGTGTAATGGGCCGCGGGCACCACCGGGAGCGGTCCCTTGGCCATGTCAAAGCCGAAGGTGAGGCAACGTTTGTAGATATTAGGG
Organism: Acidiferrobacter sp.; assembly: GCA_035530915.1. Lineage (GTDB taxonomy): Bacteria > Pseudomonadota > Gammaproteobacteria > Acidiferrobacterales > Acidiferrobacteraceae > Acidiferrobacter. The sequence continues at coordinate 12,957 of DATKTV010000024.1, read as the reverse complement.
AAGTGGCTTTCAATAAATTCCCGCCCTTTATGGCTAATATCGAGTCTCACGGCATCAAGCCCATGGCGCTTCATTTCGTTGTCAATGGCGCGCGCGACGATATCGCGGGGGGCCAGTTCTGCGCGTTCATCGTAAGCGGGCATGAACCGCGTTCCGTCTGGTAGCAGCAACTGACCGCCTTCGCCGCGCACCGCCTCCGATATCAGGAACGACTTGGCCTGCGGGTGGTAGAGGCACGTGGGATGGAATTGCACGAACTCCAGATTGGCGACCCGGCAGCCGGCGCGCCAAGCCATGGCGATCCCGTCTCCCGTCGAGGTGTCCGGGTTGGTGCTGTAGAGGTAGGCCTTTGACGCGCCCCCGGTAGCGAGGGTCGTAAGGCGGGCGGGATAGGGCGTGACCTGGCCGGTCTTTTTGCTTAAGGCGTATAGGCCCAGACAGCGATTGGGTCCGGCAAGCCCGAGCTTGTGGCTGGTCACGAGGTCTACCGCGATATGATCTTCCAGGATGCGGATGCGGGGATGGGCGCGCGCCAGGGCCGCTAGCGTGGTCTCGACGGCGCGCCCGGTGGCATCCGCGGCATGGATAACGCGCCGGTAGCTATGGCCGCCTTCGCGCGTGAGATGGTATTGGCCTTCGTTCGCGGTAAAGGGCACGCCCCGATCAATGAGCCACTGGATTGCCCCGGGCGCTTGTTCCACGATCAGGCGCACGGCGTCTTCATGACACAAGCCCGCGCCCGCGACCAGGGTGTCTTGGATATGGGCCGCAAACGAATCCTGGGTATCCAGAACCGCCGCGATCCCGCCTTGGGCATAAAGGCTCGACCCGTGGGTCAGGGCGGCCTTGGCGAACAAGGTGACTTGACCATGTTCCGCAAGCCGTAGCGCTAGAGTCAATCCCGCAAGCCCCGAACCAATGACGGCAAAATCGGTGGCGTCGGGGGTGGAGCCTGCATATTTGCTCATAGTGTGGGACGCGGCCGCGTATTTTGCGCTATCATAATGGCTTTATCCCTGATTGCAAAACGGTCATCTGCGCCCAGCCATGTTAATTCCTCATAATCGGTATTTTTCTTTGCGCTGGAGCGAACCTTTTCCCCTGGCTGTGGTCACCTGTAAGTGTTAGGTGATACTCAGGCTAGTGCACCCGACCAGAGTGTTGATCTGGATCTTGTCGCGCGCGTTAAAGGCGGCGAAAAGCGGGCCTTCGATCTTTTGGTGCGGAAGTATCAGCATAAGATCGCGAAGCTTGTCGCGCGCTACGTGTACGATCGAACCGAGGTGGAAGATGTCACGCAGGAGGTGTTCATCAAGGCCTATCGCGCGTTGGCTGGGTTTCGCGGCGATAGTGCTTTCTATACTTGGCTCTATCGTATTGCGATCAACACCGCGAAGAATTATCTTGTTTTTCAGGGGCGCCGGTTGCCGTCCACGGATGTCGAGATTGGGGATGTTGAGTTAACGAACGCAGGGGCAGTCTTACGGGAGACGTCGACCCCGGAACATAATGTTCTGACAGATGAGATTGGCCGTACCGTAATGCGGGTGTTGGAGGCATTACCGGAGGATCTGCGAATGGCGATTACCTTGCGCGAGATAGAGGGGTTGAGCTATGAGGAGATCGCAGTGGTTATGGAGTGCCCCGTTGGGACTGTGCGTTCGCGGATATTTCGGGCGCGCGAGGCGGTCGATAAAGAGCTGAAGCCGTTGCTAGAGGTGTAGGGGCGGTCGTTGACGGAGAGAGATCATGAAGGAAACACTGTCGGCGTTGTTGGATGCAGAACTGAAGGAAAAAGATCGCAGCAAGATACTCGGCAGCGCCGTTGAAGATGTCGAGTTGCGTAGGACATGGGGCCGATATCATGTCGCGCGAGCGGTTTTGCGCAAGGAGTGGGACGGGAGTCTTAGTGCGCGTTTCAGTGATCGCGTTATGGCGGCTATAGCGGACGAACCGAGCTGCGCGGAAACGCCGCGCTTGCGCCTCATCAAGGGTCAGCGGGGGCGGCAGGTTGTTCGTTTCGCGCTGGCCGCGTCGTTGACGGCGGTGGCCGCGCTGTTTGGGTTGCGGATGACTGTTTTAAGCGAGCCTACCCCCATCGAGGCGCCAGCCAAGACGACACTGGCGGCGGCATCGCTCATATCGCCGCAACCGTATATTGAGCGAGCTCACTGGCAAGACCCGCACTGGCGCAATCGTGTTGACGGCTTCCTCCTGGAGCGCGCGAATGCGACCGCACTTACCAGCTTGGACGGCCTGTCTTATGTGCGCTTGGCTACCTACAACAATCCCCCTCTGAGAGGGTCACAGAACAGGCGATAGCGGGTAGGGCGGCGGTCCTCACCGATCAGCCGACTTTGTTCGGCAAGTCGTGCAAGCCGTTGATGGGCCCCCGCAGTTCTTTGCGGTACACCGTGCAGGTCGCTGCACACTATCGGTTGCCCCCTTGTGCTCGCTTACTCCCAATGCGAAAAGCCCTGCTACTCGGCTGGGCGGATTGTGGGTCCCGGCTGGTTGCTGTGTCCGATAGCCAAGCCGTTTAACCGAGATTTCCCGGGTAACGCATTGTCTTTCAAATGATTTTCGCGCGCCCTTGCGGTTGCGGGCCGGTACCGGTCGTTACGCCAGGAGGAGCGGGCCCGGCATGCCTGGACCCGGCCAAATAGTTGGTCCGCCCTAGGAAACCCGGTATGATGCCGCCTCCATACTTGATCGGTTTTCAGGAGGCGCATTAGCGCTCCAAGGGCCAGCTTGCAAGATCGCATTCGAAATTTCTCTATCATCGCCCATATCGACCACGGTAAGTCGACATTAGCGGATCGCTTCATTGAGTTTTGCGGGGGCTTGACCGCTCGTGAGATGGAGAGTCAGGTGCTCGACTCGATGGATCTTGAGCGCGAGCGCGGCATTACCATCAAGGCCCAGAGCGTAACCCTGGAGTACCTCGCCTTGGATGGCCTGACCTATCGGCTCAATCTTATCGATACGCCCGGGCATGTCGACTTCTCCTATGAGGTCTCCCGCTCACTCACCGCCTGCGAAGGGGCCCTCCTTGTAGTCGACGCCGCGCAGGGAGTTCAGGCGCAAAGTGTCGCCAATTGCTACACAGCCGCTGAGCTCAATCTCGAGATCGTCCCAGTCTTAAATAAAATCGATCTGCCGGCGGCGGATCCGGAACGGGTTGCGCGGGAAATCGAGGACATTATCGGGGTTCCTGCGGCCGGGGCCATTCAGGTGAGCGCCAAGACCGGGCAGGGGATCCGGGAGATCCTGGAGGCCTTGGTCGCGCTGGTTCCTGCGCCTAAGGGCAATAGCGAAGGGCCGCTCAAGGCCCTCATTATCGATTCCTGGTTTGATACCTATTTGGGGACGGTGGCCTTGGTTCGGGTCATTGATGGCGTGCTCCATCGTGGGGGGCGGGTGCGGATCATGTCCACCGGTCGCGATTACGACGTCGAGCAGGTCGGTATTTTTACACCTAAGCGCCAGAGTGTCGACCAACTCGCCACCGGCGAGGTGGGCTACGTCGTAGCCGGGGTGAAAGACGTGAAGGGCGCCCCGGTCGGGGACACGATAACCGATGCCCGCAACCCGGCAACCGAGGCCCTCCCAGGCTTTAAGGAGATCAAACCCCGCGTTTTTGCGGGTCTTTACCCGATCGAGGCCGGCGACTACGATAGTTTTCGCGAGGCTTTGGGGAAACTTAAGCTAAACGATGGATCGCTTCATTACGAGCCCGAGACCTCGGAGGCCCTGGGGTTCGGCTTTCGTTGCGGATTTCTGGGCATGCTGCATCTGGAAATCGTCCAGGAGCGGCTTGAGCGGGAGTATGGCTTAAGCCTCATCACCACGGCACCGACCGTGGTCTATGAGGTGGAGACGGTAAAAGGCGAGCATCTCCGGGTAGATAACCCCGCGCGCCTGCCGGAACCAGGGCAAATCCGCGAAATTCGCGAACCGATCATTTTGTGTAATATTATGGTACCGCAGGAGTATTTAGGTCCCGTGATTCAGCTGTGTGTCGAGAAGCGCGGAATCCAAAAGGATCTGCGTTTTTTGGGTCGGCAGGCGATGGCGACCTATGAATTGCCGCTAAACGAGGTCGTGATCGACTTTTTTGATAGATTGAAGTCGCTTAGTCGGGGCTACGCCTCGTTCGATTATGAGTTCCATGAGTTTCGTGTAGCCGACCTAGTGCGTGTAGATGTTTTGATTAACGGGGATCGTGTCGATGCGTTATCTATTATTACGCATCGTGCCCAGAGCCAATACCGGGGACGGGAACTCATTCGGAGGTTGCGCGAGCTGATACCGCGACAGATGTTTGATGTGGCGATCCAGGCGGCCATTGGTGTGCACGTGATATCACGGGAAACGGTCAAGGCGCTGCGAAAAAACGTCACCGCGAAATGCTATGGTGGCGATATTAGCCGCAAGCGCAAACTTCTTGAACGGCAAAAGGAAGGGAAGAAACGTATGAAACAGCTTGGATCTGTGGAGATTCCCCAGGAGGCTTTCCTGGCGGTCCTACGAGTGGAGAAATAAGGATGTCGCTTAACGATTTTTCGGCGTGGCTCGTAGGGTTCCTGTTTCTCACCGGGGCGATCTGGTTGATCGATCTCGTGGCGCGCAAGGACAAGAGCGGCAAGCCACCCCTTTACGTTGAATATGCACGCTCATTTTTCCCGGTCATCTTGATCGTGCTCGTGATCCGCTCCTTCATCGTCGAGCCGTTTCGAATCCCCTCCGGATCCATGATCCCGACACTCCACGTGGGGGATTTTATTCTTGTCAATAAGTTTGACTACGGGTTGCGCCTGCCGGTCTCGCATACCAAGATCTTGTCGTTTGGCGAGCCCAAACGCGGTCAGGTGGTGGTGTTTCGGTACCCGCGTAACCCCTCGGTCGATTACATAAAGCGTATCGTGGGGCTACCGGGCGATCACGTGGACTACAGTAATAAGCAGCTCTTTATCAACGGTAAGCTCGTCCCCCATTATGACAAGAAGCCTTATCTTTACGCCGAGCAGAGCGGGCAGTTTATGGAGGCCTATCGCTATACCGAGAAACTCGGGACTGTTACCCACCACATCATTCTGGTGCCGGGCATCACCCAGCGGCCGATGCACTTTGTCGTCCCGCCCCATCAGTATTTCGTGATGGGAGATAATCGGGATTTGAGCGATGACAGCCGGTATTGGGGCTATGTACCGCAAAGGAACTTGGTCGGGCCGGCGTTTTTTATCTGGTTTAGCTGGAATACCGCCCATGGCGGCGGTATAGATTTTAAGCGTATAGGGCGCAGCATCCCCTAGACTTCGACGACAAGGGAGGTCATATGTCTCGGCATTTACAACGTGGAGCCACTTTTTGGACCGTGCTGGTCTTTATTCTCATGGCAGGGTTTATCGTCTTCCTCGCCTTCGAGATTGTACCGCCGTACATAGCCAACTGGCAGGTCTCCAGCGCTTTATCGAATGTTGCGGAGCGAGGTGATGCGAACGCGATGTCAGATGCGGATTTGCGCACGGCGGTGCATCGCGAGTTTGAGGTAGGTTATGTCGGCCACATGGATATCGACAATGACTTGCATATTGAGCATAGACAGGATGGGGATCGCATGCTGGTTTTTAGCTACGACGTGCGTGTGCCCATTTTCTATAATATTACGGCGATCATTCACTTTGTGGACCGCAATAAGGTGCCAGCGCCTTGAGCGACCCGCTCGCAGCGCTCCTGGGCCGATTACGCTACACTTTTGAAGAACCCGATCGTCTGACGCAGGCGTTGACGCACAGGAGTTGCGGGGCGCGCAACAACGAACGACTGGAGTTCCTTGGGGATGCGGTCGTGAATCTAGCGGTAGCGGACGCACTCTATGGGCGTTTTCCGCAATTGTCGGAAGGGGAACTGACCCGCCTGCGTGCGCGCCTCGTGCGTACCGAGACTTTGGCGGCGGTGGCGCGCGAGATCCATCTGGGCGAGGTTTTACGGTTGGGCCCGGGCGAACTGAAGAGCGGCGGGTTTGATCGGGATTCGATTTTGGCTGACGGGTTTGAGGCGCTTATAGGGGCCGTGTACCGGGACGGTGGGTATGAGCGCGTGAGGGTGATCTTGGTGGATCTCTTTGCGTCGCGCTTATCCGGCATCGATGTCCATGCCCAGGCTAAGGACGCCAAGACCCTGTTGCAGGAGCTTTTGCAGGGTCGCGGTTTGGATTTACCACAATATGAGTTGTTAGGCATCACGGGGCAAGATCATGAACAGCATTTCAAGGTGGTGTGTCGGGTGAGGTGTCTTACTGAGCCGACCCAAGGGGCTGGATCGACGCGCCGGCATGCCGAGCAAGAGGCGGCGCGACAGGCCTTGAAGCGGCTGGGCTCTTTGTGAGCGATTATCGCAGCGGGTATATCGCGATCTTCGGCCGACCTAATGTTGGCAAATCGACGCTAATCAATCGCTTGTTGGACCACAAACTCCTCATTACCTCATCGAAACCACAGACAACGCGTCACCGGATTTTGGGCATCAAGACGACGCAAGCGGCCCAATTTTTATATCTTGATACCCCGGGACTCGTTTGGGGCGGCAAGGGGGGCTTGGCGCAGCATATGGATCGGGCGGTGGCCCAGGCAGTGGAGGAGGCCGACTGTCTCGTATTGGTGGCGGCTTGTCCCAGGTTTCAGGAAGACGATGAGCGAGTGCTCACCTTCGTGGCCGATCATCTCCGTGATCGCCCGTTGATCCTGGCGCTCAATAAGGTCGATCGCCTAGCCCAGAAAGACGCCCTGCTTCCGCTTATTGGCGCATTGGCCGCGCGCGGGGTGTTTGCCGAAATCGTCCCCATATCGGCTCGCGGCGGCATTAATGTCGAGGCCCTGGAGCGGGTGATTGCGAGCCGGCTGCCGGTACGCAGCGCGCTCTATCCCGAAGACCAGCTGAGCGATCGCTCTGATCGCTTCTTGGCCGCAGAGTTCGTGCGTGAGCAGGTCTTTAGGCGCTTCTCCAAAGAGATCCCGTATGTGACCACGGTCGACATCGAGACCTTCCAGATCGAAAAGAAGGTCATCCGTATCGAGGGCGTTATTTATGTCGAAAAGGCGGGCCAAAAGGCGATTTTGGTGGGTCAGGGTGGTGCGGGCCTGAAGGCGGTCGGGGTTGCGGCGCGCCGCGAGCTCGAGCGGCACTTGGGACAGAAGGTCTATCTGGGATTATGGGTCAAGGTGCGCAGCGGTTGGTCGGATGACCTCCGGGCCTTGCAGAGTTTGGGGTACGCGGGCGACAATTAACGGATGCGCATACAAGACGAGCGCGCGTTTGTTTTGCACCACTATCCGTACGGCGAGACCAGTGTTTTGCTGGAGGTCTTTACGCTCGCTTTTGGTCGTGTGGGGATCATTGCCCGCGGCGCGCGCCGTGCCGGGCGGGCGTTTGCCGGCGCCCATCTCAGACCTTTTCAGCCGCTGCTGATAAGCTGGTCTGGGCGAGGGGAGCTTGGGACGTTGGTGCGCGCTGAGGCCCACGAGGCGGCCATTGACCTCTCGGGCGATGCCGTGTGGTGTGCGTTTTATGTGAACGAACTCGTTTTGCGGCTGTTGCATCGCCACGAGGCGCACGGTGACCTGTATGAGGCCTATGAGCAGGTATTGCGCGCGCTCGCCGCAGCCAGCTGCCAGGAGGCTGTTCTGCGGGTATTCGAGAAACGCCTGCTGGCGGCCCTCGGTTATGGTCTGGGACTGACCCATGATGCGCGGACCGGAGAGCCGATTCGGGCGGCGGGCAGCTACCACTATCTCCAGGATGAGGGCGCGATCGAGAGGGTTTCGGACCAAGGCGGGCCGGGCGTGACCGGGGCGACCTTGATGGCGCTGGCCACAGAAACCTTTACGGACCCCCGACAGTTGCGCGAGGCGAAGGGGCTTTTGCGCAACGCCATTACTCACCTTTTGGGGGATAAGCCCTTGCACACACGTAGCCTCTTTCGCAGCGTCCGGCATCCGCTATGAAACTCGGCGTCAATATTGATCATATTGCGACCCTGCGCGCAGCCCGCGTCACACGCTATCCCGACCCGGTGCAAGCGGCACTGGTCGCAGAGCAGGCCGGGGCGGATGCGATTACCTTGCATCTCCGCGAGGATCGTCGGCACATCCAGGAGCGCGATGTTGCCTTGCTGACTGATATGCTGACCGCGCGCATGAATCTCGAGATGGCCATGACCGACGAAATGTTGGCGATTGCCGCCCGCTATCGCCCGGCCGATTGTTGCCTTGTGCCCGAACGGCGCCAAGAACTCACTACGGAGGGGGGGTTGGATGTCGCCGGTAGCGAGGCGCGCGTGGCGGCGGCCTGCGAGTTCTTGGCTGAGGCAGCGGTTCGGGTCTCGCTTTTTATCGACCCGGATCCCCACCAGATCGAGGCCGCGGCCCGCACCGGGGCACCGGTGATCGAGTTGCACACCGGCACCTACGCGGACGCCTGCGGGCCCGAACAGAGCCGGGAATACGAACGGATTGTGGAGGCCGCGGCGCTCGCCCGCGCGCTCGGTCTGGTCGTCAATGCCGGGCATGGGCTGCATTATCATAATGTCGAGGCCATTGCCGCTATTGCCGATGTGAGCGAACTGAATATCGGGCATGCGATCGTGGCGCGCGCCGTGTTTACCGGGCTTGCTGCAGCGGTCTCTGACATGAAGCGGCTGATAGTGGCCGCTGCTGCGGCCTCGTGATCATCGGCATCGGTACGGATATCGTGCGGGTGGCACGGCTGGCTAAGGGGCTTGCCCGTTTTGGGTCGCGGTATGCTGCGCGCATCCTGAGTTCGGAAGAATACCAAGAATTTCTGGTCGCAGCCCACCCCGCCCACCTGTTGGCCAAACGTTTTGCCGCCAAGGAGGCGGTCGCCAAGGCCCTGGGGACGGGGTTTCGCGGCACGTTCAGCCTGCGTGACATCGCCGTCACGCATGATTCCTTGGGACGCCCAGGCCTGCTGATGACCGGCGGCGCGCAGACGCTTGCGCACGAACTTCAGGTGGGCACGACCCACATTACGCTGAGCGACGAACAGGACTATGCCGTGGCTTTTGTCGTCCTAGAGGGTGGGTAACGGTTATTTTTTACTGCTGGCAGCCTTGAGAACCGGCGGCTGGTCCTCGAAGAGATAGGCTCGCATCATGGCCTCGATATCATCGAGCGCCTTGGGGTCGGCGGTGTTCAGGTGGTGGTCGTTCATGAGGATCGATAATTGTTCTAGCCACTGGCGCCAGGCGTCATGCGAGACCTCTTCATATATGCGCTGACCGAGCTCACCCGGATAAGGGGGGCGATCGAGACCGGGGGCGCTTCTTTTCAATATCCGACACTGAACCATACGCACGGCCATACTCCTCATCGTAAGGGCGCATCAGTATAAGGGAAGCCAGCTTGCTAAGAAAGGTGCCTTACCTTAAGGGAGGGAAGCGGATATAATGAGCATTTCGCGTGGAGGTTTCTATGCCCCAAGAACAGAGAGCAGACACTGCGACACAGGGTTTTCCAGCAATGCTGGTCGATGAGATCCAGGTGACCGAGACCGCGCGCCAGAAGTTGGCGGGGATCGTGTCGCAGGCGTCGGCCGATGGTGTGATCGGCGTACGCGTCTATGTCACGGGGGGCGGCTGTAGCGGGTTGGCCTACGGGATGGTCATGGCGGAGAATCAAAGCGAGCGGGACGCTGTTTGGGAAGCGGACGGGCTGCGGATTTTCGTAGACGCGGTAGCCTTGAGTTACCTAGATGGCGCTGAAATCGACTTCGTCGAGGATGGCGAGCCGCGCTTCTTGTTTCGCAACGTATTCGCGCGCTCCGGCGGCGGCGGGGCGTGCGGAGGCTGCGGCGGCGGTTGCGGGTCTTAGGAAAGCGCCCCCGTCTTTTAATCATCGCACCGTTCGGTAGTTACCGAACGGTGCCGTTTTTGACCGCGGCCCATAAACGCGCGGACGTGGTTTTGGCGAGCAACGGCTCGTCGACTATCGTCGACCCGGGCTGGCCTGGTTTGCGGCTCCCGTTTGATGATCTCGAGGCATGCCGTATACGGCTTTTCGATGAGGTCGAGCGTGGGGGCGCCTTTCGGGCCGTCCTAGGCCTGGATGATTGGGGTGCGCAGATCGCCGGTGCCTTGGCGCCACTGCTGGGTCTCCCTGGCAATCCGGCGCATTCTTTGGAGACGGCGCGCCGCAAGGACTGGGCGCGTGCGACGTTGGCCAAAGCCGGTGTACGGGTCCCCTGGCACCAGGTTCTTGATCTAGACGCGGCCTTGCCGCCGCTCGGTCGTCTTCCCTACCCACTTGTTTTGAAGCCGGTTGCGCTCTCCGGGAGTCGCGGCGTCATGCGTGCCGATGATGGGGCGCAGCTACGCGTGGCCGTTACACGGCTACGGCGCATTTTGGCGCGTGAGCCACACATGGTGTGGAACCGCGCCATCGTCGAGCGCTTCGTGCCCGGGGCGGAGGTCGCGCTTGAGGGTCTCTTGGTTCAGGGTCATCTGCGCACGCTCGCAATCTTCGATAAACCCGAACCGCTTGATGGCCCCTTTTTTGAAGAAAGTTATTATACCACCCCCTCGCGACTCGATCCGGCAACTCAGGAGGCCGTTCGTTGGGAAGTGGAGCGCGGTGCACAGGCCTATGGCTTAAGCGAGGGCCCGATCCACGCGGAGTGTCGCGTAAATGCGGAAGGGGTGTGGATTATCGAGATCGCGGCGCGAACGATAGGCGGTCTTTGCGGGCGCTTGTTGCGTTTTGGTACGGGGTATTCGCTAGAAGACGTGATTGTTCTTCATGCGCTCGGGGAACCGGTAGAACCGCTCCCTTCTTTGGGTGCGGCCGGGGTACTCATGATTCCGATTCCTGGGCTGGGTCTTCTGAAGCGGGTGGAAGGCTTGATGGCCGCAGACAAGGTGCCAGGCGTGGTGGAGGTGGTAATCGACGCCCATGAGGGCCAGGAACTCATACCTTTGCCGGAAGGGGCCAGTTATCTGGGTTTCATATTTGCCGAAGGACACGATCCCGAATGGGTGTATCAGGCGCTTAAAACCGCGCACAGCCACCTCAAATTCGTATTGGCACCCATCTGGCGCCCATCGGTTATGCGGTAGGTGGTGGAGTGGGCGCGCTGAGTTCGTTGGTTTCGCGTAACCAGGATTGCCACAGCGAGGTCGCCAGCATAACGAGTATGGGGCCAGCGATCACGCCCACCAACCCAAAGACTTTGGCGCCGCCTAGGATACTCAACAACAAGACCATGAAGGGCACCGAGCTCTTCGTGCCCGTTACCAGGGGGCGTAAAACGAGGTCGGCCAGGGTAATGATGGATCCGCCCCAGATGGCAGTCAGGAGGCCCGCTAGAAAATGTCCCGTCAGCATGAGCCACCCACAGACAATCGCGAGTATCGCGCCGGCACCGAAGGGAATAGCTGACAAGGCGACCGTGGCAATAAGCCAGCTTGGCCACATGGGCATGCCGGCGATGGCGTAGGCCACCCCAATCAGGACCCCTTCAACAAGGCCGACTCCGATGATGCCAATCATGACCGCTTTGGCAGATCGCGCCGCGAGGCTCACGATTTGCAGGCCTCGCGGCCCCCACAGGGATTGGGCAATCCAGTCCACTTCCGCAGCCACCTTTTCGCCGCGCAGGGCAAGCGAAAAGACGACTAGCGAGGCGACGGTCGTATGGAGAATGAATATCCAGGCATGAGCTAGGCCCGTGCGCACGAGGTCGGAGTGGTTGCCCAAGTATTGGAGCAGGACCTTAGTGCTGGGGGCATGAAGATGTTCGGCAAGCCAGCGCCCGACGATCGGGATATGCGCCAGTTCGGGTGGAATGGTAACCAGTGTTCCCCCGCTGCGCCACTGTGCTATCACAGGCCCGAGATTGCTAATAAGCGTCTCGATCACAAGCCAAGTGGGCAATACGATGATGCCAAGCCACGCCAAGGCGTGAAGGGTCGCTCCGACAACCCGCGGAAGACGGAAGGAGGTCTCCAGCCTGATCTGGGTTCGCCAGCCGACGGTGCATAATACCGCACCTAAAAAAATGGGCACCGTGTAGGGGCTCAGGGAATAGAGCGCAAGAACGAACAGCAGGCCCAGGGCGATGTGCCCGTAACGACCACCATATGTCATTGCATGACCGCCAACCATTCGGAGTAGGGGAGGTGGGTGTGAGCGGAGCTGTGCGGGCACATCACTTTTTGGCCCCTAAGTGGAGGTAATGGCACACAAAATACACAAAACCCCTGAAAACGCCGTGTTATTGGCATCATAAGCTATCAAGCCATTAAGTCAATCATTCTGTGCCGTCCGGTTTATCGCTGATGGAGCCAGTTTGCGGCCTCTCCTGATCGACCGCTGGTGGTGCCCCAGGACGCGGCAAACAATTGCGGTAAGTTCGGGGCGATGGCGCCCGTTACTGGCGACATTTGGTGCGCGCAGGCGTGACAATCGACCCAAAATGGTCTGCTGGGCGGGAAAGTCGATCTGCAGCGCCCGTCCGTCAGTTCGCCTTAAGGACAGGCCTAGTCAACAACTCCGTCCTTTAGGGCGGAATTGTTGGCGAACTGGTTTGTGAGCCAGTACCAGCTGCAGCGCTCTTTTGAAAACCAGATGAGCATGTTCCGCGCGGGTTCCGAGGCACACCAGAAGAAGACTATCGACGAACTTTTGACCTTGCTGCAAGAGCAGGTCGCCGCCGCGGTGAGGGGCAACAAGTTGTCGAGCACCGCGCCTAGCTATTGCTCGCCGGGGCTGGACGAAAGTTTCGACGACTTGGTGCGCCGGTTCAACCCATCTCCGCGAGAATCCCCTCGCTTTAGCCATGGGGAGGAAAGCGGGAAGTTGATTTTGACTTAGATTTGCCTTGTATTATATATCACGCATCTGTATAATTAGCAAATGAGCGATTACACCATAAAATACAAGA